>CAXTMD010000100.1:0-10511 GCA_964245035.1 uncultured Chthoniobacterales bacterium
GTCTCCAGCGGGACAAACCCCGCGAAATGTCCGCAACGCCGAAACGGGACAGAAGAAGTATGGTACAAACTTTTTGGCTGCTTCCTTTGCGGCTTTGCGGACTTTGCGCGAGGCCTTTTCGCCTTGTCTCGCACCGCGGCTTCCCCTAATCTGTCCGTCCCGCAATTTTCTCCCGCATGACCCAGAACCCGACCGCCACCACTCCCGACACCAACACCCACGCCGCGCCCGAACGCGGCCCGGTCATGGATGGCGCGGAGATTCTAGTGGCCTGTCTGGAGCGCGAGGGCGTGGACACGATCTTCGCCTACCCCGGCGGGGCGAGCATGCCCATCCACCAGGCGCTCACCAAGTCCGCCAAGATCCGCACGATCCTGCCGCGCCACGAACAGGGCGGCGTCTTCGCGGCGGAAGGCTACGCGCGTGCCACCGGCCGCGCCGGCGTCTGCATGGCCACCAGCGGCCCGGGGGCGACCAACCTCGTCTCCGGCATCGCCGACGCCTACATGGACAGCGTGCCGCTCGTCGCCATCACCGGCCAGGTGCCGCAGTGGATGATCGGGCGCGGGGCGTTCCAGGAGACGGACGTGTTCGGCATGACGCTGCCCATCGTCAAGCACTCCTACCTCGTGTGGGACATCAACGACATCCCGCGCATCGTCAAAGAAGCTTTCCACATCGCGCAGAGCGGCCGGCCGGGGCCGGTGCTCATCGACCTGCCCAAAAACATCCAGCAGCAGCGGGCGCAGCCCATCTACCCGGCGCGGGTCAACCTGCGCGGCTACGACGAGGCCGAACCCGCCCCCGACGAGGTCGCGCTCAATGAACTGATCGGCCTCATCGGCAGCGCGAAGAAGCCGATGCTCTACGTCGGCGGCGGCATCATCTCGTCGGGCGCTTCGGCGGAGTTAATGGAGTTTGTCGAGCGCACGCAGATCCCGGTGGCGACGACGCTCATGGGCATCGGCTGTTTTCCGGAGAACCACCCGCTCTCTCTCAAGTGGCTCGGGATGCACGGCACCGTGTACGCCAACAACGCCGTCAACGAGTCCGACGTGCTGCTGGCCATGGGCGTGCGCTTCGACGACCGGGTGACGGGCAAGGTCGAGGAGTTCGCCAAGCACGGCACGATTGTCCACGTGGACATCGACGCCAGCGAGATCAACAAAAACAAGGTCGTCAAGCTGCCCATCATCGCCGACGTGAAGGTGGCCTTGCGACGGCTCAACGAACTGCTCGTCGCCGCCGGCTGGGAACGCACGCCAGACGGCGAGCACGGCCGTTACCCGGAATGGTACGCCACCATCCAGGCGTGGAAAGCCAAATATCCCCTGCGCTTCAAGGACGCCAGCGACCTGATCCAGCCGCAGCACGCGATCCAGCTCCTCGGCGAGTTGACGAAGGGAGAGGCCATCGTGACCACCGGCGTGGGTCAACACCAGATGTGGGCGGGACAGTTCTGCAACTTCGACCGGCCACGCTCCTTCATCACGTCGGCGGGCCTGGGGGCGATGGGGTTCGGTTTTCCGTCGGCGATGGGGGCGAAGGTGGCCTGTCCCGACCGGCAGGTGGTGGACATCGACGGCGACGGGTCGTTTTTGATGAACGTGCAGGAACTCGCCTGCGCGAAGGTCGAAGGCATCGCCGCCAAGGCCATCATCCTTAATAACCAACACCTCGGCATGGTGGTGCAGTGGGAAGACCGTTTCTACAAGAGCAACCGCGGCCACACGTTCCTGGCCGATCCCAAGCAGCCCGGCGTGATCTATCCCGACTACGTCAAGATTTGCGAGGGCTTCGGCGTGCGCTGCGAGCGGGTCACCCGCAAGGAAGACCTGCGCGCGGCGATGGAGCGGATGCTGGCCTCGGAGGAGGTCTACGTGCTCGACGTGATGACGCCCTACACCGAGCACGTGCTGCCGATGATCCCGGCTGGCGGCACCTACAAGGACATCATCACGGAGTGACCCCGCGCGCTGCCCGGCCAATCAGGGCTAACAAGCGCTCCGCTGAATTGCAGGGCAGGCGCCCCGCCTGCCGAGTTACGGGGAACCGGCTGTCTTTGCACGCTTCCCGCTTCCGTCGGTTCCCAACCCATGTCCCGAAACGCGGCAGGCGGAGCGCCTACCCTACAGGTTGCGTAGTGCCTCAGGTACTCAGCCCGCGAAGGCTGGCTTGAGCACCTCCTCGCACCACTGCCGGAAGGAGGTCGGCGTCGTGTTCTCGGGGGTGCGCACCTCGCCGTTGTCGAGGCCCTGGTCCTTGGCGGCGAACATCTCCACCAACCCATCGGCCGCTGCTTCGCTCGCGCCGAACTGCCTCAGTTGCGCCTTGTACGCCTCGGCGGGGATCTGCTGATAGCGGATCGGCCGGCCGAGGACCTCCGTCATGATCACGGCCATGTCGTCGAAGGAAAGGTCCTCCGGTCCGAGCACGCCCACCCCTTCCTGCCCCGTCCACGTCCGGTCGAGCAGGAGCCTGGCTCCGCTGGCGGCGATGTCGCGCGTGGCGGCCTGGGGCGCCTTCAAGTCCGGGCGGCGCGGCAAAAAGTACATCCCTCGCTCCTTGAGCGGCTGGAGTTGCATGAGCATGTTCTCCATAAAACCCGGGCACCGGAGCACGCGGAGGTCGAGGCCGGTGCGCTCGAATTCTTCCTCCATCGCGATGCCGGAGGTACACTGCCCCGCGTGCGCCGCCATCGGCAATCCCCGGCCCAGGTTGCCGACCGCCACCACGCGCCGGACGCCTTGTTCCTGGAGCGCCCGACAGGCTGCCCGGGCGAGCCGGAGGTAATATGCCGTGTTGTCGTCCGTGCCGAACGAGGGCGGGGTGACCCAGAAAAGGCTCTCCGCGCCGCGGAGGGCCTGATTCATCGCCGCCGGGTCGTCGGACGAGCCTTGCACGACCTCGACTTTGCCCTGAACCTCCGGGGCGAGCTTGGCAGGGTCGCGGGCGATGACGCGCACCGCCTCGCCTGCGGCCAGCAGATGTTGAATGACTTGTGAACCAATTTTGCCGGTGGGAGTAGTGACCGTGACCATTAAGTAAACTATACCGTACCGTTTACTTTGCAACTAGTGAAGACAGACCATGGCTAGGCGTGGCGATCAACTCCGGGAGCACATCCTCTGGACGGCGAAGACCGTCTTCCTGGACCTCGGCTTCGAGCGTGCTTCGATGGACCTGATCGCCGCCCGAGCCGAGACCTCCAAACGCACGCTCTACGCCCATTTCGAGAACAAGGAGAAGTTGTATCTGGCAGTCGTCGAACTGGTGCGCGGGCTTTCCTTGGACAAGCTCAAGACGCCCGGCGAGTACGGGGACGACCCGACCGCGGCGTTGACGGAGTTTTGCGGCCGGTTCCTGGAGATCCTGCTGTACGCGTCGGCGGTCCGCATGTGCCGCGTGATCGTGGCGGAAGCGGCACGGTTCCCGGAGGGGGCGGCCCGGTACTTTGACGTGCTCTTTTCCCCGGCTCAGGAACGCCTGTGCGCGTACCTCCGGACGACCCTCGGTTTGTCGGCCCCGGCAGCGGGGCAGGCGGCGGAGCGCCTGCTCGGTCGGCTGGTTTACCCGCGGTTCCTGCGGGCCTTGTTCGGGCTGGACGAACTTTCACAGCAGATGCACGACGAGGCGATCCACCCCGACCTGGACCTCGCACCGGTGCGCCAAGCCGTGGCGGAACTGCTGGCGTCGCTTCCTGCGTCGACCCGGGCGGTCGAGGCAAAGGCACCGTGAAGGAAACGCTGTCTGTTTCGGATTCGAGGACCCTCGGCGTCGGAGTCGTCACCGAGCCAGCGCTTGCCGAACCTCCCCGGCCGGGTTCACTTCTCTGCGCCATTTTTGCATGAACCTTCCGGCTCCCCTCCCCGCGCCCGCCGCTTTGTTCCGTCTGCTGCTGCTGGCCGCCTGCGTCCTCTTGCCACCGGCCGTGCATGGCCAAACTCCTACGGTCAAGCCTGCCCGCCGCGTCGTGCTCATGGTGTGGGACGGCCTGCGGCCGGACTCGATCAGTGACGAGGCCACTCCCACCCTTGCCCGGTTGGCGCGCGAGGGCGTCTTCTTCACCCGGCACCATCCCGTTTACCCGAGCATGACCGAGGTCAACGGCACGACGCTCGCCACCGGACGCTATCCCGGCCGCAGCGGCATCATCGGCAATCTCGAATACCGGCCCGCCATCAACGCGCTCAAGCCCGTGGCCATGGAGAGCATGGCCACGATCCGCCGCGGCGACGAGCTGACCGGCGGCAAGTACCTGCCTGTTCCCACGCTGCCGGAACTCCTCCAGGCCGCCGGCCGGCGCACCGTCGTGGCGGGCACCAAGCCCGTCGCCGCGCTTTTTGACCGCCGCGAGCGTCCGGACGCCCCAGACACGGCTCAATCCGTGGTGGTGTACGGCGGCCACTTCCTGCCGTCCGACCTCGCCGCACGCGGCGGCGACCCGGAGCTTGCTTCTTTCCCGGAGGAGATCCACTTCCCCAACACCGCGCAGGACGCGTGGACCACGAACGCGCTGACTCGCTGGCTCTGGCCCCAGCACCCGAAAGTTTTCCCGGAGTTCTCCGTGCTCTGGATGAGCGATCCCGACTACACGCAGCACCAGTTCGGCCCCGCCTCGCCGCAGGCCGAGCGCGCCCTGACCGGCGTGGACGCCGACCTCGCGCAGGTCCTCGAGGCGCTCGGCACCGAGCGTCTCCAGACTGACACCGACGTGCTCGTGGTGTCGGACCACGGGTTTTCGACCATCGGACGCCGGATCGACCTCGCGCAGCAGCTCGTGGACGCCGGGTTCCACGCCGGCCGCGAGTACAAAGAACCTCCCCAGTCCGGCGACATCCTCGTCAACGGCCTCGGCGGCACCGTCTACCTGTACGTGGCCGGGCACGATGCCGAGACGATCCGGCGTGCCACGGCCTTTCTGCAAAGCAGCGACTTTGCCGGGGTGATCTTCACCCGCGACGCGCTGCCGGGCACCTTCGCGCTGAGCGCGGCGCACCTCGACTCCCCGGACGCCCCCGACATCGCCGTCGCGTTCCGCTGGAACGACGACAAAAACGCCGCTGGCTTCCCCGGCGAGGTGGTCAGCGACGGCGGGCGCAAACCCGGACAGGGCACTCACGCCACGCTCAGCCGTTACGACATGCACAACACGCTGGTGGCCTGCGGACCCGATTTCAAGAAGGGCTGGCGCGACGAGTTGCCCAGCGGCAACGTCGATCTCGCGCCGACGGTTGCCCATCTGCTCGGCTTGGCGGTCGCTCCCGGCATGGATGGCCGGGTGCTCGCGGAGGCGCTGGTCGAACCGGCCGGCGATGCGCCCGCGGCGCCGCGCACCGAGCGGGTGGAAGCCGGCCAGGCAGACTGGCACCAATACTTGCAAGTGACCCACTACGGTGGCGTGGACTACTTTGACGAGGGGAATGTCGCGGATGGAAGCTTTTCGCCGCGGGCGATCCAAACCGACAGGTAGGGGCGGCTCTCCGAGCCGTCCGTAGATTGGATTGGGAAACGTCTTGCGGGTACAACGCCTGCCAGAAAACTTTACGGACGGCTCGGAGAGCCGCCCCTACCTGTCGGTTTGGACGTCGCTGCGCGGCCTCAAACGGTAGAGACATCCGTTGCCCCCTGCGTGTCGAGGAGCTGCTCGGCAGCGCTCGTCGGGTCGCTGCCAACCTCGGCGGGCGGCAACCACGGTGGCAGCGGCATGAGCAAGTAATCCGACAACCCATGCGCGGTCGGTTCGTACGTCGCACGCAGGCGGCGCAGCTTTTCGTTGGCGTCCACCCCCGAGAGCAGCCGGGCGTCGGCTTGCAGGAGGTCCCGCAACCGGGTCAGTTCGCCGCCGGCCAGACGGTCGGGCGACTCCGGCGCGCCCTCGGGAGGCACCTGGAAGATGTGCGCGATGTCGATGAGCGCACGCCGCGCCATCGCGAAGGTCATCGGCGCCTGCCGAGGCTCGACCCCTTCGATGCCCACCAGCAGCAGCGCGCAGGTGTCGAGGATCGTGGTCATCGCCGCCAGCCACGACTGGTCGCGGTGCTGCGAACGGTAGAAACACAAGATCGGGTAGGACAGGTGGCTTTCCAGGACCTCGGCCGCCCACTTCTCGAAGTCGAGCAGCAGCGCGTCGAGGTCGCGCGCGTCACCGCGGTGGCCGTGCTGGCGCAAAAGCTCGGCCGCGCTGGGCGGCGAACCCGCGCGCACGTCCAGACGCAGGATGGTCGTTTCCCGCCGCGAGAACGCCGCGTAGATGACCGGCAGGTAGCTGATGATGCTCGCCAGAAACCCGAATCCCAGCCCCGTTTCCAGGACCGTGGCAAAGCGCGCCGCCGAGGTTTCCGCCTTCACGTCGCCCAGGCCGAGGGTGAAAAACGTCGTGCCGCTGTAGTACACGCTCGTCTCCAGTTCGCCGAACCCGTGCGGCCCCGCCAGCAACCCCCAATGCACGAGGCCGAAACCCACCACCAAACCCACCGCCCAGCAGGCGATGAGCACCAGGATGAACAGCGGCCCGAACAGCCCGAGGTAACGCTCGCGGTTGGGCCCGGCGGAAATCCGGTGCCCGACGGCCACCCAGGGCAGCCAGATCGTCCGGAAGAAGCCCCGCGTGAACCGGAACCGGCGCGTGGCGGTGCGGGGCAGGACGATGGTCTCGAACGCCTCCCAGAGGACAACGAGGACCATCGCCGTTCCCGCAAGGATCGACACGAAGTTCCAGAGGAGCACGACGTCGCCACTTTAATCTTGAACGAACCCTTTGGAAAGCGGGCGATTTCCGGTGGCCGCCCGTCCGTTCGCGGCGCTTGCACGAATCAGAGGGGCAACCGCCGCATGTTTCCCCTTCCTTTCTTCGCCCGCGCGCTTCTCGCCATGAGCCTGACCGTTTTCCCTTTCGCCGCCTCTGCGCAGCAGGACGGCGGCGCGGCCGACAAGCCCCTCGCCTCGTACAAGGACAAAAGCCGTGTCCTGCTCGTGTTTGCCCCTTCGGACAAAGACGCCGCCTACGTCGAGCAGGGCAAGCTCTGGCAGGGTGAGAAGGCCGGTTTTGACGAACGCCAACTCGTCGTCGTGCCCGTGCTGGCGGACACCAGGAAAGCCGCCGGCGACACGCCCGCCGCGTTGGGAAAGCGGTACGGCGTGGACGCAAAGGCGTTCGCGGTCGTGCTGCTCGGCAAAGATGGTCACGATGCCTACCGCGTGGCCAAGCCAGTCAAGGCGGGCGCGCTCTACGAGGTCATCGACGCCATGCCGATGCGGCGCGCGGAAATGAAGCGCCAGCCTGCTCCCGTCAAGCCGGGCACCGACCACGACGAATGAGCGTGACCGACAGCTCCCTCAACCTCGCCGACATCCGCACGGACTACCGGCGCGGCCAACTGCACCGGGCCGACCTCGCGGACGATCCCATCGCGCAGTTCAACCGCTGGATGGAGGAAGCCACCGCGGCCGGGGTCGTCGAACCGACCGCCATGAGCCTCGCCACGGCCGGGACCGACGGCGTGCCGCGGGTGCGCACCGTTCTCCTCAAGGGGCTGAGCGACGCCGGGTTCGTGTTCTACAGCAATTTTGAGAGCCGCAAGGGCGCGGCGCTGGCCGAAAACCCGGTGGCGTCGCTGCTTTTCCCCTGGCTGGCGATGGAGCGTCAGGTGCTCGTGAGCGGGTCCGTCGAACGGGTCGGCGGCGAGGAGGCCGCGCGTTACTTTGCCTCCCGTCCGCGCGAGAGTCGGCTGGCGGCCTGGACGAGCGGCCAGAGCCGGCCGGTGGCATCGCGCGAGGCGCTGGAGGCCGACCTCGCCCGGGTCCGCGAGCGGTTCGGCGCGGAGGAGGGCGAGGTGCCGTTGCCGCCTTTCTGGGGCGGCTACCGGGTGCGGCCGGGACGGATCGAGTTCTGGCAGGGCCGCTCCAACCGGCTCCATGATCGTTTTGAATACACCCGGGCGGAGGGCGTCGGAGGATGGAAGCTCGAGCGGCTAGCTCCCTAAAAGCAATGCAGAAAGCAGAAGGCCAAGGTCCGGAAGCCGCACCGCGGAGCACGTTCCCGGAGCGAGCATCGTTTGTGCTATGTTGGTAAACATGGAGACTCAGAAGGGCAATCTGCAAGGCATGGCAATGCGCCGGATTTTCGCCTGGTGTGTTTTCGGCCTCAGCCTCTGCGCTTTCGCAGGCTACCTGCTGCCTGCGGCGTCCTCCGCCGAGCCTTCCGGCCGCTACGTCATGGCCACGAACGAGAACGACCAGGAAGTCTACGGCGGCGCGGTGAGCATCTCCGCCCGCAAGAACGCCTACGAGATGGACTGGCAGCTGGCCGGCGAGTACCGCTCGCTGCACGGCCTGGGGCTGCTCGACGACCACGAACTGCTCGGCGTTTCACTTTCCACCGGCGGGGGAGCTTACGGCGTCGCGGTGTACCATCGCGGCAAGAACGATTCGCAGTGGCAGGGCCGCTGGGTCACGAGCATCGACGGCGCGTCCAACGTGGGCGACATCTCCTTTGACGCCGGCTCGACGCTCGTCGGCACGCACTCGCTGACCTGCAAACGGCCGGGCGTCGGCAGCTTCGTCGGCACGGTGGAGGTCGTCGCCAAGGGCAGCGACTACCTGCTGACGTTCCTGCTGGGCCACTCGGTGCTCTACAAGGGGCTGGGCGTGCTGTCCGGCGACGGCCGGCTGATCGTGGGCTGGAGCTTCGGCAGCGCGCCGGCCCTAGCCGTGTACCACTACAACGCTGAGGGTTCGCTCACCGGCCGACGGCTGGCGCTGCGCTCCAATGGCCAGGTCGTGAGCACGAGCGAGCGGATGGCCCGCGAGGGCGAGGTGGCTGCGCGCCTGCTGCCGGTGGCCGCTCACGGCAACCTGGAGGAACAGTCCGAAGCCGGCCCGCTACCCGGGGCGTTTGGCACGCTGACCGATCCCGTGCTCGCCGTGCTCGAACCCAACCCGCCGCTGGTCAAGCACATGACCTACGAACAACTTCAGAAGGCCGGTCCCGACGGCTGGGCCGACCGCTGGTTGGCCGGTCAACTCAGCCCCGAGGAACGCGCCGACCTCGCCAGCGCACGCCAGCGCCTCGCCGATGGCCGTCGTGGCAAGGGCAAGGGCGCGCCGTCCGCCGACTCGCAGAAAACCATCGGCGAGTTGATCGACGCCGAGCACGCCCGGCGCACGGCCGGCAAACCGAAGAAGTAAACACGCCCCGAGGCCATGCCCAACAACGAAACCTCCCGCCTGCGCGCGATGCTGACTGAACTCCGCGGCGAACTGTCCCGCCTGCCGCCCAACGGCATGGACGACACGCGCCGGACCGAGTTGTTCGACTTGCAAACGGAGATCGAACGTCTGCTGGCCCGTTCCGAGTCGGCCGGAGAAACCGTCGCCCCCGAGGAGCGCCAGCGGTTGCAGGAACGCTTGCAAACACTCGTGGCGGGCTTCGAGGGCGCGCACCCGCAGATCACCTCCGTCTTGGAGGGTGCCATGAACGCCCTGAGCAACATGGGGCTCTAATTTTTGCGCCCGCGCTTCCCCCGGGCGGCGAACATGGTAAGTTGCTGAGCCACCATGTTCCGAGCCCTCCGGCTGATTTTCCTCCTTTTCCTGAGCGTCCTGCTGGTCGCCGCCGCGGCGGCCGGTTGGTGGTGGCTGCGAAACCCTGACCCGGTTTACAGCGCGTACGAGACCGTTTTCCGCGAGCGGTTCCACCGCTACGACAGCATCATCGAGGAGGTTGCCGGACGGCATGGGGTTGATCCGATGATCGTCAAAGCCGTGGTCTGGCGCGAGAGCCGCTTTCGGCCCGGGAAGGTCGGCGGCGAGGGCGAGCGCGGCCTGATGCAGATCACCGAAGCCGCCGCGCGCGAGTGGACCAAGGGCGAGAAGGTGGCGGACTTCGCGCCCAAAGATCTTTTCGATCCGAAGACCAACATCGAGGCCGGCACCTGGCTGCTCGCCCGCGCCCTGCACCGCTACGTGGGCAAGGACGATCCCCTGCCCTTCGCGCTGGCGGAGTACAACGCCGGCCGCAGCCGCGTGGTGCGCTGGACCGGCGAGCGTGAGAGCGGGCACGACTCCGGCCAGCCGACCCCGGGCGTCTCCAGCCAGGAACTGGAGGCCAAGATCGACATCGCCGACACGCGCGCTTACATCCGCACGGTGCAGAACCGCGTGCAATTCTACCACCAACGCGGACGATTGTAGAGACCCTCGCTCCGCCTGCCGCGTGACGGGACGTGATTTGGGAACAGACGAGGGGGAGACGTGCAACGAGCCATCAACTTCCCGTAACTTGGCAGGCGGAGCGCCTGCCCTACAACCAGCAGCGTTTGCGCCTGGCTCTCAAACTGCTTCAGTAAGAAAGTCCGTGAAACGCAGAGCTATCCATGCCGCGTGGTCGCGCCGCCTCTCCCTGGCGGCAGCGCTCCTGTGCTCCGGCACAGGCGTCAGCCCCGGCGTCATCCATCTGGACACCGGCGATCCCTCGCTCTACGCGTCCACGCCGGGCGACAACAGCGGCT
>CAXTMD010000100.1:10521-12310 GCA_964245035.1 uncultured Chthoniobacterales bacterium
CCCCCATCGCGCTGCATTTTTTCCTGACCGCCAAGCACATCGGCGGGTCGGTCGGCGACACCCTAGTCTTCCACGGCGACGTGTACACGACCACGGCCGTCCACCCGGACCCGGACACCGACCTGCAAATCTGGGAGGTGGACAAAGCCTTCCCCACGTACGCGCCGGTCTACCAGCCCGGCAGCACGGCGAACTCGGAAGCCGGCCAGGAAGTGCGCGTCCACGGCCGCGGCACCCAGCGCGGCGGGGAGATCGACTTGGGCGGCACCGCCCGCGGCTGGGCCTGGGGTGGTAGTGACTCCGTCGAACGCTGGGGACGCAACGTCGTCACGGTCGTCACCCCGAGCGGCTCCGCCAACTGGAGTTTTTTGCAGGTGGCCTTCGACTCCCCCGGCCTGCCCGGCGAGGCGCACCTGTCGGTCGGGGACTCGGGTGGCGGGCTGTTCATCCTCCAAAACGGGCTGTGGCGGCTGGCCGGCATCAACTACGCCGTGGACGACCTCTTCACCAAACCGGACCCGAACACCCAGTTCACCGCCGCGATTTTCGACGCCCGGGGCTACTACACGCAAAACGACGACCAGTCGTTTTCGCTGATCACCGGCGGCGCCAACGTGCCGACTTCCTTCTACGACACGCAGGTCTCCGCGCGCCTGGACTGGATCCGGGGCGTGGTCGGCAACATCGGCACCCTGCCGACGGAAAACTTCGCGGCGTGGCAGCACGCTTACTTCACACCGGAGCAGATCGCCGACGCCACGGTCAGCGGCCCCAACGCCGACCCGGACGGCGACGGCGTTTCCAACCTCCTGGAGTTTGCCTTCAACCTCGACCCGACGTTCCCGGAACCGGCCGTGATGACCGCCGGCACGGGGCTGCGCGGCCTGCCCTTGATCCGGCTCGAACAGACCGACGCCACCCACCGCAGCCTGACGGTGGAGTACGTGCGCCGCACCGCCGGCAGCGGCGCGGGGCTGACGTACCAGACGCAGTTTGCCCCTGTCGCGGGTGGTCCCTGGCAGGCGGGCGGCACGGAGAGCGTGACCGCCATCAACGAGCGCTGGGAGCGGGTGAAGGTCACCGACACGGTCACTGTCGGCGCGGCCGCGCCGGTCCGGTTCGCACGCGTGGCGGTCAGCCAGAACTGACCGCTTCAGCCGAGCGGCGTGGACGAGAGGATCTTCGGGGTCGAAAACCCTTTCTCCGTCGAGTAGCTCAGCGACGCCACGGTCCGCATAGATGGCTGGCGCGGCCAGTTCTGCCGGATCGTCTCCGCGACGTAGCCGTCGATGCCCTCCTTGCCGCTGCTGCGCTGGAAGGTGATGCTGGCCACGTTGCCGTCCGCATCCGTCGTGACCTCAACGACCATCGGGCGCTCGCGGGTCGGGTTGGGATCATGCGGATGGTTGGTCGGGGCATCCAGGTGCGTGCCGGTGCCGAGGTTGGCAAAGGGGTTGACCTTGCAACCGGTGCTGGCGAGGAGCAGGAGGGCACAGCACGACGGGCCGAGGAGGAAAGACGCGAGGTTCATGGGATGCGCGCCCATGTAAAATCGGCCGGCTGCGGATGTCCAGACATTCAGATGTCGTAAAACAAAGTCTCGCCGGGAGCGGCATCGGCGGCGGACGGACGGCTCTTCTTCGTGATGATCTTGAGTTGTGTCTCCTCGTAGATGACCAGCGAGTCGCGCGGCACGCTCTGCGTCAGGAACACGTTGCCACCCACCGTGGTGCCGCTGCCGACGTGCGTGTCCGCGCCGAGCACGACCGTGTTGGCGTAGATCGTGACG
>CAXTMD010000101.1:0-11790 GCA_964245035.1 uncultured Chthoniobacterales bacterium
TCGGTGTCGGGGCTGAGCGGGTTCGTCTTGCCCGAGATGATGTAGCGGTGCACGTCGTCGTTCGTCCACGAGTCGGAGGAGGTCGTCGGCAGTGCGACGGCCGTCGTTTCGACGTCGTCGGGGATGCCGTCGTCGTCATTGTCGAGCTTGCCCGCCGTCGCCGTGACGACCTGCCGGAAGACGACCGTCGCGTCGCGCGAGGCGGTCGCTGTGCCCCCGGGCGTGGAGACGGTCGCGACGAACGTGTAGGAGCCCGCCGCGATGCCCGACCAGGTAAAATCCCAGGTCTTGCCGGTGCCGTTGGTCGTCGGGCTGCCGGCGTTGAGCGTCGTGGTGCCCGTGCCGTTGGTGAAGGCGAGCGTGACGCCCGTGGCCGAGGCGTCCGTCTGGACTTCGATGTTGTACGCGCGCTGCGCCGCCGTCGGGTTCGCCACGTCGGGCAAGGTGATGACGTAGGGCAGGCCGTCCGCGTCATACTCGGGCGGGTTGACGATGTTGTCCTTGATCGCTGTGACCGGGTACGCCTTGACCAGCCGCGTGGCCGTCAGCGTCGGCTGACCCGTCGCCGTGTAGGTCGCGGTGATCGTGTGCAGGAAGTCCGGGCTGCCGTTGTAAAGGTTCGGCAACTGGTAGGCCAGCTCGTCGTAATCGTTGGTGACGTTGTAATTGATCGAGTAGTTGGCCTGTCCTTGCACGACCCCGTTCGTCGGCGAACCGGAGGCGGTGCTGGCGATGGTGATGACGAAGCGCTTGATGAGGTCGGCGGTCGAGAGGTTGTTGGCGAGCGACTTGCTAAACCACACCTTCAGCACGTAGGAGCTGCCCACCACGGTGCCGTCGCTACTCGGGTACGCGACGAACATCCGCACGGCCGGGCCGGCGGTGTTGACGTTGCGCACGAGCGTCGTCCAGTGGTTGGCGGCGTCCGTGGAACCATCGGTGCTCGCGTCGGCGGCGGTCATCGTCGAGGAGGTCAGCTCGCGCAAACGCACAAGGATCTTCGCCGTGCCGCTGGACGGGACGTTGGCGTAGTTGAACCTCCACTCGTTCGGGTAGGTACTGGACACCGCCGGGTTGGCGGTCAGGGAGGTGGCCTGTACCCACACGCCGTTGCCGTTGTTGGCGGTCGTGACGGCGTCGTCGTTGGTCGGGTCGCCGTCGAGGATCTTGTACCAGACCTCGGTCACGGTCGGGTCGGTGCGCACGACCACGCCGTAGGAGGAATCGGTCAGCGTGTTGCCGTCGGCGGCCGGGTAGACGATGGACCCAGCCGGCGGCGAGGCGTCGTAGTAAAACGTCTGGACGCTCGTGTTGTAGATCGACGCGCGGCCGTTGCGGTTGAGGAACTGGCGCGTGCGCAGGACGTGGAAACCCTCGCTGAGACCGGTCTGGGTCAGGCCGTAGTCGTTGTGCGGATGGAAGGTCGTCGTGGTCGCGTTGAAGTTCGTGATCTGGAACCGCGTTTCCATCAGCTTCTTGAGCGCAACGTTGGCCGCGCTGCTCGGGAAGACGCTCGCGGCGTTGCTGACGTACGTGCCGATCTTGTAGCGCAGCATGGTGCCGACCGGCAGCGCGGGCAGCTTGCCGCTCCACCAGTCGGTGACGTTGCTGCCGTCGTTGCTGCCGTGCTGCTGGTAGAGGAGTTGGACGACCTGCGTAGCGGTGTTGCCCGGCGTGCCGCCCGATCCCTCGGGGTAGGTCGCACCGTCGGTCGTGTAGTAGAGGTAGGCTGTGTTGACTTGGCCCTCATAGCCGGTCTTCAGCCACACGGTCACGGCGTTGCCGGCGGCGTTTTCCGGGGCGGGGTAGAACTGGAGCGTCGCGCCGCTCTGGCCATCGAGAGCCGTGCCAGATGGATTGTGGTACGCGTAGGCGGCGGTGCTCGTGCTGGCGTTTGTGCCGCTGCCCGGGTTGACCGTGAAGCCGGCCGTGCCGATCGTCGCCTGGTAGGTCTCCGCGCCGACGGAGCCGATGACGTTGCGCGCCGTGTCCTCGGCCGCGAACTTCTCGCACGTGCGTTGGACGAATCCCATCTGCTCGTAACCCAGGAACACGTCCGTCGAGAGCGCCGGCGGGTGGTCGCGCAGATCGCCGGACTGCGGCCCGAGTTTCATCTGCGAGTTGATGTCGATCCCGCCGTCGAGTTCCATCAGGATGTTCTCGGCGGAGCCGTCCGCGCGGGCGAGGAAGGCGAGGTTCGTGCCGTCGGTGACGCGCGGCACGGTGTAGGAATAGGCGTAGTCGGTCGTGTTCGCGTCAGGCAGGCCGTAGGGGTTGAACGCGGGGTCGCCATCCGGGCCGTCCTTGCGCTGGTAGGTCAGCGTCGGCGTGGCTTGGCCGTTTTGGAGAATGGTGATGGCCGGCACGTTCGTGTTGATGCTCGGCTGCTCCGGCGTGCGCCAGGAGAACGCGAAGTAGCCGCCCTTCGGGATGACGAGGTCGCTCACCTGCCCGTCGGCGGGCACGGTGTAGTAGAAGTTCGACATCGTGTCGCCGCTGTCGGCCGACCCGGTGGCGTATTGGTAGAGATAACTGCCCGCCGGGAACGTCGTCGTGATCGCCCGGCCGCCCTCGCCGTTGGAGCTGTCGCAGTTCATCAGGAACAGCAGCGTCGTGCCGTCGGCGTCGCTCATGCTGCCGTTCTCGCGCTTGTCCTGGCGCTCGAAGGCGAGCACGTTCTGGTCGCTCCACTTCGGGATCTGGCTGCCGCGCGCGAACTGGTTGTGAATGTAGAGCAGGTTCGGCAAGCGGCCGTCGCCGAACTGACCGAGGAAGTTCGTGTACGCGTTGGCCGGGAACGGCTTGCCGATCTGGCCGAGCGTGCCGGCGAGATGGTAGCCGTCCGTGTAGACGACCGGCAGGCCCGCGCGCGTGAGCAAAAAGGCGTGCTGGAGCTGGCGCTTGAGCGCGTAGCCGTTGTCGGCGCTCTGCGCGTAGGCCACCGACACGCCCGAGCCGCCCGGGATACCGTCCGCGCCGTCGGAGTCGAGGCCGCTGAGGGAACCCGTGCCGAGGATGCTGTTGAGCGCGGAGCTGAGATCGTTGTCGAGCAGGCGCATGCCGGCGTCGATGTAGGGTTGCTGCGGGGTGCCGCCGAGGTGCTCGCCGAAGAACATCGCATCATCGCGCGGCAACTCGGTGTTGAAGGTGGTGTCGCGGTAGTTGGTGTCGCTGAAGCCGCGCGTCAGCTTGAACTGCTGCGACACCTGCCCCAGGTAGCCGTAAGACGACGAGTTCTTGTCGCTGCCGTACTCCGCGCCGAAGAAGTCGTCGCGGATGTGCTTGACCGCGTCGAGCCGCAGGCCGTCGGCGTGGGTGCGGTCGATCTCCCAGCGCGCCGCACGGGAAAGGTAGTCCTGCACGTACTCGCCGTAGAAGTCCGGGTTCGCCGCGAGGATCGCCGTGGTCAGGCCGTTGTTCGGGCCGAAGCCGACGTAGGTGCCGTCGGGCTGGTAGCAGTAGTACTCGGGATTGTTCGGGTGGCGGATGAACTTGATCTTCGGGTGCGTGCTGCCCTCGGTGGTGCCGAAGTTGTTGTTCACGGTGCCCGGCTCCTGGGCGATGTCCATGAGGTTGGACGTGCTCAGGTTCCACACCTGCCACTGGTCGCCGTAGTCGCTGATGCCGGGCCAGTTGCGGTAGAAGCCGCCGGCGGTGACCTGGAGGTGAAAATCCTCCGGCAGCATGCCGGGATAGAAGTCGATGGGCGTGTTCGCGTCGTAGCCCGGCACGTCGAACCCGCGATGGTTCATGACGTTGTCCAGGTAGACGCGGATGCCGAAGCGGTGCGCGGTTTCGACGAGCCGCAGGAGATCGGCCTCCGTGCCGTAGTAGGTGGCAACCGTGCCTTTCTGGTCCTTGCTGCCGAGGTCGAAGGGGTCAAACAGATCGTAACCGACGGACAGCGCGCCGCCGCCCTTGGTCGGCGGGGGGATCCAGATCGAGTCGTAGCCCGCCTCGGCCAGTTCGGGTACCTTGGCGGTGATCTCCTTCCAACTGGTGTTGAAGTACTGGAGCATCGTCTCCGCCCGCAGGGTCGCCGCGCAGAAAACCGCGTGAAAAATCAACGCGAGGACGACAATCCAAGACCGGAAATGGCAACGCTGCTTCATGGGGGAAAGCCCACGCAAAACGGGGATTGCGCGGGCCGGGGGTAGCGGAAGTTTGTACCACAGTTTCGGCTGTTCTGAAAGGCCGAAACCTCCCCCTGGTGGTGGACTGTTAACACCTAGGCAAAAACATCCGAAACCGGCCGTCATAACGCGCAGTGCGCCTGCCGCGGCGTTGACGCTGCAAAAGCCGGCATCTACTCTGTCAAGCGATGTTCTCCCCCCCTCCCGCCGTCCGAGCCGGCAAGCGAGCCGCTTTCACCCTGCTGGAACTGCTGATCGTGATCGTGATCATCGCGGTGTTGACGGCCCTCCTGTTCTCGGTGGCAGGCTCGGTGCAGAACAGTTCGAAAAAAGTCGCGGCGGTCAACGACATGCGCAGCATCAAGACCGCGATCCTCACCTATTACAACGACTACCGTAAGTACCCGCTCAACGATCTGCAATACAATGCCGGGGTGGTCTACGCCTTGGGAGACACGGTTTACGGCGACCCTGTAAATCCGAAGTACACCTCCGCCGACCTGTTCGACATCCTGCGTGCGGTCGCCGACGGCAACTACAACCAGGACGACCATCTCAATGCCAACGGGACCGTGTACTGGGCCGGCCCGTACGCGAAGAGCGCCACCAAACCGCGTTCGGGCATCACCACGCAGGATTCGACATCGCCCAGCGGCAACGCGATCCCGAAAGGCTCGCTGGTCGACCCCTGGGGCAACAGCTACGTGGTTTTCTTTGATGCCGACAACGACGGGAACATGACCCAGGTGCTCGGGTACTTCTACACCGAATATGACCCGACCAAAGGCGGCACCAGCACCTACCTGTCTGGTTCGCCTCCTCTTGGCATCGCGATCTGCTCGCTGGGACCGGACGGTGTGTTCGGCAGCAAGGTCAACGGTCAAAGCAACGGCCACCTGACCGGCTCGGACGACATCACGACCTGGCAGTAGCCGGTGGCAGGCGCGGCTGCCAATTTTCGGCGGTCTTTCACTCCAGGCCGCGCGGTGGGTCAGGATGTCGCCCGGGCGCGTGGCGTCGACGTCGGGCGGCAGCCCGTCGTCGGCCGCGGCGGGTGCGAACTTGGGAGGACGCAGCCAGCCGCGCAACGCACGGAGGAGTGACGGGATCATCGGCGGGAGGTTTGCCCGCGGAGGTTACCCGAGCCCTCCACGAATGGGGAGAAAATCCGCCGGTCCTTGCACCCCGCCCCGGCGACGCTAAAGTATCAGCCAGACCTTTATGCAATTCCGCACCTATCGGAACACCGACCTGACCGTCAGCACCGTCGGCTTCGGGCTGTGGACGATTTCCACCGGCTGGTGGGGCCAGTTCACCGAGGGCGAGGCCGTCGCCCTGATGCACCGCGCTCTGGACCTGGGCGTCACGCTCTTCGACGCCGCCGACACCTACGGCAACGGCCTGAGCGAGGAACTGATCGCCAAGGCGTTCCCCACCCGGCGCGACGACATCGTGGTCGCCACCAAGGTCGGCTACGACGTGGCCAACCACGGCAGCGACGCCCGGCGCGGCCAGCGCGCCATCCCGCACGATTTTTCCCCGGAGGCGATCACCCGTGCCACCGAGGCCGCCCTGCGCCGGCTCAAGACCGACCGCATCGACCTCCTGCAACTCCATAACATCGGCATGGAGCAGGTGGACGACGACGCACTCTGGGAAACGCTCGACCGGCTCGTCGCTTCCGGCAAGGTGCGCTACAGCGGCTTTGCGCTCGGGCCGGCCATCGGCTGGATGTACGAGGGCATCCGCGGCGTGGAGCGCCGCCCGGTCACGAGCGTGCAGCACATCTACAACCTGCTGGAGCCGCACCCCGGCCGCGCCATCCACGAGGCCGCCGAACGCGCCGGGCGCGACACGATGTTCCTCATCCGCGTGACCCATTCCAGCGGGATGCTGGAGGGCAAGTACACGGCGGAGACCGTCTTCCCACCGACCGACCACCGTGTCCACCGTCCGCGCTCATGGCTGCTCAACGGAGTCAAGAAGGTGGACCAACTCCGCTTTCTCGAAGGCCCGGACCGTACGCTGGGTCAGGCGGCGCTCCAGTGGCTGCTGGCCGACGACCGGGTGGCTTCGACGCTGCCCAACATCTACGACGCCGAGCAGCTCGAGGAGTTTGCCCGCGCCGCCGACACGCCCGCGCTGACGGATGACGAGTTGACCCGCGTGGCCGAGCTGACCGCCGAGAACTTCGGCCTCACCGAGGACCCGCCGAAGTACAAGGGCACGATGACGCCCGACGAGGCTGCCGCCGAACCCGCTACCGCCAACGTCTGAGGGACAAACACGCCACCATGAGCCAAGACTTGAATGATCTTTTAGACGGTTGGTCGCATGAGCCCGGCCAGATCAAGGTGCGCAAGATCATGGGCAGCGACGGCAAAGAGAAGGTGCAGCTTCGGCTCGACCTCGGTTTGATCCAGATGGAGATGTCCGGCCGCCCCGACGGCACCCGGCCGCAAAGCTGCGAGTCGCTCCTGGTGTACCACCAGGGCCGCGCGCTGGCCGCCGAAAAAAGGAGTGAAAACTATCAACTCTCCCCCGATGACTGCGGCGAGTTGCAGCAGGAGGGCATCCAGTACTACCACCGCTACCTGAGTCTCTTCCAGTTGGAGGAGTTCGCCGCCGTCGCCCGCGACACGGCGCGCAACTTGGAGTTGTTTTCCTTTGTGCGCGAGCACACCGACCGCGACGACATCGTGTGGGCCTTCGACCAATTCATTCCTTACGTGCAGATGATGAACACGCGTGCCCGCGCTTCCATCGAGTTGGAAAAGCGCCGCGTCGACGCTGCCCTGAAGGAGATCGAACGCGGACGTGACCTGATCGTGGCATTTTATAACGAGCACGAACAGGTGGACGCCGAGAAGAGCGCGGAGTTGGCGTTTCTCGACGAGTGGACCGAGGAGCTGAAGGCCAAGCAGCCGGTCAGCAAGCTCGAAAAGATGCGCCGCGAGATGGAAAGCGCCATCTCGCAGGAAGCCTACGAACGCGCCGCGCAGCTGCGCGACGAGATCCGCGCCCTCGACGCCAAGCGGCAAAAGAAGACGGCTCCGCGCGGGAGCGCTTCGTCCGACTCCGACGAATGAGCGAATCTTTGACTGAGCGCAAGGAACGCTGGGCGCGCAAGCAGGCTGGCAAGCAGCGGCCGACCGTGCGCTCGCACGACCGCCTGCCGCCGGGTCAGCACCTCACCAACGGCTTCCCCGTGCTCGACCTCGGTGTCCAGCCGTTGGTCAAGCTGCCGGACTGGCGGCTGGAGGTGAAAGGGCTCGTGGAAAACCCGGTGTCGCTGTCGTGGGACGAGTTCCACGCGCTGATGCCCTTCGAGGACGTGAGCGACTTCCACTGCGTGACGACCTGGAGCAAGTACGATTGCCGCTGGTCGGGCGTGGCGTTTTTCACCCTGGTCGATCTGGTCCGGCCGAAGCCGGAGGCGCGCTTCGTCTACTTCACGAGCTACGACGGGTACTCGACCAACACCGCGCTCGAAAACTGCCTGGACGACGACGTGCTCGTGGCCACGCAGTTTGACGGCAAGCCGATCCCCAGGGAACACGGCGGTCCGGCGCGCGTCATCATCCCCAAGCTGTACGCGTGGAAGGGCGCGAAGTTCGTGCGGACGGTCGAGTTCCTGGCGGAGGACAAGCTCGGGTTTTGGGAGGTGCGTGGCTACAGCAACACCGCCGACCCGTGGACGGACGATCGGTTTGCGTAGCGGGCGGAAATCCGCTTCCGTCTTCCCATGTACCTGCCTATCCCGCCGGACCCGCAAGCGTTCCACGCCCGACTGGCGGCTCTGGGGTTGGCGCGGTCGTTCGAGGTGCGGCCGGACGGCTCGGCGCGGGTGACGACGCCTTTCTTGTACCCCGATGGCACGGTCATCGAGCTTTTTCAGCAGGCGGCGGACGACCTGTTTTTATCCGCGCGGCTGACGGACGGCGGGCGCACTTTCGGGTTCCTGGGCAGCCAGCAGGTGCAGATGGAAGGACACGAAAAGCGCGAACACCTGCTGCGTGAGGTCTGCCAGGGGCTGAACGTGGATTCGCGCGGCGGTGAGCTGGCCGTGTCGGTGGAGCCCGGCAGCGACCTCGCCGACGCGACCCTGCGGTTGGCGCAAGCGTGCATCCGCGTCGCCGACCTGCATTACACGCTGACCTTCAAGAACAAGACGGACTTCCACCAGATTTTTTTCGCGGACTTCCTGAGTCTGGAACGACCCGACCACATGGAGAATTTTACGATCCAGGGTCGGTTCGGGCGCAACGTGAAGATCGACTTTTTCGTGCGCCGCAAGACCGCGAAGGACAGCCTCATCATCACGATGACCTCGACGAACAAGACTTCGTCGCACGCGGTGGCTAACGATGTGTTCTGCCGCTGGTACGACCTCGAACGCTACAAAAACGATTACACGTTTTTGACGGTGCTCGACTCGACCAGCCGCGCCTTCCACGAAGCGGACATCAGCCGCGTGGCCGACGTGTCGCAGGTCATCCGCTATCCCGACGAGGTGGACACGTTGCGGGATCTGCTGGTAAAATGAGCGGATGATCGCCGAAGCCCGCCGTTTGTTGGAAGCCCGGCCTTTCGTGCCGTTTGCCGTGCGGACGAGCGACGGACGCGAGTACGATGTGCCGACAGCCGACCACGCCAAGCTCAATCCTCGTGGCACCTACCTAATCGTTTTCTTTAACGATGACAGC
Organism: uncultured Chthoniobacterales bacterium; assembly: GCA_964245035.1. Lineage (GTDB taxonomy): Bacteria > Verrucomicrobiota > Verrucomicrobiia > Chthoniobacterales > SZAS-18 > CAHJWO01. The sequence goes on from CAXTMD010000101.1 coordinate 8,840, forward strand.
CACGCGACAATCTCCGGGCTGCACCTGGTGGCGGTGATCGAGAAAGTCGCCGCCTGACCATGCTCGAAGTCCGCCGTCTGACGATCCGCTTCGCGCCCGATGGCCCGCCGGCGGTGGACAACGTGAGCTTCGCCATCGGCGCGGGAGAGACCCTTGCGGTCGTCGGCGAGAGCGGCAGCGGCAAGAGCGTGACGGCGTTGGCCATGACCCGCCTGCTACCCGAGCCGCCCACGCGCTACGAACACGGCGAAATCCTGCTCGATGGCCGCGACCTCCTGCGGCTGTCCGAGCGCGAACTGCGCGCGGTGCGCGGCGGCGAGATCGCCTACGTCTTCCAGGACCCGGGAACCACGCTCAACCCCGTGCTCACGGTGCGCGCGCAGATGGACGAGGTCCTGGCCCTGCACCGTCCCGACGTGCCCGCGAACCGTCCCTCGCGTGACGCCGAGATTGTGCGCGCACTGGCGGAGGTCGGCATCACCGAACCCGCCAAACGCCTCCGTGCTTACCCGCACGAACTCAGCGGCGGCATGGCGCAGCGCGTGGTCATCGCCATGGCGCTGGCGTGCCGGCCGAAGCTGCTCGTCGCCGACGAACCCACCACCGCGCTCGACGCCACCGTGCAGCGCCAGATCATGGACCTGTTCCGGGAGCTGAAGGGCCGGCTCGGCATGAGCATCCTGCTTATCACGCACAACTTCAGCATCATCGGCGGGCTGGCCGACCGGGTCGCGGTGATGTTCCGCGGCAAACTCGTCGAGGAGGGCCGGACCGACGACGTGCTCCACTCGCCGCGCCACCCGTACACGCGGGCGTTGATCGACTGCATTCCCAAGCTCGGCGCAAACCGCCACCGCCTGGCGACGATTGACCATGCAACCCTTCATTGATTCCTTCATCCGCTACCTCGCCACCGAGCGCGGGTTGTCGGACAACTACCAACTCTCCGTGCGCCGGTCGCTCGAGAAGTTTGCCCGGTGGCTGGCGGAGGCCCACGGCATCGAGGGTCCCAACGGCGTCACCATCGAGCGGATCACCGAATACCTCGCCGTCCGCAAGCGCGCCGGGCTGGCCGTCGGTTCGATCAAGCTCGAACTCGTCGCCATCAAGATTTTCCTGCGCCAGTTGTATTTCTCCAAGCAGATCGAGCGAGACGCCGGCGAGACGCTCACGCTGCCGCGCCTGGACCGTTCGCTGCCCGGCACGCTCAACGAAGTGCAGGTCGAACGCCTGCTCACCGCCCTGCCTCCCGCCGCGCCTGGCGACGCCTTGGCGTTGCGCAACCGCGCGATGCTCGAACTCCTCTACGCCAGCGGCCTGCGCGTGTCGGAACTCGTCGGCGCGACGCTCGCCAACCTCAACCTCGACGAGGGCATGATCCGCGTGACCGGCAAAGGCCGCAAAACCCGGTTGGTGCCCGTCGGCCGCCAGGCGCGCGAGGCGATCCGGCGCTACCTCGCGGAGGGCCGGCCAGCGTTGGTCCGGCCGCGGCTGGTCAACGAGATCTTTCTCGCCAACCACGGCGGACGGCTCACGACCATGCAGGCGTGGACAATCGTGAAGGACATCGCCCGGCGGGCGGGCATCGAGGAAAACGTTTACCCGCACCGCCTGCGGCATTCCTTCGCTACCCACCTGCTCTCCAACGGCGCGGACCTGCGCGTCATCCAGGAAATGCTCGGCCACGCGGACATCTCGACGACGCAAATCTACACGCACGTCGACCAGCGCCGCCTCAAGGCGGTGCACCACCGCTTCCACCCGCGGGCGTGACCGCCGTCGCCGGCCGTTTGGGCGGGCCTTCGACAAACGAACCGATCAAGAAGCAGCCCACGGCCACGCAGATGCAGCTGTCGGCCACGTTGAAGGTCGCGAACGGGTGCGCGCCGGGGAAGTGCAGGTCGAACGACAAAAAGTCGACGACGTACCCGCGCGTGAGCCGGTCAGTGACGTTGCCCAGGATGCCCGGCACGAGCAGGCACATCCCCGCCGCCGACCAGCGCCCCGCAAACGTTCCCTGCCGCCAGAGCACCACCAGCGCGACGAGCGCGACCAGCGCCAGCGCCAGAAAAAAAACGCCGCCGCCCTGGAACATCCCGAAGGCCGCGCCGCGGTTCCGGCTGTGCCACAACGCGAAGAAGCCGGGGATCACCTCGTGGCTGTCGCCGAGTTCGAGGTCGCGTACCACGAGCAGCTTCGTCCATTGATCGAGCGCGTAGAGCGGCACGGCAACACCCAGCAGCGACCACGGTGAGGGTGCCAGCCGCGGCGGACGGGAAATGGGATCGGACGGGGACATCGCGGGAAAGTTCCCGCGCCGGGCGGGCGCGCAAGGTCAAAACCGGCGCCCGGCCGAAAATGATGTTTGTCGGAAGCGAGCCTTTTTGTTGGAATAGCCTCCCGATGAAGAAACTCGTCCTCTCCCTGCTCTTCACCGTCGCCGCGGCCGCTCCCCTGCTCGGCGCTCCGAAGCCTGCGCCCGCGCCGCTGCCCGCGGCTTCTCCGGCGCTGACGCCCGTGGATGACACCGGCTGGACGACCCCGCGGCCGCCCTATCCGGAGGGAGCCCGCAAGGACAAGCTGGCAGGCAGCGTGCGCGTGCGGGTTTCTACCGACCGCAACGGCCGGGTCAAGAAGGCGACGGTCGTGCAATCCAGCGGCCACAAAGAACTGGACGACGCGACGGTGCAGTTCGCGCTGGCGAACTGGACCGGGCCGCGGTTCAGCCAGGCGGTGTACGTGCAGAATTATTCGTACGGCCGGCGGTAGGAGCGATGGCGGCGTTTGACTCGCGCGTCTAGAAAATCTCTGTCCTCCTGAAGGGAGTGCAACGAGCCGAAGGACCTCGCCGGAGGGTACACGCGTGTTCCTCACCTAGCGGCATGGCAGAGGACTAGCTGGTCAGGTCAAAGGCGAAGGGCGCACGAGCACCCCGCGGCGAGGTCCTTCGG
>CAXTMD010000101.1:11800-12188 GCA_964245035.1 uncultured Chthoniobacterales bacterium
GCCCCCCCCCCCCCGGGGGGGGGGTCGGGGGGGGGTGGCCACTCCCCTCAGGAGGACAGAAGAAGAAGGCGGCGTTGCAGTGCTCGCAACTCACCTCCCGTCACCGCATCCCTTCTTGACTCCCCTCGGCTGCCGCGTACATCGTGGGCCATGGCCGATCCCACGCCGCCGTCCGACGTTCCCGATCCCACTTCGCCGACGCCCGCGTCGCCCGCCCCGGCGGCCGGTCCCAAGCGCATCCGGTCGATGCCGGACCGGCCCGCCAGCATGCGGACCGCCGGCTCCCGCAGCAGCGTCCGCTCGCTGGCGCCCCAGGAACGTACGACGAACGCCGACGTCAGTGGGTTGGCCACCGAGAAAAGCTGGGGTCGCGGCGTCGCCATCCTGT
>CAXTMD010000102.1:0-12181 GCA_964245035.1 uncultured Chthoniobacterales bacterium
GCTTACGCAGCATCAGCGAGGCGGTGACCGTGCCCTGCTTGATGGAGGCCGCCAGCCGCAGGATCTCGTCCCAATGCATGCGGATCACCTTCAGATTGAGAGGCGAGCCGACCAATGCGGCAAGCGCTGGGTATTGCTGGCCGCCAGCCGGTGTGTACAGTTTCGTCTCGCCAAGGTCGCGGATGCGAGGAGCGAAACGGAAGCCGAGCAGGTGCATCAAGGCGAAGACATGGTCGGTAAAACCGGCGGTGTCCGTGTAGTGCTCTTCGATCCGCAGGTCGCTCTCGTGGTAGAGCAAGCCGTCGAGCACGTAGGTCGCATCGCGCACGCCGACGTTGACGATCTTGGTGCTGAAGGGAGCGTACTGGTCGGACACGTGCGTGTAGAACATGCGCCCGGGTTTCGTGCCATACTTCGGGTTGACGTGACCGGTGCTCTCCGCCCGACTCGCCGTCTTGAAGCGCTGCCCATCTGAGGAAGAGGTAGTGCCCTCACCCCAGTACGCGGCAAAGGGCTGGCGGAACTGCGCGTTGACCAATGTCGCCAACGCGGCCGAGTACGTCTCGTCACGGATGTGCCACGCCTGAAGCCACGAGAGTTTCGCGTGCGTTGTGCCGGGGCACGACTCCGCCATCTTGCTCAAGCCGAGGTTGACCGCGTCCGCTAGGATGGCGGTCAGCAACAAGGTTTTGTCTCTTGCCTTCTCACCGCTTTTGATGTGGGTAAAATGCCGGGCGAAGTCGGTCCAACCATCCACCTCCTGGAGCACTTCGGTAATCTTCACGTGCGGCAGCAGACTCGCGCACTGGTCGATGAGAGTTTGCGACGCTTCTGGTACCGCGGTATCCAGCGGCGTAATCTTCAAGCCGGAAGTGGTGACGATGGCGTCGGGCAGATCGTTTGTTGCCGCCAGAGCGTCGGTGGTTGCCAGCTTCTGACTGAGCAGTTCCATCCGTTCACGAAGATACTCTGCGCAGTCCGGAGCCACGGCGAGCGGCCACGGGCCGGAACGGCGCAGGACGGCAAAGCTTCGCGGCGGCAGCAGATACTCTTCGAAGTTCTTGAACTGGCGCGAGCCACGCACCCAAATGTCACCGGAGCGCAGGGCATTGCGGAGTTCCGACAACACGCAGATCTCGTAGAAGCGCACGTCAATGCCGCCGATCGTGAACACCAGCTTCTCCCAACGCTTTTTGATGAAGGCTGTCGGCGCGTCCGTCGGCAGCAATCGGTAGTTGCTGGCATACATCGCGCGGAGCGCGCCGACGGCGTCGAGAACATCCTGCGCGGCCGGAGCGGCGCTGAACTCGAGCGCCGCCAGGAAGGCCGGTGCGTAGCGGCGCACCATCGCATGGCTGTCCACCACCCGGGGCAGGTAGTCGAAGTCGTCCGAAGGCGCGAGCGTTTGCGCTTCGGTCACGCTGGCGACGAACGCCTCCCACGGGATCACCGATTCGATGGCGACGAACGCATCCGTGCCGCTCTGCCGCGCCTCCAGCAACGCTCGGCCGATCTTGCTGTACAGGCGCACCTTGTCGTTGATCGCTTTGCCAGCCTCCTGGAACTGCTGCTGGTGGCGCTGCTTGGCCGCGTTGAAGACCCTGCCCAAGATGCGGTCATGCAGGTCGACGATCTCGTCGGTCACAGTAGCTGCGCCTTCGACCACCAAAGCGACCAGCGTGGCGTAGCGGCGCTGCGGCTCGAACTTGGCCAGTTCGGCGGCCCGCATTTGACCACCTTCACGGGCCAGCTTGAGCAGGCGGTTCTGGTGCAGGCTGCGTCCGATCCCGTCCGGGAGACCGACCGCCTGCAAGTACTTGAGCCGTCCGATGTGTTCGAGCATGTGGCGCGAGTTCGGCCTTCCAGGCGACTGCCGCAGCCATTGGAGCTGCGTCTTCTTGCTGTCCTCTCTGCGCTCAAGCAGATCATCCAAGCGTCCCCGATACACGCTGATGAGCGGCTCGTTGAGCGCACGGTAAATCCGCCGGTTGCCCCGCGTGATGGCTTCCGCGCAGATGCGTTCGATGACGGGCAGGGTCGGCAGCAGGACGTTTTGCTGGCGGAGCCTGTCGACCAACGCAGCCGCCAGCACGACGCCTTTGTCGGTCTGCCACGCCAGTTCTTCGAGGCCGTGCAGCGCAGCGCGGTAGTGTCGCTTGCCAAACGGCCGGAAGCCGAAGACGGTTTGCAGTTCGACAAGATGCTCGCGGCGGGTCTGCTCCCGCTTGCCTTAGGCTGCCCAGTGCTCCGGGGAGAGCTTTAACTGCGCCGCCACCAGCCGAAGCAACGTTGGCGACGGCGCGTCACCGGCACCGAGCACGACGCCCGGGAAACGCATGTAGCGGAGCTACACGGCGAAACCCAGGCGGTTGGCAGGACCACGGTGCTGCGCGATGATCGCCAGATCGGCGTCGCTGAAAGTGTAGCGGCGGATCGCCTCTGCCTCCGTGTCTGGCAGGGCGAGCAAGCTGGCGAGTTCGGCATCGGAGAGGATGGTGCGTCGAGGCATGGTCAAGCGTCCTTATACGGACGCATGACTACCAGCTTTCGAGCGGATGCTGAACTGGACGGGACGCCTTCCATGAGAAGGCTCCGCTCGCCGCTGCTGAATGGATCTTGGGACGATGGATGGAAAAACAGCCCCTCCAGCGCCTCAACGTGCTTTATAATCCGTTTTCTACGTCGCCCCCCCCGTTGACCGCGTTGAGCGATCCCAGGATCGCGAGCGGCGCACCATCGTTGACGATGAGGCTCCAGGGCCGCGAGTAGATCTCGCGCAGGGTGCGCTCATCGATCATCTCGTTGATGCTGGTGCGGTTGAACTCCTGGTTGTTGGCGTTGTAATGCTTGGGGCTGGAGACCACCGGGCTTTGCTGGATGCCCGTGACCACCCGCGCCGCCGTCGTGCCCGTCAGCAAGGGGTCTTCGCCGAAAGCCTCGAACATGCGACCGTCGTTGGGCACACGGGCGAGGTCCGTGGTCGGGGCAAGCACCGCGCCGTAGCCCAGCGAGTACGCTTCCTTGCCGATGACCTGTCCGTAGGAAAGTGCCAGCGTTGGCTCCCACGTCGAGGCCAGGGACAAGCCGCAAGGCAACGCCGTGCTCGCCGTGTCGCTGGTCGGCCCATAGGAAGTGCGCACGCCGTTCGCCGCGTCACCGGCCTGGAAGGGAGGAATGCCGAGGCGCGGGATGCTGTTGCGGCTGTAGCGGCTGGAAGAGCCGGTCCCACTGACCAAGGTAACCTTTTCGTCCAGCGTCATCGCCTGCACGAGGGCGGCGGCGCGCTGGTCGGGGGTCAGTTGCTGTGCTTGGGCGAACGCTGGGGTGATGGCCGAACCTAAAACTAGGCCGGCCAAGGTGAAGAGAAGGGGGCGGTGCATGACAAGTCTGCCGGGGGCTGTGTGTGGTGGAGGTTGCGCGGAAATCCATAAGAATTTTACGTGGCGCAGACCTCTGCACAGACGACTTGGGGGCACGTGGGATGGCGGGGCGACTTCGCCCGCTGGCCCGGTCTCAGTGATGATTTGTGAAGTCAGATTTCGTCGCCAGAAGACGAGGTATTTGTAAGTTTATCCGAGAAAGCAAAATATTTCGTCGCGGGCTTTTTCAAGCCAAAGACATGGGCAAGCAGTCAGAAGCCGAGCACCTGGCGGCGCGGAGAAGGGCTGCGGGTTGTTCGCTCCACCTTTGGATGCAGCAATGGTCCATTGCTCCCCCCTGCCCGGCTGACGGCGGCCACACCGACTCGTCCCCACTTGGCGTAGTGTTTGCATCCATCTGGTTAGTGGCGCTCATCGACAACCTGCACCCGCTGTCCTGCTGACTGGCCTTTCCAGTGCCACACCCCGTGGCGCGCAGTTTTCACCTCGCCGCAAGCCGAATGCGCGTGTGAGCCGAACCCAGATCAACAAACAATCCTTTGCCACACCAGCAGGATGATTCTAACCGGACAATTACCTCTCCTTCACAACTTCTAGTGCCGGTCCTGATCATTCCTTAACAATCGCGTTGTCTGTTGATGAAAGCCCCGCACGTCATCCCTGTGCGTGCCGGGTCTTGCAATCAACCCACACCATGATCAACACCACTCGTTTGTTCCGCTCCACCCTGCTCGCCGGCCTGTGCTGCGGCGCTTCCGCCGCTTCCCTACTCGCCCAAACCCCTGCCGACCAACCACCCGGCGACAACCATCACCACCACGGCCCGCCGAGCGTGCTCTTTGACGCGCTCGACACCAACCACGACGGCGTGCTCTCGACCGAGGAGATCGCCAATGCTTCTGCCGTCCTCAAAGGATTGCTCAAGGAAGGCCAGACCCAACTCACCCGCGCCGACCTGCGCCCCGAGCGCAAGGACGCGCAAACGCCGTCATCCCTGCACCAGCCCTCCGGCAACGAGCAGGCGCCGGGGGACGACCGTCCACATGATCATCAGCGCATGGCGACCGAGGACCAAGGAACACCGTTGCTCTGGAGGCACCATTTCCGGCACGACATCGACGGGCAACGCGGGGAGCGTCCCGCGCGGGCGCAGTACGACAATGAAAGGGCGGACGAGCGATCCCAAGCCGACTCGGATCGGGAAGGTCAGTCGGACGAACCTCGCCGACCGCGTTTCGAACACGCGCGCCACTTCGAGCCGCGTACGGATGAACGGGACGAAGCCGGTGCCACCCGGGAAATGGACCAGGTGCTTGGCGAGCTTCACCGCCTCGAACGAGAAGTCCACCAATTGAAGGAAGCACAGGGAACGCTCGCGCCCGCTACGCACTGACCGCGCGCGTTCCGGCCCGCCCCGAGATTTGAGCCGCATTCGCCGATGAAGCGCCCTCCTTCCTTCAACGCGGCGGCCAGCACGCTGCTCCTGAACCAGGCGCACCCATGCTTCCGCAAGTTCGGGCCGGTCATGGCCACGGCGACCATGAACCGCTGCCTGCTGCCGGGACCACCGGGCGACCCACGCTCCCGAACGCAAACGGCACGTCGCCGCGTGCGCCTCCTGATCGTGTGTGTCGTCAAAGCCATCGGACGGGTGCGAACCTTTCTACGGGTTCTCCACGAACGGCTGACATGCCGGGCAAGGCAGGTTGCCCGGCAAACCACTCTCATGATGACCAATTCACCCGCGGCTCGGTTCGCCCTGCGCACACCCCCATGGCCTGGCGCGCGGCACGGTTTGCCGAGGCGCAGCAGACGACACTGCGGCCCCGAACTCGACCATTGAAGCCGCCTGGGGCATGGTTGGGCGGCTCACGGCTAGCCTCTTCGTCCTGCCGGATCGAGGCAGACCAGCCGGGCTTCCGCGCAAACACATGCTATCCACCAAGTCCGCTCCGCATTCCCTTGGCTGGTTCGTCGGGCTCTTCATTGCGTTGATGGCGTGCATTGTCGTCTATCCGCAACTCCATGGACTTATCCCCGGGGTGGTCGAACGGGTGTGCTGGCAGCTGACACTCGTCTGCGCGCTGCTGGCGCTTGCGACGCGTTGGTCAGAACTCGGCGTCATCGCCGCGTTGCTCGCACTGGATTCTTGGATGGCCGGAGCCGGTGGCACGGTCTGGCCCGCGTGCGGACAGGCGGTGGATGTCGGTGTGCGCGCGTACGTCATCTACCGGATCACGCGCTTCGTGTTCAGCGGGGAGGTGACCGCCAACTCCCTCTTCGCCGCCGTCTGCGTTTACCTGATGATCGGCTTTTTCTTCGGCCAGATCTTCTGTCTGGTCGACGGGCTCGGAGGGAAGCCGCCTCTTTTGAACGTGAGCGGCCAACCTCCGTCCACCGAGGAGACGTTCTACTTCAGCTTCTCGGCGCTGACGACCGCCGGGTTCGGCGACGTGCGGCCCGCTACGCCCCTGGCTCGCTCGGTCACCACGGTGGAAACGTTGACCGGCCAGCTTTACCTGATCCTGCTGCTCGGGCGGCTGGTCGGGCTCCATCTCTCCCGCCCGGCGACCGGAAGGAAGGCGAAGTACAAACGTCTCAGGATTGAAGACGAATGCTAATGCGCCGCGCCAAAAACGGTCTTTTGCGGCCTCGCAGGTCCCGAACAGCCGTTGTATCACCAACGGACGTTTTTGACACAACACTTTCTGGGGAGTCATCAGGCCGCTTTGTGGCAGCCACCGAACTCTCCTGCGAAGTCGCGTCGCTTTAAAGGGCCGTGTAACCGCCGTCGGCCATGACGAGCGCCCCCGTGATGAAGCTGGCCGCCGGAGACGCCAGGAACGCAACCGCCTCGGCGATCTCCTCCGGCTGAGCCACGCGGCCCAGCGCATGCACGTGCCCATAGCTAGCAAGCGTTTGGCGGCTGTCCTCGACGATGCCTGTCAAGATGTCGGTCTCAACCACCCCGGGTGCCAGCGCGTTGGCACGGATGCCTTGGCCGCCAAACTCTACGGCCACGACCTTGGTCAGCTGCGTGATGGCTCCCTTGCTCGCGGCGTAGACGGCTGTTTCCTTCATGCCCACGGCGGCCACGATGGAGACCACGTTGACGATGACCCCGCGCTCGCCGCGTGCGTCCGCCCCGCGGGCGGTCATCACCCGCAGCGCCTCGCGCGAGAACAGAAACGTGCCGCGCGCGTTGACGGCCATAAGGCCGTCCCAGTCTTGGATGCTCGTGTCGAGCAAACCTTTGTTCATCGTGCGCCCGGCGTTGTTGACCAAGATGTCCAGCGTGCCGAAGCGCTCGATGGCCAGAGCCACCGCGCCGCGTGCCGTCTCCTCGTGCGCGTTGTCACCTTGGAAGACGGCGACATCCTCTGCCGCCAGCGCCTTGACTTCGTCGAGGAGGTCCGCGGCCACGATTCTTGCCCCGCGTTCGCGCAGCACGCGCACCGTTTCGCGGCCGATGCCGCGAGCGGCACCGGTTACCAGTGCCACCTTGCCGCTCAGATCCCAACTTTGTGGAGTGCTCATCATTATCGGTAAGAGTTTTTCGCTGTCGTTCAAAGTTCCCGCCGTCTACTACGCTCCTTGAGGAAAGTCGGTTCCGGCGGTCGTGGCTTCCCAGCGCGCGATCTCTGCGGCGCTCGCATCAAGCTTGGCCCGGGTGCGTGCGAGCGCGTCCGAGCCGAGCAGCAGGTGCAGGGGCGGTTCGTCCACCTGCACGGCGGCAATGATCGCCTCGGCTCCGCGTGCCGGGTCGCCGATCTGCTTGCCGGCGATCTCGTCCAGGTGCGCGACTGCTTTGCCCACGGTGGCGTCGTAGGCCGACAGCGTCCTCTGGCTGCGCCGAACAGAGCGTTCGGAGAGAAACTCGGTGCGGAACCCGCCTGGAGCCACCGCCGTCACCTTGATCCCGAGCGCGCCTACTTCCTGCGCCAGGCTGATGGACAACCCTTCCAGCGCCGACTTGGCGGCGGCGTAGAGGCCGGAACTGGCCATCGGCGCACGGCCCGCGATGCTGGTGACGTTGACGATGTGTCCATGCCCTTGTACCCGCAGCAGCGGCAGCGCTGCCTGGATCACGCGCAGGGGACCAAAGAAGTTGACCGCGAACACGTGAGCGGCTTCCTCGTCGGTCGCTTCCTCAATGCTGCCGAGCAGGCCGTAGCCCGCGTTGTTGACCACGACATCCAGATGACCTCGCAGGGCGTGAGCCTGCGTGACGACGCGACGGATCTGGCCGGCGTCGGTGACCTCCAGCGGCAGCACGTGCAGTTTGCCGTCACCGGCGGCGAGGGTCGCCTTGCCGCTGCGCGTCGTGCCGACGACCGTGCCCCCACCTTTGAGCACCGCCTCAGCCAGAGCGCGGCCCAGCCCAGAGGAGATGCCGGTGATGAACCACACCTGATCTTTGATCTTTTGCATGCACCCACGCTCGCAGCCCTTCTCACGCCTGGCTCCCGCCCGCTTGCGCCCCCTGTGGGGATCTTGCGCAAAACGTCCGGCGGCATCGTCCGCCGCTCAACGTTCGCCGCGGTACTCGCTCGGCGTGACGCCCACCTGCCGGCGGAAGATTTGCGCGAAGTGGCTCGGGTTGGTGTAGCCGACCTCCAACCCGACTTCGATGATGCTCCTGGCCGACTCGCGCAGGAGCCGGCGAGCCTGCGCCATCCGCAGGGAAATTAGGTACTGCGAGGGCGAAAGGCCCGTCGTCCGCTTGAAGAGCCGCGAGAAGTGGAAGGCGCTGTAGCCGGCTTCCTCCGCTAGCTTCCCCAACGGAACTCCTTCGGTCAGGCGAGCTTCGAGCAAAGCGACGATCTTGCGCAGCGCGAAGGCGGGCAGCCCGCCGCGGGCTCCAGGTCTACCGCTTGGCTCCGGGTAGGTGCGCACGAGATGCACGGCCAGGCTCTGCGCGATGCCTTGGATAAAGAGCGCGCTGGGGCGGGGACGCGAGAGCAGCTCGGAGCGCAGTTGCTGCAGAAAGGCAGACAAAACGGAGTCGTGTGCGCCGAAGACTTCGCACAGCCGCGGAACCCCCGCGCCCCCTAGAACCTCCTCGTGGGCACGGGCCAGGACGGGCAAACTGACGTACGCGTGCAGCGTTTCCAGGTTCTCCGGGCTAGTCACCCTCCAACGCAGCTCATAGGGCGTGGGCGAGGTGGTCAGGAAGAACTCGCCGGTGCACACGGTGCGGCCGGTCCAAGCACCGCCGTCGCGTTCTTCCACCAGCGCGCGGCCCGACAAGATCCAGACGATGAGCGGTTCCGCGACCGCCGGCACCAGGAGGCAATCTTCCACGCGCTGCCGCGCGTAGATCTCTACGAGGATATCCGACCAGGCCGACCCGGTGCCAGCGGCGAGCAGGACGCCGGGCACCTGCTGCCCGAACGCTTCGGCGGAGGTTCTTGCGTGGGGACCCGGCGGGTGACGTTTGGAAGCCAACGGTTCTCATCGCTAGCAGCGCATGGACAAGTCGCCAAGAAGTTCCAGGCCTCTCGTGAGAGGAATTCAAATGCCCTCGTGTTGGCTGGTCGCTGATTCTTCGTGGCAGACTCCGGGCGGCTCGAACGGAACTTGCGTCAAGAGAAATCCCTTCTTCACCGGATGAATCAGCGACTCTCTGGCAGGATGCACTCGAGAAGGCAGTTGGCGCGAAAAACGGTGGTTTCGCGCCGCAAAGTGCCTGGTGGGGCCCACGTCTCACGAACGAAGGTTTATCGGGGCCGGCTTTTCCCTGTGAACAGAACCGTGCCGATTGACCGGGTGACCAGCGAGGCTGGTTTCTCATCCTCCCGGTTGCACAAGCCACGCAGCAGGGTAGTCATCGCAAACGCCGCCTGCGAAGGCTGCTCATGCCCTGGCCTGGAGCCTTGGGCGAAGTGATCGTCTTCTCGGAGCATGACGATCCCGTGCACCAGGGTCCAAACGACCCACGCAATCTGGCTGGGTACACCGGGAGCGAGCCGACCGGTCGCCTGGCCTCGGATGATGGCCTCGACCAAGACGCGGGAAGTGGCCTCGCCCTCTTGGACCAGCGCCGGGTAGTGGTTCTTAGTGCCCCAGGTGATCTCGAACATCGTTCGGTAATGCGACGGGTGATTGAGCCCGAATCCAACGTACGCCTCGGCTAGGGCGACCAGGGGCTCGGTCCTCTCTTCCGCCGTTAGGGCGGCCTCCAGATCATGCCGAAGCAACCGGAATCCTTCCAGCGCGACCGCCGCCAGGAGGGCCGCCTTGTCCTTGAAGTGGCGGTAGGGTGCGCTCCGTGAGACACCCACCCGTTGCCCGACCTCACGCAGAGTCAGCGCCTCCACCCCCTCCTCACCGACGATGCAGACCGCTGCGTCGACCAGTGCCCGCCTCAAGTCGCCGTGGTGGTAAGCCTGCTTGGGCTTCTGCGTGGGATGATCACTCATCGGAAAAGATCAAGTTTGATGTTGATTAAGTCAACATGGGTCCTATGGTTTGATGTTGACTTAGACAACATCGGGCGGCCAACCCTTGGTTGCTCTCTGGTCAACGTCTCGCCGCCATAGAACCGCGAGCTTGATCCAACACGCAGCACCTCAAGCCAAAACTCCCATGCAATTCACTCACCATGTACCGATTCCATTGCCCCTTGCCAGCATTGACCTGAACGAATGGATCTTTGAGCTGACCGACAAGGACTACCGGGCGTGCGCATCGGGTCACCGGGCGATGGGCATCGTCGGCGGTGCCAGGCACCTCGGCCTCGTCAACGTCGAAGCCATCGCCGGTACGTTGATCATCCAGCACTACCAGACGCAACGGGCACGACGTGACCTGATCGCCTTCCAGTCCGATGCGAGCCGAGGCTATCTGCTGCACGTCGTGCCTTTCGGCCTGTCGGTGAGTTGGGAGATGCAGGTGTCCAGCACTCCAGAAGGTGCCTCTTCCCTGCGCTGTACCATCGGGTTCGAAGCCCCGCTCTGGGTTCGCTTCCTGGGCTGGTTCAACCGATCCAACCACTTTCTCCACCGATACCTGGTCGAAGAAACGGGCGCGTTCGCGCGCGACATCACCTCGAAATACGCCGCGCCCAAAGCGGCCGGACGCACGCAGACTGCTACCCTGCAACCACTCCACCGATGATCAAGTTCACCATTCTGTTAAAGCGCAAGGCGACACTGACCCACGAGCAGTTCGTCGAGTACCACAAGGCCAGACACGCCCCGCTGTTCTCCGCCGTTCCCGCCGTACGCACCCACGTGCGCCGCTACGTCCAGCAGCATGCCTTGCCGGTAGAACTGCCGGGTTTGCCGCCGGCCAAATACGATGGGATCACCGAACTCTGGTTCGATGATGTGCCAGCCATCGCTGCCGTCTTCGGCGACGCCGAGTACCTGGCGCGCATCCGCCCAGACGAGGAGCAGTTCCTCGACCTGCACGGGTGTGATTTCGTCGTCTCCCAAGAAAATCCTGTCTTCTGATCCAGCAAGCCTCTTCCGAGTCCTTGACGAGGAGTCCCCAAAAAACGGTGGGTTGGCAGAACGGTTTTACCGTGCGGTGGACAGGGCCGCTTACGCCACGGTAATCTGTGCGTCGTGCGCGATGTTGGCGGTGGCGACCTCGGCTTGGGTTCCACGCGGTTCGTCTTCCCGGGCTGTTGACCTTGTCCACACCGCCGCCACCGGTTGCCTCCGATCGGCTCTCGGCAGTCCGACGGCGCAGGGTACATGACCGAGCAAGGCAAGCGGTCGCGCCAGCATGCTGGTGTCTCTTGAAGGATTCGCCTCACTACCTATGTGTGGCCCGCATGGGGCACGATGGAGGTGCAAAAACACCGCCAAACAGCGTGTATAATCTCCTCAGACAGGGCATAGCCAAGAATTTGCAATAATACCGACACTTCAGGTGCTAGCAGTCAAAATAATTTACGATAAGACTTATTATTGTAAATTCAGGTTCCCAGAGGTAGAATCTCCCTGGAAACGAGTTTTTGGATGGAGAACCCTCCCCACCTTGTGAAAAGCGAGGGTTTCTGCCGCGAGTGCGCAGAGGACGCCGCCTTGAGACACCGGTAAAGCTTGATATCTTGAAAGTAAGGAAGCTGAGTAAAGATGAATCCAACCAGTAGCATCAGCAGCAAGGGGCAAGTCACCATCCCGCAGGAAGTGCGCATGCGTCTCGGGTTGCAGGAGGGAGACCGCGTCGAGTTCGTAGTGGACGGCGAGCGCACGCTGATCCGACCCGCCCGCCAAACGCAGAATCCCTTCGAGCGCTACGTGGGTGCGCTGGGAACGTTCCCCGGCGGGGCCAAGGAAATCAACGCTTGGGTTGCCGGTATGCGCGACGAAGAACCCGATGCAGACAAGGCTGCCTCGTGAGAACCGCCGTTGACACCAACGTCGTCTCCGCCCTGTGGTCGCGTGAACCGCTGGCCAGCCGTCTGGCAACACTCCTCGGACAGGCCCAGAGTGCCGGGGCGCTGGTGATCTGCGGGCCAGTGTACGCCGAACTGTTGGCGCACCCGCTCGCCGAAGAAGCGTTTGTGCGCCAGTTCCTCACCGACACCAATGTCCGCGTGGACTTGGAGTTGGACGAGAGTGTGTGGAGCAGAGCCGGACAAGCTTTTAGCGCCTACGCCAAGCGCCGCCGCAGCTCCGGCGGCGGGGAGCCCCGGCGTTTGCTCGTGGACTTCCTGGTCGGTGCCCACGCCGAGTTGCGCGCCGAGCGGCTCCTGACCTTGGATGCCTCGCGCTACGTGCAGGATTTCCCCGGCCTCAAACTCGTGGAGGTCAAACCCGCTGCATCGTGACCCACCCCATCAAAAC
>CAXTMD010000103.1:0-11060 GCA_964245035.1 uncultured Chthoniobacterales bacterium
CGTCAACTTCGGCCTGGCGGGCAAGGGCGCGTTTGTCACCGGGGCCGCGCGCGGCATCGGTCGGGCGATCTGCGTCGCGCTGGCCGCTGCCGGGGCCGACGTGCTCGGCCTCGACATCGCCGCGGAGGTCAGTTCGTCGCTGGTCTACCCCGCCGCCACGCAGGACGAACTCGCCGCCACCGGCAAGATGGTCGAGGAACTCGGCCGCAAGTGGATCGGCGTGAAGGCCGACGTGCGCGACTTCCAGGCGCAGAAGGCCGCGATGGAACGCGTGGAGAAAGAATTCGGCAAGCTGGACATCGCCGTCGGCAACGCCGCGATCCAAATTTACGGTTCGCTGGCCGAGACCACCGACGCCAACTGGAAGGATGTCATCGACGTGAACCTGACCGGTTGCGCGAACACGGTGCGTGCCGCGGCGCAGTTGATGATCCCGCACAAGGGCGGACGCATCATCCTGATCTCCTCCGGGCAAGGCAAGCACGGTTTCAAGAACGGCGCGGCCTACTCCGCGAGCAAGTGGGGCATCATCGGGCTCATGAAAAGCGCCGCGCTGGAACTGGGCGAGCACCAGATCACGGTGAACACCGTCGAGCCGGGCTTGGTGGACACGCCGCTGACGCGCAACCCGGGCCGTTGGAAGGAGGCGCTCAAGGAAGCTGGCAAGGAGGTCAAGGGCGAGCCGACCGAGCAGGAGGTCATCGCCGCGCGCCTGCCGATGTCGGTGATGAAAATCCCGTGGATGCAGCCCGACGAGGTGGCACCGGCGGTGGTGTTCCTAGCCAGCGACGCGGCGAACCGGGTCACCGGCGCGAGCTACGACGCGACGGCCGGCGACAGCGCGAAGTACACGGCTTGAGGTAACTCCGGTTGCTCCGCTAGCCCATGCCGGGGCTGGAAAATCAAGAATGATCAGCGGTCGAGTTGCTGCAACGCATATGCGTACGCACCCACCGCCACCGCTTCGCTCGTGCCCAAACGCGAAACACCCACCGCCGTCCGCGGTAGTGGGTCGTAGGCAACACGTTTTCCCGTTTCCGGCACCGCGATTTCACGTGCGTGGCTGCGGGTAAACTCCGCGCGTTCCGTCGCCTCTTCCAGGTTGAACGCCCGTGCGATGAGCCGCCGCGGGATCGACGCGTCACCTCTGGCGTAAGGCCGGTTGACCGCCGCGACCAAGTCCGGCAAAAACAGCGTGTGTGCCCGGGCGATCCCGCCGCCGATGACCGCCAAGCCGTCAATCAAGGCGAGCCCCTGCGCAAGCGCGTCGCCCGCCACCGCGCCGAGCCGCGCGAACGCCTCCAGCGCGGCCGGTTGGTGGCCCGGCGCATGGCCCGCCGCGATGTCGGCGATGACCTTCGGCTCCGGGGCTTCGGCTTCGGCGATCCCCGCGCGCCCGGCGTACACCCGCCGCACGGCGCGGATGCACGCGCCCTCCTCCGCCCCGACGCTGGGATCAAGCACGTGGCGCAACAGGTGCGCTTCGCCGCCGATGGAATTATCCCCCACCACGAGCCGCCCTCCGACAACCACGCCGCCGCCCAGCCCGGTGCCGAGCGTCAGGCCAAAGAGGTTGCCATATCGCTTCGGGTTGCCCGTGGCCTCCAGCAACCCGTTGACGTACGGCAGGAACCCGGCGATAGCCTCGCCGTAGACGAACAGGTTGCCGTCGTTGTTGATGAACACCGGCCGCCGGAACTCCGCCTCGAGCATCGGCCCGAGCGCCACACCACCCGCCTCGCGGAACGCCGGGAAGTTCGGCAGGTTGCCGATGATGCCCGCCGGGTAGTCTGCCGGCCCTGGAAACGCGAAGGACAACGCCACGGACGGCCCGGGCAGCTGCGCCTCCACGCGCCGGAAGCCCTCCACGATGTTTTCCAGGCAGCGCCGCAGGTCGTGCGCCTCGGAAGGCACGGCCACCGGCGTCGACAGCAGTCGGTTGCCGCGCACCGCGCCGAACTTGAGCGTCGTGCCGCCCGCGTCGAGGGTCAGCACGATCCGCGGATCATCGTCGTAGGGGATCGTCTCCATGCGCCGGCGGCGGGCGGTTTGGAATCTACGATGAACGAGGCATTTTCCTCAACCGCAAATTCCTCCGGGGATCCTCTGGCCCCGTAGCTGCTTCAGCGAAGACGATGCTCCGCCGCCTGAGACACGCCGCCGGGTTCTTGCTCCTCACCCTCGCATTTGCACCGATGCTCGCCGCTCAGGAGCCAGCCCCGCCGCTGGACAATCCCGGCGGTGCGCAAGGCCTCAACGGCTTGAAGGAAATTCCCTTTCACGCCCTGTCGAGTACAAGCATGACGCCGCTGGCCACGGCCGCGTTCTCGATCCGGCCCACCGAATGGAAGCACGCCGAGACCGACAACTTCATCTACCACTACTTCCACGATTTCATCGCCACGCCTGTCTCCGTGGAGGCGGAATTCTACTACCGCGTGGTCGCCAAGGACCTCAACAAGGACACCACCCACTGGGAGCGCAAGGCCAACATCTACGTCTTCGAGACGCCGCAGGACTGGGGCGCGTTCCGCACCCGGGGCGGCCTGGAGCAGTGGACCGGCGGCCTGCATTCGCGCGGCGAGCTGTTCATCCAGCGCGACCCGACCTACAAATTCAAGAACAACACGCTCGGCCACGAGATCACGCACCTCGTGGTGGATCGCTTTTACGGTTCCAACATCCCGCTCTGGCTCAACGAAGGGTACGCCGAATACATCTCGCGCGTGGCCTATGCCAGCTACTACCGCGCCCGCGGCTACACGGCCAAGCCGCGCACGGATGCGCTCACCACCGCGTCGTTCGTGCCGCTCGACCGGCTCACCCAGGCCGTGACGTACCCGACGGACGTGAACGAGGTCGTCGCCTTCTACACCGAGTCGGAGAAGCTCGTGCGCTTCCTCAACGCCGCCGACAAGACGAAGTTCCTCGTCCTGATGGATGCGCTCGCGCGCGGCAGCCTCTTCGAGAACGCGCTGCATACCGCCTACGGCACGACCTACCCAAGTCCCGCACAGTTGGAGGCGGCGTTTCGGCCGTACGCGGTGACTCCGTCCGTCGAGGGTGCCGAGACGGCGGCCGTGAAGCTCCGCCCTTGAGCAGGCCAACCGCTTTTTTGCTCGTTTCGGCGGCGGTTCCCCGTTTTAATCCCCTTCCTCATGCGTGCTTCTTTCTCCCGGTGGTGCTCGGCGGCGTTGTGTCTGCTCCTCGCGGCGGCCTGTGATGGTCCCGAACAGAGTGGCTTGCGGGCCGCACGGCTGGCGCAGAACCAGGCGATCTTGAACGAGCCGCCCGGCGACTACTTCGTCGGCCGGCGTTACTACAATCCGAACTACAAGTTCTGGGGTTACGTCCGCAAGCCAGGTCAGCAGTGGCGCGAAGCGAAACTAGTCGTGCTCAACGAGAACCAGAAACTCGCGCCGGACCGCGAGCAAAACCAGTTCGGCGTGGACAACAACTTCGAGTACCACCTGCGAGGGTACTTCACCGGACAGACCGTGTACGAACCGGCGAGCAACCGCTTTTATCCTGAGTTCATGCTGACGGGCTGGGAGATCGTCAACAAGACCCCGCTGTCGATCTTCCCGCCCAACAGCGGAGCCAACGACACCACGACGACCTCGATCTACCAGCCGGACTAAAGCGCTGCTCGTAATTGTAGAGACCCTCGCCCCGCCTGCCGAGTTACGGGACACCGCTTGCCTGTCGCACGCTTCCTCTCTTTCGTTTGTTCCCAGGCCGTGCGCCGAAACGCGGCAGGCGGGGCGAGGGTCTCTACAATCCAGCGGCGGCAAACGAAAAGAGCCGGTTCGCGCGAACCGGCTCCCCTAACCAACCAGTAGCCCTTCTAGTCAGAACATCGTCTCGGGCACCTGGATGTTGTCACCAGGGAGCACGGAGGCATCCTTGGAAGGGTCCTGGCGCAGCTTCTTGCAGTCCACGATGGTGACCTTGCCGCCGCGAAGCAGCCGGACGTGCCGCTGGTCGGCAAATTCGTTGAAGTCGCCGGCGGCCGTGATCGCCGACAGGATCGTCATGTCCGGGGTGTAGGGGATGCGCATGCCACCTTTGACACCGGGTCCACCCACGTTCACGAACCGCGCGCTTGGGGCAATCGTCAAAGTGATCGTCGGGTGGGTAAAAATCTGTTGGTCGATGTAGCTGCGTTCCACCAGCGACTGGATCTCGCCCGCCGTTCTCCCCGCCACCTTTATCTTTCCGAGGTAGGAGATGTTAAAGAACCCCTGTTCGTCCACCGTGTAGTTCGTGCTGATGTTTGTCTGATCGTCGGGTGGAACCCCGCTGATGCGCAGATCAAACGTGTCGCCAG
This sequence comes from uncultured Chthoniobacterales bacterium, assembly GCA_964245035.1. Classification (GTDB taxonomy): domain Bacteria; phylum Verrucomicrobiota; class Verrucomicrobiia; order Chthoniobacterales; family SZAS-18; genus CAHJWO01. The sequence continues at coordinate 4,331 of CAXTMD010000103.1, forward strand.
GGCGCACGGTTGCCTGCTGCGCGTACGTGCGCGCACCCAGCAGCGACAACACAGCAAAACCAAGGATAATCGCTTTCTTCATAGGGCGATGACTAACAAGTTACCTCTCAGTAATCCGACCCGTTGGAGTTGCTCCGGCTAGCCCCCGCCGTCACGTTGCGCTGCTTGCCGGCGCTCATGGTCGTGGTGGCCATGGCATCCTTCGGACTGCGCACCGCATAGTACTCGTAGTAACTCGTGTAATAGGCGTAGTTCGGATCGTGGCGCAGGTCGACGTTGTTGAGCACGACGCCGAGCACTGTGCCGCCCACGTTGCTGATCGCCTGCTTCACCCGCTGGAGCATCGCGCGCGGGAACCGGCGATGCTGGACGATGATAATCGATTGATCCACCTCGCTCGCCAGCACCGCGCCGTCGCTCACGCCGAGGATCGGCGGCGAATCAAAGAAGATGATGTCGTAGCGGGTCTTCAACTCCGCGATCATGTCGGACATACGCTGGGAGTTGAGGATACCGACCGCGTCCGCCGGCAGGATGCCGCTGGGCATGATCGACAGGTTCTCGACCGCCGTCGGCAGGATCACTTCCTCCAGCGCGATGTTCGTGGTCAGGTAATTGGTCAGACCGATGCTGTTGTTGACCTCGAAAATCTTGTGCTGGGTGGGTCGCCGCAAGTCGGCGTCCACGATCAGGACCGAGTAGCCGCCCTGCGCGCAAGTAAACGCCAGGTTGCTCAGCGTCGTCGATTTGCCCTCGCCGGGTCCGCCGCTGACCAGCGAGATCGTGTTGGCGTCTGCGCTCTTGCGGTTGAACTCGATGTTCGTGCGCAGAATGCGGTAAGCTTCGGCGTCCGGCACATCGTTGGGCTGCTTGTGCAGGAGCTTGATGTTCTTGGGCACGATGGCCAGCACCGGCACGCCCAGCATCGTCTCCACGTCTTCCATCGTCTTGACGCTGGTGTCGAGATATTCGATGAAGAACGCCAGACCGACGCCGAGCAGCGCGCCAACCACGACGCCGATGACCATGTTGAGCGTCACACGCGGGCTGGACGGCGCCTTGGGCACGTCCGCCGGGTTCCACTGCATCGCCGGGAACATCGGCACCAGCGCCTGTTCCCTCGCTTTGTTCGCGGTAATTTCTTCGCTCGTCGCCTGGTCGCGCGCCTTCAGGTAGTCGTCCTTCAGCGCGTAGTAACCGGAGTTCGAGACCCGGGCCTGACGCTGCTGGCCTTCTAGCGTTGCGAGTTGCTGTTTGACGGCGACTAGCGTGTTCTTGGCGATCTCCAACTGGATGGACAACGAATGCTTGATGTTCGACAGCGCGTCGGCCAACTGCTTGAGGTACACCTCGCGCGAGGCGCGCAGTGATTTGATCTTGGGATGGTTGGAGCCCAGTCCAGAGTTCAGGAGCAAAGCCTCGTCAGAGATCGCGGCCTGGTACTTGGGCAGGATGCTCGTGACCGTCGGCTCCTCGATGTGGAGGATGGAAATGGCGCGCTGCAACTCCTCCGGCTTCAGTTGGCTGACCTGCTCCAATTGGCTCGTGAGGGTGGCGATGCTGGTGGCGTCCTTGTCGACCTCCGTCTTCTTCGCGCTGACGAGATCGTCCAGCGGGTCCTTCTGGTCACCGCGGTTGTCGGCGGTAACGTCGACGATTCCTAAGTCCTGGCGCATCTGCTGGAGCTTCTTCAGGAGATCATCCGCCTTCTGCTTGCTCGCCAGCACCGCCGCATCCGTGGCCTGCACCGCCACCGAGGTCATCCCCTGCGCCCGGCTTGCCTTCACTTCGGAATAGGATTTGGTGACGTCGTTGGCGAGGGTCGCCGCCTCTTCCGGCACCTGGCTGGTCACCGACACTTCCACCAAGTCTGTGCCGCGGACCGGCTTCAAGCCCACCATCGAACGCAGCCGGTAGTAGGCGGCCTCCCGGGTGAGCGGCTGACCCTCGACCATCCAGGCCCGTTCGAGGTTGTTTCGCTCGACCACCGGGTAGAGCACGTTGGTGCTCAGCATGATCTCGAACTGCGTCTGGGTGTACGACGCATCCGCGGTGCCACCGGTCTGCGCGTTCAAGTCGCCCTTGATCAGGCTGGGGTCCAGCCGCGGGTCACGCAGCTCCAGCGTCGTCTGCGCACGGAACTTCTTCGGCATCCAGTAGGTGCCGATCCCCGTGGTGATGACCACCAGCAGAAAGGTCAGCAACACGATGCCAAAACGGACGCGGATCACGCGCCAGTAATCGAGGAAATGCAGCTTCGACTCACCGGCGGCGGCGGAGGGACGGGCGTCAGTCTTTTGCATGTGCGTGGATCATACCCGCGCCGCGCGACGGGCGCAACGCGGGATTCGGGGCTTGTGTCGTGAATCCGCAGCCAGTTAGAACTGGACCCGCACGCCGCCGAAGTAGCGGTTGCGGTCGTACTCGCGCTCGGCGATATCCGAGGACACGGTGGTGTGCGTGTAGCCGACCTCGACGGCGAAGTGGCGGTTGATGGCGTAGCGCGCCCCGACCGAAACGTCGTAGGTTTCCTCGTTGAAGTTGTTTGGCGCGATCTCCTCCAACGCCAGGTCGGTGCGCACCGGCGTCTCGTAGTACGAGTGCGTGAAGTAGAACCCACCGTAGACGCTGATGCGCGGCGTGAACTGGTGGTCGACGTTGATGCCCAGGCGCACGGTGTCCGCCTTGGTCGCGTCGGTGCTCAGGTCGCCTTCCTCGATACCGTAGCGCGCCACGAGGCTAGCGTTGGTCCGACGCGAAACCGCGTAGGAGATCGTCGCCTCCGCGTAGGGCGAGGTTTCGTCGGCGCTGCCCACGTCCTCGTAGACGCGGAACTCGGCACCGGCGTTGACCGTGGCGCGCAGGCGCGAGTTGAAGACGTAGTCGAAGCCGGCGAGCAGGAAGTGCGTGTACGAATCGTTGTTGACGCTGAAATAGTCGATGTAGCCAAAGCGATAGCTGCCCGTCAGCGTCAACTGCGGGTTCAGCAGGTAGCGGACCTGCTCGGAGAAGTAGAGTTCGATGCGGTTCTCGTCCGTCGTGTACGGCCGGTCTTCGTAGGCGAAGGCGTTGAGGTCGCCGCCGGTCACCAGCGAGACCCGCGGCGTGAGCTGGTAGGTCAGCCCCAGGCCGGTGGTCGTGTAGAAGTAGTCGCCGTTCACGTCGGCCGTGGTCCGGCCCGCCGTGCCGAGCACGGTGTTGAACCCGGTGAGGTTCGTCGCGCCGTAGTCGCCCTCGGAGACGTAGGCGTTGTACGAGGTGACCTCTAGGAAGAGGCGCGGCGTGACCTTGTAGGTGCTGCGCAGCGTCAGCGCGCCGTTGACGTCGTAGTTGCGGCCTTCGCGGTCGAGGTAGTAGGTGACGCCCACGTCGCCCGCAATCGACAAGGTAAAGCGGCTGTCGGCGATCACGTAGGACGCGCCCACGTCCGCGTTGAAGAACACGCTGCCGTCCTTGCTGATGCCGACGTTCTGGCGCTGGCCGAACGCGTTGATGATGATTGCCGTGTCGGGCCGCGCCAGCGGGTTGTCGTCGTAGCCGACGCGCACGTCGCCGGTGAGCGTGAGCTTCTTGCGGCTGAAGTTGCCCTCCCCCACGTCGGCGTTGTTATCCTTGTTGTCGACGGTGTCCTTCAGGTCGAAGGAACCCGCTCGCGCCAGCGGGAGTGCCCAGGTGGTCTGGGCCAGGAGCAGCAGCGAGAACGCGAGCCGGGTGGTTTGCTTTTTATTCATAGATAAATGGCGACACGAGCAAGATTTGCGCTAACCGCACGGATTTTGGCCTCCGACGTCGGCCGCAGGTGGCGGTACCGGCGTCTTTTCGTTGCAAAAAGACGCAAACGCTTTTTGTGGCGGGAGACTATCGAAAAACTTCTCCGCGCGGCAATAACAATCTTCGGGGGAATTGACCCGAGGGGCGCGTTTTGCCGGAAAGTTACTCTGGGGAAATGCTTTAACCCGTCGGCGGACCGGCCGCCGCACGCTCGCGTCCGATCTCGTCGAGGCCCGCGCTGGCCGCCGGCTTCGGGTCCAGACTCAGGGCGCGGCGGTAGGCGGCCTCCGCCTCGGCGAACCGCCCGGCGCGTTGCAGAAAAAATCCGTAGTACGTCTGTGCGAGTCCCGAGTTAGGGTCCCAGGCTTGCAGCCGGTCGAAGACGACGCCGGCCTCGTCCAGCTTGCCCAGGCGCGTGAGCGTCTCGCCCAGCCGCATGAGCACGACGCTGTCGTCCGGGGCCAGGACGTAGGCGCGGCGAAACGCTTCGAGCGCATCCTGGCGGTAGGACGCGTTGATCGGGTCGGCGGGGTTCGTCGCGCCAGCCGCTTCCCGGTGTTCGGCGATGCGCATGCGCGCTTCGCCTAGATAATAAGAGAGCAAGGGATTCTCGGCCTCGTATTCGAGGCCGCGGCGGGCGTCGTTGATCGCCGCCACCTCGTGGTCGTCGCGCAGGGCGACCCGGGCCTGCTCGGCAAAATACTCGCCCGGCAGCTTCGGCATCCCCTCGGCCAGCAGCCACACCGACAGCGCGGGCAGCGCGAGGCGCGCCAAGAGGTCAACCGGCCGCCGCTGCGGCGTCCGGTCCTCGCCCGTCAAGGCGCGGCCCGGGTTGGCCAACTGCCCGAACACGAACGCCATCAGCAGCGTGTTGGCCGGGATGTGGAGGTTGAAATCGACCACGGAGTGCACCGTGATGCACGCCACGGCCGAGAGCGCGCCGATGTTCCAGGCCGCCGCGTTGCTGCTCCCGCCCTCGCCGAGCGAACGCATGGACAGGTGCCGGAACGCCCGCCAGCCCCAGCGCACGTGGGCCGCGTAAAACAGCAGGAAGGCCGCCGCCCCGACCGCGCCGTACTCCGCCAGCAGTTCCAGGTAATCGTTGTGCGGCCGCACCGGGTCCGACTGCACGCGCGGATCGCGGAACTTGCGGCCGTAGTACAGGAACGTCGCCGACCCGGTGCCGAAGACCGGGCTGACGCGGAAATCCGCCACGGCCGACGGCCAGATGATGAGCCGGATGTCGCCGCGGTCCAGCAGGTTTTTGGCGCGGCTTTGGATCAACATGCTGTGGCGCATGGCCAGGCCGACCCCCGCCACCAGCACGGCGACGGCGCAGACCACCAACCCCGTCGTCCGCAGCACGTTCCCGGGCGACGTGGCCCGCGCCCGCAGCAGGCCGAGGATCATCAACACCCCCAGCCCCGCCGCCGCGCTCAGCGCCCCGCCGCGGCTCCCGGTGAGCAGCAGCCCCCCGAAGCAGCAGAGCGACAGGTAGCCGATCAGCAGCTTGACCCACGGACGGTTGCGGCTGTACAACGCGGCCGACAAACCCAGACAGCCGACGACTTCCAGGTAGCCGGCCAGGTGGTCGGGACAGATGTAGAGGCCGCTGGCGCGTCCGTCGTACTGCGGCGAACGCAGGAAGCCGAAGAGCATGTAACTGCCGCCGCTGGCGAACTGCCTGCCGCCCACCCACAGGTTGACCAAGACCAGCGCCAGCAGCGCCCACAGCACCCAGAACCGGCGCCTGGGATCGGTCAGGTAGCACGCCGTCAGCAGGTAGACGATCAACGCCGCCAGCACCATGTACCGGTCGTACCACGCGAGGTAGGCGACCGGCGACAAGAGGCTGCGGATCAGGATGTAACCGAAGAAAACCGCCGAGGCCGCCAGACAGGGACCGTTGGGCGGCAGCTTCGGCCGGTGGAAATCGACCAGCGACAACAACCCGGCGGCGGCGAGCAGGGCGTCAGCCGGCAGGCTAAACACCAGCCGCGTGCCGCCGGTCAGAAACTCGATGACGGCAAACGCGAGGCAGATCAGGACCGCGTAGAGGACGTTCAAAAGCGGGGAACAAAACGGGGCTGGCGGCAGGAAACGAGACAAAACGGCCCTTGCGACGAGGTCGTCATCGCAAGGGCCGTCCGGAAAGGAGGTGGCTTTCGGTTAGCCGTTGGTCGCGGAGGTCACCGGTGTCGGGCTGGCACCCGGCAGCGAGACGGAACCGCTGGGCGGGCTGCCGACGAAGCCAGGGCTGCCGGGGAACCCGGGGCCGAAGCCGATGCCGAACGCGTAGGCGTCTTCGATGTTGAAGAGGCCGGGCGTCTCGGGGTTCGCCGCGTTGGTCACCAGGAGGTTGTTCAGTTCATCGGCGCAGTCCGGGCGCAGGGAAGAAGCCCGCTCCACCAACTGGCTGGCCTGCTGCGAGTCCGCCGCCACGGCCGCACGGGTCAGCTTGGCGAGGTCGTCGCAACGGATGTCTCCGACCTTCGGCGTCTTCGCCCGGACGGCGGCGGTGAGAATTTCGACCCCCATCCGCGGCTCCTTGGACACGGAGGAACGCACGGCCGCGGCCGTCTGGTCAACGCTGGCGCTCAGGAGAGCACGGCGGGCGGAGATCATGTTTCGCATCGCTTTTCGGGTGATTTGGCGTTGAAGGTGAGACTGGTTGTCGGAATTGCAAGGGCAGACAGCGGGCAGCGGGAATCGAACCCGCCTGGCCAGCTTGGAAGGCTGGAACTTTACCACTAAGCTATGCCCGCGAATCCGCCCATCATTGCCAGAGGGTGAGGGTCCTTGCCAAGTCTTTTTTCGAGAAAAGAGCAGGTTTTCGGCCCGTACAGAGACAAATCGTCGGCGGAAGTGCTACAAAGAAAGGCGTATGTCCGCATCTGCCCCGCTCCTGGTCCTCGCCTCCGCCTCACCGCGCCGCCGGGGACTGCTGGCCGAACATGGC
>CAXTMD010000103.1:11070-11724 GCA_964245035.1 uncultured Chthoniobacterales bacterium
CTCATGAACCCACCCCTGATCCTGGCTTCGGCCTCGCCCCGCCCCCGCCAGCTTCTCCCCGAACACCGCTACGCCGCGCTCGTCCTGCCGGCGGCCGTGGAAGAGTCCACCGACGAGAGCCTGAGCGTGCGCGAGTTGGTGCTGCTCAACGCCCAGTTGAAGAGCGCCGCCCTGTGGTCCCGCCATCCCCGCGCGGCCGTCCTGGGTACGGACACCCTGGTCTGCCGCGACGGCCGCGCGCTCGGCAAGCCGGCCGACCTGCCGGCGGCCGGGGCCATGCTCCGCTCGCTCGCCGGGCGGTGGCACGAGGTGTATTCGGGGGTGTGCGTGGCCTGCCCCGCGCGCGGGCAGGTGCGCTGCTTCGTCGAGGAAACGCGCGTGCGCTTCCACGCGCTCTCCCCGGCGGAGATCGACGCCTACCTGCGCCTGATCGACCCGTTGGACAAGGCCGGCGGCTACGCGGCGCAGGAACACGGCGAGCGGATCATCGCCGGTTTCGAGGGCTCCTGGACCAACGTGCTCGGCCTGCCCATGGAGACCCTCTCGGCAGTCCTAGTTGACGAGTTCGGCATCGTGCCCGGCGAGAAAGCAGCACCGACGCATTGATAAAAAGAAAGGCGGCCCGCTCCTTGCAGAAGCGGGCCGCCCCGAAAA
>CAXTMD010000103.1:11734-12094 GCA_964245035.1 uncultured Chthoniobacterales bacterium
CCTGCCGATGGAAACGTTGACGACTGTCCTCGCCGACGAGTTCGGCATCGTGCCCGACCCTTGACGCCATGGAGACAGAAACCTTCGAGCACTACCAGATCCTGCGGCGCGACGACGGATCGCTGTGGGAACTGGGCCGCGGGGCAATGGCCGTGACGTACAAGGCCCTCGACACCAACCTGCAATGCCCGGTGGCCCTGAAGGTGGTCAGCGCCGCCAGTCTCCAGGACGCACACACCCGGGCGCGGTTCGTGCGCGAGGCCCGGGCGGCGGCCGGTCTGCGGCACGCTAACATCGCCGGCGTCCACCACCTGGGCAGCGACGGGCAGAGTTATTTCTACGCCATGGAGTTCGTAGACG
>CAXTMD010000104.1:0-12092 GCA_964245035.1 uncultured Chthoniobacterales bacterium
GCCCCGAACCGCTTGCAGCAGGTGTTCTGGACCCTGCTCTCCAATGCCCTCAAGTTTACGCCAAAAGGGGGCAAGGTGCAGGTGTTCCTCGAACGCATCCACTCCCATCTGGAAGTCAGCGTGGTTGACTCCGGCGAAGGGATCTCCCCTGAGTTCTTGCCCGAGGTGTTCGACCGGTTTCGACAGGCGGATGCTTCCACCACCCGTCGCCACGGCGGGCTCGGTCTTGGCTTGGCCATCGTCAAGCAACTGGTGGAACTTCATGGAGGCGGTGTGCAGGTGGACAGCGCGGGCCTGGGTCAGGGCACCACCTTTCGCGTGGTGCTGCCGTTTTCTGTCGTGCAGCCCGTTCCAGAAGTAGCCACGCCGGAACGCCAACATCCCCAGGCCCGCGAAGGATTCTTGTCCATTCCGTCCGACTCGCTGAACTTGGTGGGAGTCAAGGTGCTGGTGATTGACGACGAAGCGGATGCTCGCGCGTTGGTCAAGCGGTTGCTGGAGGACCGGGAGGCAGTCGTGCAGACCGCCGCGTCGGTCGCGGTAGCCATCGAGCTGATCCAATCGCAACGACCGGACGTGCTGGTCAGCGACATTGGGATGCCGGAGGAAGACGGTTATGCGCTTATCCGCCAGGTCCGCGCGCTCGCACCCGAGCAAGGAGGCAACACGCCTGCGGTTGCACTGACGGCTTACGCCCGCTCGGAGGATCGGCTCAAGGTGATCCTCGCAGGTTTCCAGATGCACTTGGCCAAGCCGGTCGAGGCAGCGGAACTGTTGGCTCAAGTGGCTAGCTTGGCGGGGCGAGTTAACCAGCGTTAGCGGGGTCCATCCCTTGGGAACACCACATCCGCCAGGACCTGTCCCGGCGTATGGTTCTCGCGAATGTTCCACTTACCATGATGCCGGGCGAAATCGACTGGCTCCCTCCTGCGTTGCGCCCCATCCTGGATCGCTACCTGGATGACGTGGAAGCCGCCGCTGGCGAGCGGCTCTTCCGGGAAGGAGACCAGACGGAAGCCTTTTACCTGATCCAAACCGGCGTGGTGCGTCTCCAGTCCGAGCGCGAGGAGATCGACACAGACCCTGTGCTGGGTTTTCTCGGGCCGGGCAGCACCTACGGCGAAGTGGGTTTCCTTGACGGCCAACCCCGCGCGGCCAGCGCCTACGCCGAGGAAGCGGTGTACGCACGGCGGTTCTCGCGGTCGCACTTGGCGGAGGTGGAGAGCGAAGCTCCTTTGCTCTCGGTCGCCATTTATCGGCACCTGGGAGAGCAAGCCGCTGCCAAGCTGCGCCTGGCTAATGACCGCATCCTGGGTTTGCACCTGCCGCCCGCCGAGGAGCCCGGCGTGGTGGACACTGTCGCCGCGGCCTGGAAAGCGCAGGAGGAGTTTACCGGCTGGAGCGAGGAGCGCGTCGATGCGCTGTTGGACGCGCTGGCCGGAGCCGTCGCCGCCCACGCGCAGGCCCTGGCTGAACAAACAGTCGCCATCACCCACCTGGGCAGCGTCGCCGACAAGCACCACAAGAACCTGATCGCGAGCCTGGGCGTGCGACGCTCCCTGCGCACGCAGCCGGGCTTCGGCCCGATCTCCACGGACCCCATGACCGGCGTCGCCGAGCTGGCCGCGCCCGTCGGCGTGGTGTTTGGCCTGATCCCGCTGACCAGTCCCGTCGCCACAGCCATCTTCAAGACGCTGATCTGTCTCAAGAGCCGCAACGCGCTCATCCTGAGCTTCCACCGCTCGACGCGGGCTCTGGCCGACACCGTGGGTGGCCTGTTGCGTGAAACCCTCGTCGCCCATGGCGCGCCACCGGACTTGATCCAATGGGTCAAAGGCCGCAACTCGCGCCGGACCACGGCGGCGTACTTTCACCATCCCGGCGTGTCGCTCTTGCTGGCGACCGGCGGCACCTCCATGGTCAAAGCGGCCTACAGCAGCGGCAAACCTGCGCTCGGGGTGGGACCCGGCAACGCGCCCGCGCTGATCTGCGGGGACTGCGACCTCGACTGGGCCGCCCGCTGCATCGTTGACTCCAAGTCGTTTGACCACGGCATCATCTGCGGCTCGGAACACAACTTGGTAGTGCCTGCCGCCCTGCGCGCGGATTTCACCCGGGCGCTCGAAGCCCACGGCGCGGCAGTGCTCGATCCCGCCGAGACCGTCGCTTTCCTCGCAACATGCCTCGTCGGCGGCACCGCATTGCGCCGCCACGTCGTAGGCCAGGCGGCGCAGGCCACCGCCGCCTTGGCAGGCATCCGCCGAGGCTATTCCATCCGGCTGCTCGTCGTGCCCACCGAGGAGCTTGCCGCCACCAACCCGCTGGCGTTGGAGAAGATGGCTCCCGTCGTCGGGTTGTTCGAGGCGCGCGACGAAGCGCATGGCCTGGAGATCTCACGTCAACTCCTGGAACTGGCGGGCCGGGGGCACACGGCGGTCATCCACAGCCACGACGAGGCGCTGGTTGCGCGTTTTGCTGCGCTTATGCCCGCCAGCCGCATCCTGGTCAATACGCCTGCCTCCCAAGGCGTGGTGGGATATACCACTGGGTTGGTGCCTTCCTTCACGCTCGGTTGCGGCACGTTCGGGGGCACTTCCACGAGCGACAACGTCACCTTCACCCACCTGCGCAATGTCAAACGCATCGCTGCCTTTCGCGCGCCACCAAAGGAGCTTTGACGCCATCTTTGGTCACTGCTTGGTCGTCATCAGCCGCGCTGTCCCAATTCGGCGCGAGTAGTGACCGACAGCGGGTCAAAGCCCCTTCATTCAGGTTCACGATCCGGGAACGTCTGTGTCGTCTTCTTGGTTGCCGCGCTCTGGAACCGACAAAGATCAGAATCAGCAAACACACTAACCGCGGCAGAACGATGCGGTGAATCAGCCAAGCAACTCAAGCTCAATCATTCCATGTCTCAACTGCGACCCACGCCGCGCTCTTCCGGCGCCCTGCTCACCGTCGTCGCCGCTCTGCTCTGCTGTGGAGGGACGGCGGCGGCCGCGAATTGGCGTGCCAAGCATCTGGCCCGGCGGCAACGCCTCGGGGCAGCGGCACGCGGTAAACGCTTCGTCATCCTGGGCGGCGGTTTCGCCGGCCGTAACGTGGCGGCAGAACTGGCCCGCCAACTGTCCGCCGCCAGTGCCGACGCCCCGGCCGAGATCATCCTGGTGGACGAGAACCCCTACCTGCTCTTTACCCCCCATGCTCACCGAGGCAGCCGGCGGGATGGTGGATGCCCGCCACATCGTCAGTCCTACCGCCGCGCTGCCCGCTCGCGTGAGCTTCCGCCAAGGCTGCGTCGAGGAAATCGATCTGTCCACCCGCCGCGCCGTCCTGCGCACCACCAGTCACAACAGCGAAGGAAAAGCTTCCAGTCGCCTCACGCTGGAGGCCGACCATCTCGTGCTCGCTCTCGGTTCGGTGGTCAACCACCACGGGGTGCCGGGCCTGGAGGAGCACTCCGTCTCCATGAAGCGGCTCACCGACGCCGAGGCCGTCCAAGCCCGCATCTTCGAGCTGTTGACAAAGGCTGAGGCCGAGCCGGATCATGCCGCGCGCCGCGCCCTGTTGACCGTGGTCGTTGGCGGAGCCGGCTACACCGGGGTAGAAACCATGGCCGCCGTCAACGAACTGCTACGCAGCGAAGTCGAGCGCCGGTGCCAGCGAGGCGTGTCGCTGGCCCCCGATGACGTGACCACCCTCCTCGTGGACCCGTCCAAGAGGCTCATGCCCGAACTGGAGAGCGCCCGGCTGGCCGCTTACGCCGAAAGGAAGCTGCGGGAAGCGGGCGTGGACGTGCGTTTGCAGACCAAGATCACCGCCGCCGGACCGGACTTCGTCGAACTGGACGGCAACCGCCGCCTGCCCGTGGGCCTGCTCATCTGGTCGGGCGGGGAGATGCCCAGCCCGCTGGTGTCCAAGCTGGAGGGCGTCGGCCACAGCAAGCCCGGCGCGCTGGAGGTGGAAGCCAGCGGCGCGGTGCCCGGCCACCCCGGCACGTGGGCCATCGGTGACTGCGCGGCCCTGCCCCGTCCCGATGGCGAGGGGACCTACGCGCCTACCGCCCAGAACGCCCTGCGCGAGGGCATCCTCGTGGCGGCGAACATCGGGGCCAGCCTGGTCGGCGAACCTCTGCGGCCGTTTACCTACCGACCCATCGGTGAGCTGGCGCTAGTGGGCCGGCACGCGGGCGTGGCGGAGATCTACGGCTGGCCTTTCTGGGGGCTGCTGGGCTGGGCCATGTGGCGGGCCGTGTACCTGGCCAAGATGCCCGGCCTGGGTCAGCGTGCGCACATCCTGCTGGACTGGTGGCGGGACGCCCGCGCTGGCGGCAAGCCTACACCTGCGGCAACGAGCGCAGGCACGTCCGTTGCCATCCTGGCAGGGGGCATGGCACCGTTCGCCCCAGAACGGTCGCCCGTCTCCGCTTAAGCTCGCCTATCCGCTAGCGATTCTCCGTCAATGTAACCCATTTTAGAAAAAGATCGCTCTAGGTGTCGCGCGCGGACATGCACCCTCTCGCATGTCGGGTAAACCAATAGGCATCGGTATCGCAATCCTCATGGTCTCGGTTGAGTCTGACGTGTTGTCGAGGCAAGAGTGTTGAGGCAAACGGACTCTTGAGTCATCAGGGACCTCTGTCACATTCGGCGTCCACCTGTGTACAAGCGCTTTTGCCGACAACCGTGGCCTCGTGATCCAAGACAAAGACGTACCACCCCGGCGAAGAATGCCAAAGTTATTCGGAAAATTGTCAAGACGCTCACAAATTTAGCGATTTGTGAATGAACTGCCCATCCAGTAACCGAATCAGGAGCTATCATGCAATCTCCTGACCCACAGAAAACGGTTTCCACGCTCAACACCCTCATCGAAGCACTCAAGGACGGTGAAAAGGGCTACCAGCAAGTGGCCGACGCGACGCACGACGCGGACCTCAAGAAGCTCTTCGGTAGCTATGCCGAGCAACGGCACGAGTTTGCCAAGGAACTACAAAGAACGGTCTTCGACCTTGGCCAAGGCAAGCCGGAAACCTCTGGCAGCGTGACCAGCGCCGTGCACCGCGGCTGGATCGGCCTCAAAAACGTGCTGACCAGCCAGGACCGGCACGGCATGCTAGCCGAGTGCGAGCGCGGGGAGGACAGTGCCGTCAAATCCTACCGGTTGGCTCTGGCGGACGCCAGCCTCAGTCCATCCGCCAAGACATTGGTGCAGACACAACACGATGCCGTGCTGGCCGCACACAACGACATCAAGAAGCTGCGGGATGACTCCACGCGGGCTAAATAGCCGCTTCTGCTAGAAATCCACCTTCATTGTACCGGGAGGCGAGAGGTGGCGCATCATTTTCAAACGATTGCAGTCTGACCCGTTTGCGATGGACGAAAGGCCCCAGGAGCAAATGGGTGCGCGTAGTTCCACGGATCTTATGACCGACACTGCGCCCTCCGCTAGCTTCGTAGTTCCTCTCAAGGGATTGACATCGGAGCGCATCTGTCGAGCGACCCGTCTTCGCGGGGAAAGCTATGTCTGCTGCTGGTGGAAGATCAACCGACAGAGTGGTTATTTTTATGAAGACCTGCTCTCGGCAGAGTACGACGTGAAGTTTGCCATGAACGGCGAAGAAGCACTGGCAGCGGTGCGGCGGCAGCGGCCCGACTTGATCCTCTCGGACGTGCTCACGCCTTTGCTTGATGGCATCGGCCTCGCCTGCCGGCTGCGCAGTGACGTGCGGACTGCCAGCGTGCCGATCATCTTGATGACCGCAAGCAAGGTGAGAGATTTGCCTACGCGCGGTTTGGAGGCGGGCGCGAACGAATTTCTCCTCAAACCATTCGGGCCGCTGGATCTGCTCGCACACCTGCGATGCCACTGGCAGATGAGTGATTTTCCTAACCACCTTGACCTTGCCCGATGAGCAGATTACTTCCGCGTGCGCAGCACGCTGAGCGGAGATTCCCATGATGGCAAAGCGTGACGCAGTGGTTTCCAAAGCGGTTGGGCGGCGCAAAGATGCAGGGAAGGGAGGGGCTCCGGGTGGAATGCCCACCTTGCCTGATGCCAAGCGCCGTCCAACTTCCCTGAAAGCCCTTGCCACGACTCTCTCCGCTTCCCCGATGCGCTTTCTCCTGGCCGAAGATGACGAGGGCGTGCGCTTCGTCATCGAAGCATTGATCCTGGCTGCCTATCCGCTCGCCCAGGTGCGGGGTTTCGCGAATGGCAGGCGCGCATTAGCTGACTTCGTGCACATCGGAGCGGATCTGGTGATTTGCGACCACGACATGCCGGAGATGGATGGAGCAAACCTGACTCGTGCGCTACGCCGTCTGCGGCCCGCTTTGCCCATTCTCATGGTTTCCGGCAGCCCCGAAGCACGGGGATCGGGATTACTCGCTGGCATCTCTACCTTCCTGGACAAAGACTTGGTACGCGGCGGCTTGATCCGAGAAATCAAAATCCTCCTTCGCAACGTGCGGTGACCACTCAGTTCGTTACAGCCACAACCTTTGGGATACTCGCTTTCCCGTTGAGAAGAGTATCCAAGATGGTCACGTGAACCATCCCGTGTCTGTCACCGGGGAACGCCTCAAGCGCTTCCCGGCGACTTCACTGCTTCAAGCGTGTTGCAGCATCTGCTTGGCCAGTTTGGTGTAGGCCTCGTCACCCTCCTTGGCTTCATCACCGCACTGCTTGAGCGTCTTTGCCTCCTCGGAGTGACCCATTGCCTCGATGTAGGAAGCGAGGGTGCCGAAGGCCGCGATGTAGCTGGAACGGTGGACGCCCAGGTAGCGACAAGCCCTGCGCTCCTTTGCAAAGTCCGGCTTTGACCACGCCCTGGACCGCTCGTCGCTTCTGCGAAGGGCTCACCATTTTTTTGCGTTCACTTCCTCCAGCACCCGGATCTTGAGCAGGCTATCAGCGAGCATCTGCTTGAGCTCGCTGTTCTCCTTCTCCAGTTGCCGGTACTTGCGGGCATCTTTTAGTTCCATGCCACCGAACTTTTTCTTCCAGCGGTAGAAGCTGGCGGCCGAGACGTTGTGCTTGCGGCAGACTGCCTCCAAGTCCTTGCCTGTGTCGGCTTCACGCAGGATGCGGATGATCTCTTCGGTCGTGTGTCTCTTCTGTTTCATCTGCTCATGGCTCCTGACCGCACCGTGCGGGATCTTCGTCTAAATCTCGACAACCACGGCGAGACGGCCAAACGGCACCTGCACTATCCCGGACAGGAGCGCAGTCATGCCGTGCATTTTGGCCACAACGAAGTTTGCAAACGCGATGATGCAGACCTGAGCATTTTGGCCGTTCCGAGAAGCTGGAGACACGCGGGCGAGGTGCGCCAAGCTCTGCTTGCTCGGGGTGAGAAATACGCCTTCGACCTGTCTGATTACTTGCTACAAATCGCAGTGGCACAACGCGAAACGAATGACATTCCGCAGCCCAAGGGTAAGCCTAGCACTACAGGCTACCGCAACCCCTAAAGCGGACAACACAGTCTAAAGCCGCGACCAGGATCATCCCGGCGCGGCCTGTCAGTTCCGTTCGCTTAGTGGCTGGCCTTGGCTTCGGCTTCGAGGTATGCGAACATCAGAGTGGTGGCCGGGTCGCATGAGAGACATCCTGGTTTTCTCATCTGTCTGGCAAAATTAGTGCACACCGATTTCCCAGATTTTGTGTCACGGTGTTCGCAGCCGCTCCGCCACTCCTCCTGCTAGTTGACCGAAGTCGTCCAAATTCCAGGTGTAGATGAACTCGGTTTTCGACTTCTCGGCGCAACGCAAGATCATCGCATCGTAGATTTTCCCACCTCCAACACCCCGACCGGCAGCAGCAGCGATCACCTCGTAGACCTCCTTTTCCGAGAGCGCCACAATGCTGAACCGCTCGCGGATCGACTCGACAAAAAGCAGTCCCTGCTCAGGGCTGATCCGGGGCCGCACCGGCAGCCGGGTCATCACCGAGTACACTTCCGCCAGCGTGTGGGCCGCGCAAAACGCCGTCTTCTTGCTGGCGGTAGCGATGGCAGCCAAGCTCGCCTTGTGGTGGACATGCGCGCCGTGGAAGGCGGCCACGAGCACGGAACTGTCAAAGAACGCTTTCACGGCTTTTCTTCTCCCTTTGGCGTTCCACCACCCGCCAGCAATGCGGCGGCGCGTGCCTCCCGGTCGTCATTGACCATATCCTCACCCGTGCCTGCTCCCGCTTGCGCTTGGCCGGTGTAGACCCAGAACCCGTGTCGTTTTTCCAGCGGCAGCGTCTGGCGCACGGGCTTAAGAGTAATCTGTTCCTTGGCCTCGGAGAGTTCCAGCACGTCGCCCGGACCCAAACCTAGCCGGTCGCGCAGTTCCTTGGGGATGAGCACCCGCCCGCCCGTATCCACGGTGATCTGTGTTTTCATGCGATGGGATTTTATGCCACTTAATCCCATTGTTGAAGTACAAAACTTTTTCTCAATCGAGATCATGTGGGATTGATCCCCTTGTACGGTCTCTGCTCGGTCCGCCTTGTTCCATGTCCTGCGTGTCGGTGGAGGTGTTCACGCGCCCACTCCGCTACGCGCAGGGTTGTTTCGCCTGCGGCGGAGTGGGGAGTGGCAACGGGGGTTCGTGACGATGCCCTTCAGCGAGCCGCCAACCGCTGTCGCTGTCGGCGACCTAACTGTTGTAGGTCAAGAGGTTGTCCGCAGTTTTTGGTAGCCTGGAGGCTGGTGGCAGGTGGCCGATTGCGGAGTGGGGTCGGTGGTAGTTGTAGTCGTGCAGGAAGGCTGGTAGGAGGCTCGCTCTTTGGTCGCTGGAGGCGTAGGAACGCGCGTAAGCCCACTCGCGGGTCACCGTCTGGATGAAGCGTTCGGCCTTGCCGTTGGTCTGCGGGCGGTAGGGGCGGGTAAAGAGCTGTTTGAGGCCGAGTTCACGGCAGGTCTGCGCGAAGAGCTTGGAGCGGTACGAGGCTCCACGGTCGGTGAGCACGCGCTGGATCAACACGCCGTGGCCTGCGTAGAACGTGATGGCTTGGCGCAGAGCCTCTACCACGCTGGGTTGCTTCTCATCTGGGCGCAGGCAAGCGAAGGCCACCCGGCTGTGATCGTCGATGGCCACGTGTAGACTCTCGACACCCGCTCCGGGGTTGCGGTGAGTACGTTCACCGGTGGCTCGCGCACCCGGTTGCTCGAAGCGCCCGAGCTTCTTGATGTCCAGGTGCAGCAAGCCGCCCGCGGCCGGGTACTCGTAGCGTAGCGGCGGCGGTCGGGGCGGCTCCAGGCTAGAGAGGCGTTGCAGGCCGTGGCGACGCAACACGCGCGAGAGCGTGGCCATGCTGACGCCAGGAAGAACTAGGCGGATCTGCGCGTAGGTACGACGCTCCCGGCGCAGGGCCACGATGCGCGCTTCCACGCGCTCGCTGGTGCGGGTGGGTTGGTGCTTGGGAGTCGAAGAAGCGTCGGGCAGCCGCGCAGGCGAGCCGAGAAGCTGCGCGCGGTCGCGCCAGCGCCGCACCGTCTTCTCGCACACCCCGTAGCGGGCAGCCACGGCGCGCAGCGACGCGCCCGAGGAAGACAGTTCGGCGATCATCTTGGCGCGGCGAAGCGGGGTGAGCGTAGCGTTAGCGTGCATACGAGCCATGGGGAACGGTGGGTGGTTGCGTGTCGAGCCACCACCAGCCTGGCACCCCGTTGCCATGCGGGCAACCTCCTGTAAGCTGACACCTAACCACGCGCTCCAGCGAACAGCCCATGGCGGTGGGCTTTTCCTCGTAGTCGAGCCTTGCGTCGCCATCGCCTGTCGCTGAGCTTGAGTTCGTTAGGCGACCTCGTCACACGTTCTGCAATACAATCCATGGACCCGCGTATCTACAAAGCTCGGCGCAGCCTGCGCGCCTTGTTCATCCTCGGCTTCTTCCTCAGCATCCTTGGGGTCGTGTCGGCAGCGGTGCTGCTGTCCCTCTACTATTCACGCCTTCCTTCCGCGACGATGGCTACCTGGCAGTTCTGGCAGTTGCTCCTCTTCCACGACAGTCTTTTTCTGTTCATCATCGTGGGCTTCTTCTTCGCTACCCGTCCTCTCGTCCGAGTTCCACCCCCGGTCGCCTAACCACGCGCTCCAGCGAACAGAGGCTGGCGTTCGGCTCTTTTCTGTTTATCCTGCCTCTTCTCGCCAGCCTCTGTCGCTGAGCTTGAGTCCGTTAGGCACCTATGAACACGCCATCGTTTCGACACGTTTTCGTTGCCGTAGTCTCGCTCTCGCTGAGTGCTTGCGTGCCGTACCGCTTCACCGATGCTCCCGCCGTTGCCGGTCAGGTGGTCAGCCGTGCGTCCGGGCGTCCAGTGGCGGGGGCGGTGGTGTCCATGACTTCCGGCCACGCCACTACGCACGCTCACACCGATGCCAGCGGCAGCTTCAACCTGTCTGCCTTGCAGCACACCGGTTTGTTCATCGTCGGCATGGAGGGCTACCATCCGAGCGGCGACCTGCGTATCGAGGCAGTCGGCTATCACCCCTACACCGAGAGCGGGGTGGGTTCTCCTGAGTCGGCTCGGGGCGGTCCCACTCGCGGGTACGGAGTCATCGAGTACGGGCGAGTCGGTCCCGATTTGCAGCATATCCATGTCGCGCTCGCACCCGGTGCCTAACCACGCGCTCCAGCGAACAGGCAGGGCGAGCGGGGCTGGTTCCGAACTCCACCCTTGTTCTCGCCCTGCCTGTCGCTGAGCTTGAGTTCGTTAGGCGACAATCCACGCGTCACGTGAGCTACCAAATCAAACATGCCGACACGAAGCGCGAAGGCTTCGGCCCATACCGGTACTGCATCTACGAGGATGGTCGCCTAGTCGCTCGCTACTGGCACGACTTTCGCGGCGACGATCATGGCATCGACTTCCTTGATGGCACCAGCGAGCCTTCACCAGTTGGCCGCATGGTCGATTTCATCGAGGGTGGCGGTCCTCAGCCCTTGGTGCTCTCTTCACGAGCGGTTGCCTACCTCCGGCAGAGATTAGCACGATAATCACCCCGGTCGCCTAACCACGCGCTCCAGCGAACAGTGGCTGGCTGGGGGGCTTCTTTTGTACTCCTCGTCTTGCGTGGCCAGCCTCTGTCGCTGAGCTTGCCTTCGTTAGGCATCCTGCATCCACACCGTTGACCCATGGAAACAAAGCGTATCCAAAGTGACTACGAGCCAGTCCGGGCTTACTTCCAGCGGCACCCAGTCCGTCAATGGATAGCATTCTTTGGCCCCTTCTTTGCCTTCACCTCGGCGATCTACGATCTTGAAGATCATTTCGGGCTGTTCATCTCCAGTCCGATTCCTCTATCGACGCGCTACCTTTCAGCGGTCATCTTCGCCAGCCTGATGCTTGCGTGGACTCGTTGGCAGGCGGCGAAGCAGCCACCGTCGTCCGATCTTCCAGCCGCCCACGCTCCAGACGCCTAACCACGCGCTCCAGCGAACAGAGGCTGGCGGTGGCGCTGGTTCCGTGGTTGAGTCTGTCCTCGCCAGCCTCTGTCGCTGAGCTTGGAGGCGTTAGGCCCTGAGTCTCTGCCTGGGTGGTGTTCGAGGGCAGGCTGGTTCCCGTTCGCCGTGGTCGAGCCTGTTCCCGTTCCTCTGCCAGCACGTCGGTCTTTCCAGCACGCCAGTTCCTCCGTTCGTCCTTTCCCGGCGGCAGCGCCCATCATTCCCCCGCCGGAGTAGCAGTCTGTTCTTCGGGCCATCAGAGGCGCTCTGTAGGCGCGGGCCTAACCACGCGCTCCAGCGAAGAGACTGGCCCTCGTATCTTTTCTGTACTCCACGTCTTGCGTGGCCAGCCTCTGTCGCTGAGCTTGGCTTCGTTAGGCCAGCAACTCTTCTCAGATGGGTGCTTCGAGGCCGGGTACGCTCCCAGCGTGGACGGCGGGTGTGGGTCCCTCTCGGTTGCTCGCTGGTCCTTCGGTCCGGGTCACCCGCTTGCGCTTGAGCCCTGCCAGCCACGTCTCTCATAGCCGCCTTCCAGAGGCCCCTCTGTAGGCGGGCGGCCTAACCACGCGCTCCAGCGAACGGCCCTTGCTCGTCCACTCGTTTTGTCTTGTTCTCTGTGGGGCCGTCGCTGAGCTTGAGTTCGTTAGGCG
>CAXTMD010000105.1:0-12057 GCA_964245035.1 uncultured Chthoniobacterales bacterium
GCGCGCATCGCAACGTGTCCGCAGGACACACCGCAACCCGCAAACGTCGCCGCCGGCGCACCGCAACGTGCCCACAAGGCACCTCCTCCCTCACATCCCGCGCGTCAGCAGGTCGCGCAGGAGGCCGTCCATGCGCTCGTCAAGTTCGGGCGGCAGCGTGTCGCCCTCGAAATCCTTCGGCACGTACAGGAAGCGCGGCACCACCCAGCACCGGAAATCGAGCATCAGCGAATTGGCAAAGCTCATGGCGCTCATGTACGAGCCGCCCCCGCCGGCCGAGAGCAGGAAGCCGACGGTCTTGTTGCCCAGCGCGTCCTCGCCCATGAGTTCGATGTAGTTCTTGGCCGCCGAGTTCACGTCGTAGTTGTAGACCGGCACGGCAAAGAGGACCTGCGTGGCCGCCGCCGTCATTTCCTTGACCTTGGCGACGTTGGGATCGCTCCAGCCGGCGGCCGAACCGGCGAAGGGCAGAGGGTATTCGCGCAGGTCGAGCAGCGCGGCGGGCGTGCCGGCGGCGGTCAGTTTGCGCAGGGCGATGCGCGCGAGGCGTTGCGAACGCGATTTGCCGCTGAGGCTGGCGGCGACGATGAGCACGGACATGGCGGCAAGGATGAACGCAGAAGCCGCGAAAGACAAGGTTCCAGCGGTCGGTGTCCGCGTCCCTTTTTGCTTTTTCCGCCTTCTGCCTTCATCGTTCACTCTTTCTCTTTTCTCTCCCCGTGCGCCTGCTCGACCGGTACATCCTGCAAAACTTTCTGCTGCCCTTCGTCTACTGTCTGCTGGGATTCATCGCCATCTGGCTGGTCTTTGAACTCGGCTCCAAGGCCAACGACTTCATCAGCGGCGGCGCGTCGCTGGGCTACGTGTTCCTGTTCCAGTTGCAGCAACTGCCCTCGGTGGCCATCCTGATCCTGCCCATCGCGCTGCTGCTGGCGCTGCTCTACTGCCTGGGGCGCATGTCCCAATCGAACGAGATTCTAAGCATGCTCAGCGCCGGGGTCAGCCTTGGGCGCATCCTGCTGCCAATTTTTGTCGTGGGCTTGGCCGTCACCGCCCTGAGCACCTACCTGAACTACTCGCCCGCCCCTCGCGCCGACGCCCAGCGCGAGCGCGCCGAGGCCGAACTCGAAGCCGGCCGCCGCCTCCAGCGGCTCAACACCACCGTCGGCTACCTGTTCCCCAACCGCACCGACAACCGGCTCTGGTTCATCGAGAAGCTGCCCTCCGATCCGACCCTGCCGCTCAGCGGCGTGCGCGTCGAGCAGATCACGCCCGAGGGCATCACCAAATACTACGCCAAGACCGCCACGTACGACCCACCGACCCGCACCTGGCTCTTCCAGGACGTGCGCACCCTGCACACCAAAGCCGACGGCAGCGGCACGCTGCCCGGCGGCGGCTTCGACATCACCTACCCGCCGCTCTTGAAACTCACCGGCTGGAGCGAAACGCCCTGGCGCATCGCCAGCGCGGTCTTGCAAGCGGACAAGCTCTCCGTGCCCGAACTGCACCAGTATCTCCAGCTCAACGGCGACTTCACCGACGTGCAACTCGCCCCGTTCCGCGCGTACCTGGACCAGCGTTGGGCCGACCCGTGGGTGTGCATGGTGGTGGTGTGCTTCGCGTCCGCGCTGGGGGTGGTTTACCAACGCCGCAGCGTGCTGGTGGGCGTGGCGTCGGCGATCATCCTGTTCGCGCTGATCTTTTTCTTCGGCAGTCTGTTCCTGGCGTTGGGCAAGGGGGCGCGGGTCCCGGCGTTCTGGGCGACGTGGACGGTGAACATCGTTTTTGGTACCGTCGGGCTGCTGCTGCTGCGCCAGCGGGCGCTCAACCGCGACAAGTTGTTCTGAAATGCTGCCCGATTGGACCATCCAGGCCCGCACGAACCGCTGCGACGTGACGGGAAAACCGTTCGCCGACGGCGAGTCCTTTTACACGCTGCTCTACCGGGACCGCGACGACACCCTCTCGCGCCGCGACGTGTCCGCGGAGGGTTGGCGGCAGTTGAAGGCCGACCGGAGCGCACCGCGGCCGTTCTCGTTCTGGCGCTCGAAGTTCGTCCCGCCGCCTCCGCCGGCGCCCGAGGCGCTGCCCAAGGCCGACGCCGAGACGCGTCTGCGCCGCTTCCTGGCGGAGAACCGTCCCGAGCACGTCCGCGCCGCGTACATCCTCGCCCTGATGCTGGAGCGCAAACGCGTCCTGCGACCGACGGATTCCCGGACGGACGAGGCCGGCGGCCGGCGGCTGTTGTTGTACGAGCACGCGGCGACGGGGGAGACGTTCGTGGTGACCGACCCCGGCTTGCGCCTCGACCAGTTGGAGGAGGTCCAGCGCGAGGTCGGTGAGTGGTTGAAGAACACCGACGCCGAACCCGTGCCCGCCGCGACCTGACAACCAGCCGGTTCCGGGTTAAGCTGCCCGCCTGATGGACTTCCCGCTTTTCCTCGCCCCGATGGCGGGAGTGACGGACACGATTTTTCGCCAACTCTGCAAGGAACAGGGTGCGGACGTGCTCACGACCGAGTTCGTCTCGGCCGACGGCATCCTGCACCGCAACGAACGCACGCAGGAGTACATCGAGTTTGACGCGGCGCAGGAGCGTCCGCTGGGCGTGCAATTGTTTGGCGGCGAACCCGAGCGTCTGGCGGAGGCGGCGCGCGCCGTCATCGACTGGGTGCGGCCGGACTTCATCGACATCAACTTCGGTTGCCCGGTGAACAAGGTCGTCAGCAAAAACGGCGGCAGTTCGCTGCTGCGGGACTGCCCGCTGCTCGAACGCGTCGCGCGCGCCGTGGTCAGGGCCGGCGAGGCGGCCGGCGTACCGGTGACGGCCAAGATCCGCATCGGCTGGGACGAGAAGAGCATCAACGCCCCGCGCGTGGCGCGCCTGCTCGAAGAAAGCGGCATCCAGCGGCTCGCCGTGCACGGCCGCACGAAGGCGCAGGGGTATTCCGGCGAGGCAAACTGGGACGTGATCGCGGAGGTCGCCGGGACAGTCAAAATCCCCGTGATCGGCAACGGCGACCTCGCCAGCGCGCATGACGTGAAACGCCGCCGCGACACGACGGGTGTGGCCGGAGTGATGATCGGCCGCGCGGCGATGACGGCCCCGTGGATTTTCTCGCAGACGAAGACGTACCTGGCGACCGGCGCACTGCCACCCGCGCCCGGGTTGGAGGAGCGTTGGGCGATGGTTTTGCGGCATTGCCGGCTGGCGGTGGCGCGGCGTCGGCACGGCGGCGAGCGGGCGGCGATGAGTTCAATGCGCGCGCGCCTGATGGCCTACACGCGCGGCATGGAAGGCGGGCGCAACCTGCGCGGGCAATTGTCGCACGTGAGTTCGCTCGCGGAGCTGGAGGACATCGCGGCACGGCACTTGGAAGAGTGCGCTTGTTTGCTGGAGGCACCGGCGTCCGTTTGACATCAAGCCCCAAGATTTTTCCATCCTCAAAAGGCCATATGGGTAAGATGCTTTGCCGGTGCGGCTTTGTATTCGACACGACGCCACAGCCAGAACCAGACATGTGGATCGCCATCAAAGATGTTGAACATGAAGCGTTCTTGGAGGCAGAGATCGAAGCCGATCACTTATCCAAAAGTTACCAGAAGCATCAGGAGCGCATTGGCCAATTGGACCGGCAGAACTGGGTAAGGCAGACTTTGCTCTATAACTGCCCTGTTTGTAACCGTATCTACTGGTTTCGTGGTCCCGAAGGGGACATAGAAGTTTTTGTCCCCGAGCCACCAAATACCTGATCATTCGTTCCGCTTGTCACGGTACGTCGCGTAGCTACTTTGATCGCATGATCACCTTGGATCGTAGCCCTATTCAGTCCAACCCTGAGTTGATGGGTGGCACTTTGGTCTTCCGCGGCACGCGGGTTCCCGCTCAGACACTGCTGGATTATCTCCAAGACGGCTTTGATCTCGACGGCTTCCTGGAAGAGTTTCCATCTGTAAATCGCGCCGATGCTGAAGGGCTACTACGCTTGGTCCTCTCGGAACAGCAATGAACACTCCTGCCAACCCCAACGATTCCACTATTGCCGTCTACCTTGACCTGGAGAACATCGTCATCGGTGCGCGGGATGCCAACTATCCCAAATTCGACGTGAACAACGTTGTCGAACGTCTCCTGCTCAAAGGCCACATCGTCGTTAAAAAAGCTTACTGCGATTTCGGACGCTACGACGACTTCAAACGCGGGCTGCACGAGGCCGCGTTTGAACTCATCGACATCCCGCACGTCCGCCAGTCGGGCAAGAACTCGGCCGACATCCGCATGGTCGTCGACGCACTGGACCTCTGCTACACGAAGGGGCACGTCGACACGTTTGCCATCATCAGCGGCGACTCGGATTTCTCGCCGCTCGTCAGCAAACTGCGCGAGAACGACAAAACCGTCATCGGCGTCGGCGTGAAGAACTCCACGTCCGACCTGTTCATCAACAACTGCGACGAGTTTATCTACTACGACGACCTCGTGCGCGCGTCCGCCCGCAAGGCAGCCCCGCGTCAATCGCAGCCGGCACCCGCCGCCAACGCACCGGCACCGGCACCGGCTGCTGCCAACAAAGGACCCTCGCCCGAGAAAGCGTTTGCGTCCCTGCTGGAAACCGTCGAGGCCCTCAGCGAGGAACGCGGCGACAAGACGATCTGGGGTTCCATGGTCAAGACTGCGCTCAAGCGGCGGCACCCGGGCTTCAACGAGCGCGCGTACGGCTTTCGCTCGTTCAACGACATGCTGCTCGAAGGCCAGAAGCGCGGGTTGTTCAAGGTGACTGCCGGCGAGCAGGCCGGCAGCTACGCGATCGGGTTGGGGGAGTGAGGACGCGCGGGGAACGCCGGCCTCACCGCGGGAGGCGGCCGACCACCGGCGTCGGCAGGGTCTCGTTCACCGGCGGCAGGAGGCGCGCCCGCCTTGTCCCCAGCTTCTCGCGCACCGCCGGCTCCAGCGTGGCGCGGATGGCTCGCTGGCCTTCCCCGTCGTAGATCCAGACCTCGTAGTTCCCGGCGGTTTCCACCGCCTGCGGCCGTCCGAAGGCGCGCGCCAACGCCGCATCGTCCAGCCCGTCGGTCAGGATGTACTGATAGGCGGGCCAGGAGAGTTTTCCGTCCGCGCCGCGTGCGTAGTAGGCAAAGGCATTGTTATCCCAGAAATACGGCTGCCCGTCGCTGCGGATCTGGCGCAGTTCGGCCCCGGCGCGCGAACAGGCCGTGGCCGTCTTGGCGTCCCAGTATTGGGCCAGACCGTACTTGAGGCTGTGTCGTTGCAGGATCGTGTCCAGCACGGCCCACTGCCCGGCGTAGGGGAACGCCAGCGTCTGCCGGCTCAGGTCCAAAGCCGCCCACCCGCCGCCCACCAGGAAAACCGCCGCGGCCGCCAGGCATTCGCGCGGCCGCAAGACCGGCCAGCGCGCCACCAGTTCCAGCGTCAGCAGAAAGCCGGGCAGCACCAGCCAGTTGAACAGGTAACGGACGTTGTTCGTGTCCTTCCAGCCGCACGATAGGATCGGCAGCGGCAGCATGACGCACAAACTCGCCGCGCAAAACAGCCGGTAGAAATCCTGCACGCCGCCGCCGGGCAACGGCCGTCCCTCCCCACGCGGCGCACGCCACGCCAGGGCCGCGGCAATCACCCCCACCAGCGCAAAAACCCAGTGGTCGTGCAGCAACTCCGGCACGTCGGAGACGAACTGCTGCAAGGCGTGCCACTGGTGCGCCGGGGTAGGCGCGACCCGCAAGATCCGGCTGAAATAAAACCATCCCGCCAGCTTGCAGATCGGCTTGAAGAGTTGGGCGCACAGCAGCGCCGCCAACCCGGCCGCCCCCTGCCACCGCAGCCAGGGTGCAAAATCCGGGTGCCGCCGCCGCGCGAGAAACAGCACCGCGCTGGCGGGCAGCAGCACCTGGAAGAGAAACAACGTGTCGGACAGCAACCCGGCAAACCCCACGCCGAACAGCCCCGCCGGCAGCCATCCGATCCGCCCGCGCCGCAGCCCCGCGCCCAGCATCCACAGGTACGCGAAGCCGAGCAGCAGCACGCCGCCATGGCAGGTCGGTGAGCCGAGCCACCAGAGGCTGACGCTGTGCGCCGGCAGCCCACGCAACGCCAGGAACCCGACGCCAAACAACAGCGTGGCGACGGCCGCCGGTGCGGTGCGGCCAACGGCCGTTTGCATGCAGCCTGCCGCCAGCACGAACAACGCCGGATAAAAGATCGCCGGGAACAGCGCGTAGGCGAAGCCCGTGGGCCCGCAGATCGACATCAGGCTGCTGAGCACGAGATGGTCGGGCACAAAGTAAGGCGAGGCGGAGAGCGTCCAACCCGACATCGGATGTTTCCCGGACAACCAATCCGCGCAGAAGAAGTACGGCGTGAGGAAATCGCTGTCGACGTAGTGCGCCAAGCCGTACGCGCTTAGATCCAGCGCCCCGCCGATGATCGCCGTCAGCCCGAGCAGGCACACCGCGGCGACCGACCATCGTGGAGCGAAACGGCCTCGCCGGAGGAGTGTAGCAGTCGGCACGCGCCCAATAAGGTCCTGTCACCTCCCCGAGGCAATCCTAGACTTCCTGGAAGGGACGCCGAGAAGGGCCACGCTCACCCAGACCAACATAGGATTGCCTCGGAGAGGCAACCCTACCTTACCGGGCGGCCTTTGTGCACGCTCACGGCCGAGCCTTCCACCAGGAACGCCGAAGACGCTTCCCGCGTCAGAAACGGCGCGTACTCCGCGCCGTACAAGCCCGCCACGTCGCAGTCAAACCGATACTCCCGCGCCGGCCGCACCTGCCAGCGGGGGTGTTCCACCTGGTATTCCAGCGTCCGGCCATTGCGCTGGCGGTTGTAGCCCCAGTAATGCTCCGTGATGAAGTCTGTCTCCGACCCCGCCGGGATCGGCTGCCAATCGCCCGGTTCGCCCGTCACGGACAGCGACTCCCAGCGTCCGCCGCGCCGCCAATCGTAGCGCGCGCGTTCCGTCTCCACCGCGTGCCGCATCGACCGGGTGGCGTAGGGTTCGTTGTAGAGCAGCCGGGCCGTAGTGGCGATGATCCAGCGCGGCACCATCTCCTGGATAAATACCGTGCCGCGCCGCCAACCTTCGCCGTTGCCAGCCTGTCGGCGCACGTAGAAGCGCAGGTTCACCTCCTCGAAGTTCGTGTGGAAGGGAAAGCGGAACCCGAACACCCGCGTCTGCAAAAACAAAAAACCCACCATGCTGACGAACGAACGGCCCTCAAACGTGTCCAGTTCCGTGCCGTCCGGCACCAGCGGACGCAACACGGCTGGATCAACCTCGTAGTTGACCATGGCGAGCTGCCGCCACTCCGCCGAGAGAAAGACCGGGGCGGGTTCCATCGCGCTACAACGCGGCCTCGACGAATTCCAGCGCGTGCAGGTACACGCCGTGTCCGCCGCCGTGGACAAGTTCCGCGCTCACGAGCGCCGCCGGTTCCTCGGGCCCGACCGGCAGCATCTGGCGTTGTTCGCGGCCGCAGTCGCAGTGCGCGTGGGTGCTGTAGAAGTCTGAACCCGCGTCGCGCGTCACCGTGAAATCACCGCCCCCCGCCGCGTGCAGCGTCACCCGCCGGATGCCTTCGCCTTCCGCTCCCTCGGCTTGGAGTTTCACCGCCACAGTGCGGCCGTTTGCGGCCTGGAAGTTCAGCGCTTCGCCGTTGGCCGCTCGCTGCCAGCCGAGTTGCGTGGCCAGCCAGCCGGCGAGCAGCAGCGCCCGCGTGCGGACACCCGCCCCCGGAGCGTGCACGATTTCCACGGACTCCAGCGCGGCGAGCGAGTCCACCGCATCGGACGCATCGAAAAACTGCGCCACGGCGAACCGCAGCCCGGCCAGCCGGGTCCAGTTCAGGTCCGCCAGCGCTTCGGGTCCGAGGTCCGACAATTCGCTGATGCGGCGCACCAGCGCAAACTGCTCCGCCGGCCGCGGCCAGTCGGCGCTGTCGAAGATCAGCCGGTCCACCCATTGCAGGAGTTGTTCGCTCGGGTTGGCAAACTCCCCCTGCCGCCAGAAGTACAATGGCAGGTCGCTGTCCAGGTGGCCGAGCACGATGTTGGGCACCAACCCCTGCCGGCGAGCCTCGCCGGTGAGTTCAAAGGCGATCTGCTCACTGCAACGCTGCTTGGCCCCGTTTTTGTTGATCTGGCAGTGGGCGTTGACCCACGCGCGGACGTGGTTGCCGGGGAGCTGCGGCTTGGCGGCGATGATGATGGCGCGCAACGCGTGCTGGCGGGTGATTTGCTCCACGAGCGCGGTGTTGGCGCGGATGGAACTCTCGCCCGAGTTGTAGATGACGAGGTTCAGGCGCGACGCCCGCGTGGCGGATTGGTCGTTCTCCTGCCAGAGCTTTTTCAGTTCGCGCTGGATCTTGCCGACCTCGACGGAAACGCCGGGGCCAAAGAATTCGCTTTGCTGTTGGTTCGCGGTCTCGACCATGAGAAGTGGTGTTGAGGGTTGAATTGAATACAGCTTACTACGACGAGGTTTCGTCCTGGAACCAGGTCCCCAGGCAGATTCGCCGGTAGTCGGATTTAAGGTTTTCGAAGTAAGTGCCGGGGCCGAAGAACGCGCGGATCATCACCACCGGAGTGGCAACCGCGCAGAAGATCGGGCCGGCGATCACTCGCATGACGAGTTTGGTGAGGATTTGCGCGAGAACTCCCAGGCAGCCCGAGAAGAGTTCTTCCATCGTCGGGACTGGTCGTGGGTTTTCCTCCGGACTGTCAGGTTAGAACCGCCGCCACTTGCGGCCGTCGCGCTCGATGAGTTCCTCGGCTTCCTTCGGTCCCCAGGAACCCGCCGGGTACTCGTACAGCGCCGGGGTGTGGCCGTCGCCTGCTTGCCACGCCCCCTCGATGGCGTCCACGAACTGCCACGCCTCCTCGACCTCGTCGCGCCGGGCGAACAGCGTCGGGTCGCCGCTCATGGCGTCCAGCAGCAGCCGCTCGTACGCCTCCGGGCTGGCCTTGCCGAAGCTCGCGCCGTATTGGAAATCCATCTTCACCGGCTCGACCCGCAACGCCGCGCCGGGCAGCTTGCTCTGCATGCGCAGCGACACGCCCTCGTCGGGCTGGATGCGGATAACGAGCACGTTGGCACCCACCTCGTTGGTCCGCTGGTTGAAAAGCACGCTCGGCGCGTTCTTGAACTGGATGGCGATCTCCGCGGCCGACTTCGGCAGGCGCTTGCCCACGCGCACGTAGATCGGCACGCCCGCCCAGCGCCAGTTGTCGATGAACGCGCGCATCGCCACAAAGGTGTCGATGGGCGAGTCCGGCTTGACGTTCGGCTCCTGCCGGTAGCCGGGCACGCCCTGTCCGTTGATTGCCCCGGCGGCGTACTGGCCGCGCACGACGTTGCGCGCCACGTCCTCCGGCCCTGTGAACGGCCGCAGGGAACGCAGCACCTTCACCTTTTCGTCGCGCACGCTGTCCGCGCCGAGATCGGTTGGCGGCTCCATGCACACGAGGGTCAGCAGTTGGATGAGATGGTTTTGCACCATGTCGCGCAACGCTCCGCTCGTCTCGTAGTAGCCCGCGCGCCCCTCGACGCCGAGCGTCTCGGCGGCCGTGATCTCGATGTGGTCGATGTAGCGGTTGTTCCACACCGGCTCCCAGAGCGCGTTGGCGAAGCGCAGGACCATGATGTTCTGCGCCGTTTCCTTGCCCAGAAAGTGGTCGATGCGGTAGGTGTTCGTCTCGTTGAAGGCGCTGCTGACGACTTCGTTGAGGTGGTGCGCGCTGGGCAGGTCGGTGCCGAAAGGCTTCTCCACCACGACGCGCGACCAGCCGCCCTCGCCCCCGGACTGGTTGAGACCGCTGGATTTCAGGCGCGAGATGATTGGCTCGAACTGCTCCGGCCCCGCCGCGAGGTAAAACATCCGCCGCCCACCCAGGTTGTGGTCCTTGTCCAACTGGCTGATGCGCTCGGCCAGCGACTTGTAGCCCTCGTCCTTGTCGAACTCGCTGCGGTGGTAGAACAGGTTCTGCGCGAAGTGGTCCCAGAGTTCCTGTTGGACGGGTTGGCGGGAGAACTTCTTGGTCGCTTCCTCCATTTCCTTGCGGAAAACCTCGTCGCTCTTGTCGCGCCGGGCGAAGCCGATGACCACCGTGCCGGGCGGCAGGTCGCCGTCGGCGGCGAGGTTGTAGAGTGCCGGGACGAGCTTGCGGTGGGTCAGGTCGCCGGTGGCCCCGAAGATCACCAGCGCACAAGGCTTGGCCTGCGGACGGCTGGAGAGGCCCTCGCGCAACGGGTTGGTCGCGGTTTGCATATTCAGAGAGCAATCGGCGGCGGACGCGGACGCGGATGCGGCGGCGTGGCCGGCGCAAAAACAAAGGCCCGGCTTCCCTGTGTGGGAGGCCGGGCCGCAAGGCGGAGACGATCCGGTGGATCAGGCCGTGGCGCGACGGCGGCGCACCACCATCAGGCCGACCAGGGCACCCGCACCGAGCACGGTCGCGCCGGTCGTCGAGGGCTCGGGCACGGCGTTGGTGATCGTGAGGGTGAAAGTCCGGACGCTGTCGGCCCCGATGTCTTGGCCGAGCGGGGTGGTGGTCACGGAGTACAGATCCGAGAAGGCCATCCGGTTGGGCCCGGTCTGCGGGTTTTGCTTGTCGTTCGGGATCGTGACGGTGCCGAAGCTGCCGGTCACGGTGCCCGTGATGGAGAGATCGGTCGGCAGCGGCGAGTTGAAGTTCAGCGCGTCCGTGGCGCCGTTGGCCGGCAGATTGTAGTTGCCGATGGAAAACTCCAGTGAGTCGATGACGTTGCCGTTGTTGTCCTTCAAGCCGGCGGGCAGGAAGGTGTTCGGGGTGCTCAGGCTGATGGTGACCGTGAAGATGTTGCCGGTGACCGTCTCGCTCGAGGAAATCGTCAGGGGATCGCCGGTGATCGTGTAGGGATTGCCGTTAGCGTCGGTCGTGTAGGTCGTCGTCGTGCCGAAGGTCGGGTCAATGGTGGGATTGATCGCATAGAAGTTCCCAGAAGGGTTCGCGTTGTTGTAACCCTCCAGTTCGATGTTGAACGTGTCGCCCGTTTTGACCGTGGGCACCGCGGCGTGCACCGACGAAAGCGCCGTCAAGCTGGCCGCACCAGCCAACACAGCCAGATGGACCGCACGACAGCGCGGGGAGAGAAGCGAGGAAAGCAAAGTAGCAATCATTTTTCGTGGGGTTAATTTCGGGAGTTTTCTGGCATCCAACGTGCTTTTACCTCGAAGCTTTAAACTTCTGGTTCAGGCAAAACGGAGCAATGGTAGGAAAACTCCCCAGTTTGTCAAACATTTCCTACTTATAAAAGGGCGAATAGTTCCAAATTGCTCTGGCATAGAGACTAATCAATCTAGCGTTTGGGCTTACCTGTCACCGCCAGTTTGTCTCGGACCGATCCCCGGGCGGAGGCTGGAGGCTTCACGCGAGAATAAGAAGCGAAAACGAGAATAAGACGGGAACACGACTTTTGAGAAGACCACCTTGAACGCCACCGTCGAGTTAGCTGATTCGTTTTTTCCAAAACCCCGGACGGCAGCGCCGGCGTCGGCGGTTGCTCGCAGACGCCGGAGCACGAAAAGTTTGCACCCGTCTTAATGCGCCGCCGCCGCTGCGCCGGCTTGTGGCTTCTTGCACAGCCACACGATGACCGCGCCGATCAGCAAGCTGACGCCCACGATCAGGAACGCGTCGTTGAAGGCCATGATGTTCGCGTCGCGGCGCACGGTGCGCTTGATGACCCCATAAGCCTGGTTCATCGCCGTGGAAGCGTCGAAGCCCCGGGCGATGAACTGGTCTTGGACCGACTGGAGCCGGCCCTGCAACGCCAGGTCGTAGGCGGTCACCCGCTCGCCGATGCGGGTGTCGTGGAACTGTTCTCTCCGCGTGGTCACCGTGTCGAGGATGGCGATGCCCACGCTGCCGCCCAGGTTGCGGAACATGTTGAAGATCGCCGAGCCGTCGCCCGCGTCCTTGCGCGCGAGTGTGGCGACGGCCAGGGGCGTCACCGGCACGATGGTGAAGGGGTGCCCACACGCACGCACGATGTT
>CAXTMD010000106.1:0-12015 GCA_964245035.1 uncultured Chthoniobacterales bacterium
GTCCAAACTCATGCTCAAACGGCTGGCAAAACAGCATTATTAGACAGCCTCTAAGACGTTTGAGTTGGATTATGGTTCATCAGAGGTAGTCGTAAACTTGATTCGAGGCAGCTTGGCTCATGGGGAGGATCCAACGCTGTCCGGCTTAGACAATACGGCCGTTCTGCAGTGTTCAGCCTTGTAATTCGTGGAACGGGCTTATGCGCCGACCTTTCATCCTGACTTTTGCCCTGGCGTAATGCCTAGCGGCTATCAGCGCACTGCTTATTCTTGGTTCCTCAATCCTTCGCGATCAGAGGTGTAGTAAGCGTCTTGCGTCGCTGTCTGCCAGTTAAAACGGGCACATCTTATACTCTATTGCTATTGAAAGGCGACCAAAAAAAGTATGAGTACCTGCTCTGCTTGAGGCACTATTTGTTCGCTTGCTGACCAACTTTTGATTGCCATCCGCTGACAAGGAAGTGTTCGCCGGCATTTGTGCGTCACTTGCAGGTGGACAAATCCTTCACGATTTGGACATAATCCATGAGCGGACGCGAAAGGTTGTCAGCGCGCCAGGCAACCGTCGACTCACGCTGCAAAGGCGGTGAGAGTGGTCGAAAGACGATCCCCTCATGTGGCAGTGCCGTCACTTGCTCGGGCAGCAACGCCACCCCGAGCCCCGCCGCGACAAACTTGAGCGCGGTCGGTTCCACGTCCGCTTCCTGTAAAATTTGTCCGGCGAATCCCTCATGCTGACAAAGATCGAGCAGCCACTCCCGGGTACCGGGGTGGGTCTTCGCAGACATGCCGACAAAGAATAGTGGGGCGAGATCGGCAAGTTTGATCTTTGGCTTTGTGGCGAGCGGATGCTCGCTTGGAAGCGCGACGAGGATTGCGTCATAGGTGACACATTCCGAGAGGAGATCGTGCCCAGACAGAGCGGGATTGAGCCCGATGAAACCGAGATCGATTTTGCCGACATCGAGCGCTTGGAACTGTTCGGCGCTTGTCATGTCAAAAAGGTTGATCGCCACACTCGGGTATAGCTTCCGGAAAGCTCCAAGTGTCGCTGGCAGCAGCCCATAATGGATGTTCGCGACGTATCCAATATCGAGGTGAGCGGTCTCCTTGCGGTTCACGCGTTGCACGTTGGCCACACTGTCGGCGCACATGGCCAGCACTTTCTTGGAGTCAAAGAGGAACAAACGTCCCTCCTCGGTCAGAGTGATCCGGTTGTTTGCCCGATCCAGCAAAAGCACGCCCAACTCCGTTTCAAGGTTGCGCACTTGGCGGGTCAGAGAGGGCTGGGCCAGACGCAACTTCCGGGCGGCCTTGGTGAAGCTAAGAGCCTCGGCGACGGCTACAAAATAACGTAGGTGACGAAGCTCCATGTTGGCGAAATACATCCGGGACGATAGCCAAAAGCTATCGGGGTGGGTGAGACGAGTCTTCAGATTTAGTACATCCGTCGCGACCTTCTCCGCAAGCGTATAGCACAGAGCTATAGCGGGCGCGCAAGGGAGGTATTGGGTCGGCTGGGGCAACTGACCTATGTTCCAAGATCCGGATACCCAGACCAAACAACGGGGCGGCTGTTGCAACTTCGTGACTCCATCGACACGCCCTATGTGCAATTCAACTCCTCATCCCAGATCCCAGAGGCAAGACACCGCTTGGCGGGCACGTCCGTCCCTCTTTCAGCGTAGGTATCAATCCGAGACGACGCTTCTCGCAGAGCGAGATCCCTGCAACGGTCGAGTTAGCTCCAGTGGGAAGGAGGTGGCATGAGTGCCCAAGTCGAAGCGGGCGCCCTAGAAAAGCTTCCCAGCGGAATCGAAGGCTTCGACGATATTACCTTCGGAGGATTTCCCAGAGAGCGAACGACGCTGCTCCTCGGCGGGCCTGGCAACGGTAAAACGGTGCTGGCACTCCAGGCACTCGTCAGTGGAGCCACTCGCCACGGGGCACCTGGCATCTTCGTCGCCTTCGAGGAAAACACGGCTCGCATCCGTGCCAACGCGGAAAGTTTCGGCTGGAACATCGCCGGGCGACAGAAAAAACGCCTCTATTTTCTCGACGCGCAGTTGAGCTCCGACACGGTGGAGGGCGGAGCATTTGATCTGATCGCCCTGCTGGCGGGCATCGAAGCAAAAGCTCAAGAGATGGGCGCCACACTGGTCGTCTTCGACGCACTCGACGTGCTGCTGACCCTGCTTGACGACCCGGCGGCGGAACGCCGCGAGCTGTACCGCATCCAAGACTGGCTCAAGCGGACGGGGCTTACGGCCATCATCACGGCGAAGGTAGACGAAAGCGACCCAGCCTTGGAACATCGTCGCGGGTTCCTCTCGTTCATGGCTGACTGCGTGGTCCTGCTGCGCCAGAGCGTGCTCGAACGCTCGGCGGTGCGTGAACTACGGATCGTCAAGTACCGCGGATCGACCCACGTGCTCAACGAGGTGTCCTTTGCCATCGGTCCGAACGGCATCGAGGTCGGCTCGCCCAACGGGATTCATCCCGAACCGCAACCTTTCAAGGAACGCGTCTCGACCGGCATTGTCCGGTTGGACGAGATGCTGAGTGGCGGCCTTTACCGTGGCACGAACGCGTTGATCACCGGCAGTGCGGGCACCGGCAAATCGACGCTCTCCGGACTCCTGATCGAAGCGGCCTGCCGGCGCGGCGAACGGGCGTTGTTCGTTTCCTTCGATGAGAACGCCCTCGACATCGTGCGCGACCTCGCCTCGGTGAGCGTGGACCTGACGCCGCACCTTCAGAGTGGGTTGTTGCGGATGGAGGCCATCCGGACCGATTCCGCTTCGGCGGAGGAGCATCTCCTTCGCATCAAGCGTCTTATTCGCGAGCACAAGCCAGCCTGCGTGGCCATCGATCCGTTCTCCGCCTTGGTGAACGTCGGCGGCGAGCACACGGCACGTACAGCAGTCGAGCGTCTCGTGCACCTTTGCCATAATGAACGCATCACCATCCTCTTCACCAGCTTGCACGAGGCGCAGCATCTAGAACTAGGGACGCTGCCGCTGCAAGTTTCTTCCCTGGTCGACACGTGGATGCAGATCACCTATTCGTTGTGGGGTGGCGAGCGCAACCGGGCCCTCTCGGTCATCAAATCGCGCGGCTCGAAGCATTCCAATCAGGTCCGCGAACTAATCTTCAGCGATGAGGGGGTCACGCTGGCTGACCACTATGCCGCGGGCGGGGAGGTGCTCATGGGCACGTTGCGCATCGAGAAGGAAAATGCCTCCCGCGCCGAGCATGAGCACCTGCGCAGCGAGATCGCGCACAAGCGCAACGAGATCCATCTCATCCAGTTCGACCGCGACCTGCGCATCGAGGCCGCGCGCCGCGAGGTGCAGGCGTGCGACGAGGAACTGGAACGGCTCAACCGCGCGGACACCGCACGACGCGCCGAAGGTGCCTTGCGCAAAGACGAGGTCGTGAGAGAGCGGGACAGTCGGCTCGTGCGGGATCAGACGGACGGAGCAAAACCGGCGGGCGGTCAGGCTCGCCCGGCGCAGGCGGAGCAAGCTGACGGCGCCAAGGCAGCCGCCGACACGCCGGGCTTCCCACCCAAAAAACGAGGGAAGCGCCGATGAATCCGCCCGCCGCCAAATCCAACGCTTCGCCGCACAGCGCGTACGTTTTTCAAATCTACGTCGCCGGGAGCGCACCGAACTCCGTGCTGGCACTGGCAAACCTGTACGCGCTCTGCCGCGAGTTTTTCCCGGGGAGCCATCGCATCGAAGTAATCGACGTTCTCAAGGAACCTCTGCGCGCTTTGGAGGACGTGATCCTGGTCACGCCGACGGTGGTGAAAGTTTCACCGGTGCCGAGGCAGCAGATCATCGGCAACTTGAGCGAAGAGGCGGAAGTGCTGCGGGCACTCGGCTTGCCCCAAAGAGGACAGGGGCAGAACAGATGAATCCTGCCGGCGAGACAACCCACTTCCATCCGACGCATCACGCGGGCACCGCCGCCGCGCTGGCTCTGCGGCTGGCGGAAGCCGAGAACGCGCTCCATGCGCTCACCTCGGGCCAGATCGATGCGATCGTCGGCCCCGGTGGCCAGACCTACCTGCTGCGCCCGGCACAGGAACATCTACGCCAGAACGAAAGACAACAGCAAGCCGTGCTGGAAAGCGTGTCCGACCTGCTCGTGGTCGCGAACCGCGCCGGGGTGATCCTTTCCGGGAACGACGCGGTGCGCCGGCTACTTGGCTACGAGCCGGAGGAGTTGGTAGGGAGCGTGTTCTTCAAGCTCATTCACGATGCGGACGTGCCGGCCGTGTACTCGGCCTTCGTCAACGTCATCGAAGGCTTCAACGAGAACGACACCGTCCGCTTTCGCCACTTGGTGCGTGACGGCTCGTACTGCTTGATGGAAGCCACTCTGGGCAAGCTGTGTGGGGTCTCCCTGGAAGGCGTGGTCTTTAGTTTGCGCCCGGTCATCGACAGGCCGGAAAGCGCGCAGTCCACTCGCACAGATTCCGCCAGCAACCCACCACCTCCTGACACGGACCGCTTCCTGGCGATGCTCTCGCATGAGCTGCGGGTACCGCTCACGCCCGTTCTCTTTGGGGTCGCCGCTTTGCAGAGAGACGGGCGCTTCGCCGAGGCGTGCCCAACGCTTGCGATGATCCAGCGCAACTTGGAATTGCAGTCACGGCTCCTCGAAGAATTGAATGACTTCGCTGTCGTCGGCCAGTACAAGATGCGCTTGCGGCTCGAACCCATCGATGTCCATGAGACGGTCCGTCTCGTGCTGGAAACCTGTGGCAGCGAGATCGCTGGCGGGCAGATCGACGTGCAACTCGACCTGCAGGCGACCGGGCACATGGTATCGGCAGATTCCTTGCGTCTCCAGCAGGTGATGTGGAACCTGGTCAAGAATGCCGTGAAGTTTTCCACGCCGGGCAGCAGTGTCCATATCACCTCGACGAACGATACGCGCGGCAACCTCACCCTAGCCTTTGCCGATCAGGGCGTCGGTATCGGCCCAGAATTGCTGCCATCCGTGTTCGATCCGTTCCGGCAGGGCGACGATTCCATGCAGCAGCGCTACGGCGGACTCGGATTAGGTTTGTTCATCGCCAAAGGATTGACCGAGGCCCATCGCGGCACTTTGACCGTTTCCAGCGCGGGTCAAGGTCAGGGCACCACGTTTCTGTTGAGTCTCAAGACCCTCTCCGGGGCAACCGGATGATATCACTCGGGAACAAACGGTCTTGTCCAGACTAATCCACTGGCTGCACTTCCTCCTTTTGCCATGACACATTTTCTATTTTGGTCCGTCCTCGGTTTCGGCCTCGCCATTGTCGACGCCTCGTTTTTCGAATGGCTGCTGCATCGCTTTGTCATGCACCGGCCGTTGGGCAGTTTCGTCTATGCATTCCGCGCGCACACTCTGACCCATCATCGTATCTTCAAAGCCGATCATTCCTACCATCTGCATGACGCCGAGGATGCTCACACCATCCCGATGGCTTGGTGGAACGGCCCTGTCTTGATCGTCCTGATGCTCCTGCCCTTTATCGGTGCGGGATGGGCACTCGGTTCCTCCGCCATTTTGTGGGGTGCCCTGCTGGCAAGCTGCGCGTACTATAGTGTCTACGAGACTCTGCACTGGTGTATGCACCAGCCGGGGGAGCGTTCCGTGGAACGTACCGGCCTCTTCTTCCGGCTCAACGGTCACCACCTGCTCCACCACCGCTACATGCGCAAAAATTTCAACGTGGTCCTGCCCTTGGCCGATCTTTGCCTGGGCACGTTGTTGCTGCGCTCCAAGGTGTGCTTCGCCCAGGCGACCGGGCCAACGGTGCCCGACGTTCAACCCTGCAACTCTGCTCCGGTTGGCACCCTGGACAAACCTGCCCTTCCAAGCGCGGGTAGTTCCGCGCCGCTGGTTCATCAACTGCCTAATAAATCCTGCGGGATGCTTCCCTGATGACCATGCCTGAGAGTCTTTCCCTTCCTTCCCGTCCGATTGGTGCCCGTCCACCTGTTCCGGAGGCGCTGCTGGCGCTGGCACCCCGGCATCTGGCTAACCGACGCAGTGAGCGTTACCAAGGCGATGACCTGTGCGTTCCCCTCACGCACCTGACCTCGCGCGATCAAACGCTGGTGCTCAAAATCTACAAGGCACTCGGCGAGTTGCTAGATGCCTTCGCAGACACGTCGACCGACGATGCCGGGAAGTGGCAAAACGCGTTGCTCTGGATGCAACGGCATAACTTGGATGCGTTCATCAACGATGTCCGTGAACTCGGTGAAACCTCTCACACCGAGGCTGCCAGCGAAAAACTCGCCAAGGCCATGCACGACGTGCGTGGCGGTCCTTTAAGCTCGTTACTAGGCCGCCTACAACTCCTCGACCATCTGCCTCGCAACGAGAACCAACTCAGGGCGATGTTTGTGCTGGTGCGTGACCACCTCAAAATCATGCGCAGCGCCATCACGGGCTTAGACGACCGACGCCGCGAAGCCGACCGCCGTCCAAAAAGTCATGACATGGGTCTGATGCTGGAAAAATGGCACGGCTCCTTGGTTGGACCGAGTTCGCGGGCACAGCCGATCCGCATGAACGTTGATTGCCGCTACGAAGGACCGCTGACGGAGTGCTGTCTGGAGAGTGCAGCTATTGACCGTATCTTTTACAACCTGGCGACCAATGCCAGTCGCCATGCTGCTAGTGACCGCATCGACATGGCAATCTTCCCGATCCCGGAGCCGCCAGGCGAGTGCTTGCGCTTCGTGCTTTCCAACGAAGTGAGTGAAACGGACGCTGCCTACCTGCGGGCTCTGACACAAAGCGGGGGAGCCGACAGCGTTGACAAGGGAACGAGCATGAGCCTGATGGCGCTCTTCGCGCCGATGGTATCATCGACTGGTTCGGGTTTCGGGTTGACGGTGGTGGCCGACTTTGTCACGAGTGCCTTCGGCTTGCGTGATCGCAAGGAAGCCCTGCGTGAACGTTACGTCGGCGCAATCCTCGACGGTCATACATTCCAAACGTGGTTCCATTGGCCGATGGCCCGCAACAACATCCCTCAGCGTCAGCTCAACGACTTCCATCGTCCCGAGGAGAGTCTGGATGAGCCCTGAAGTTTTGACGGACCCAAAGTGGCTTCGGGCTTGGGAAATCGCGTGCTACGTCGCGTTGATCCGCAGCAGAGCGTCCATCTTGTTTAGCAGGATGGCGACATCGAAGGGTTTTGACAGATAATCGTTCGCTCCAAGGGACAGGAGCCGTTGGCGGCTCTGAGCAGTGGCATCGGCACTGAGCAACAAAACAGGCAGATGGCAGGTGACCGGGTCGGCGCGCAGCTTGGTCAACACCTCTTCACCGCTCGTGGTGGGCAGCTGCAAATCAAGCAAAACGAGCCCAGGCAAATGCACGTGAGCCTGCTGCAAGCCGGTCGCTCCGTCGCTCGCCGAGAGCAAGCGCCAGTTCGGCCGTGTGCGGCCAAGAAGCATCTGTACGACCTGCAAGTTGGAAGCGTTGTCTTCGATGTAGAGCAACGATGCGCGGGAGAAACTTACCTCCATCTCAGAGGAAGGTGAACGGGTGCCGACCTGCTCGGCCGGGGGGAGCGATGCGGCAGCCGGCAACTCGATCCAGAACGTGCTGCCTATCCCCACTTGGCTGTCCACTCCCAAACGGCCGCCCATTGCTTCCGCCATGCGCCTCGACACGACCAGTCCCAAGCCCGTTCCTTCCACCTTGCCAAATTCCTGACCCAGCCGCTCGAAGGGCACGAACAAACGTGCGAGACCTTCTGGCGGAATCCCCGGGCCCGTGTCGCGAATGCTCAAGCGCACGTGACCGTTTGGCACCTGCTCACACGCCAGTGACACCGTGCCACCCTCCCGGTTGTACTTGATTGCGTTGGAAAGCAAGTTGAGTAGCACCTGGCGCAGGCGCTTTTCATCCGCGATGACCGGCACCTGACAGGCGGCGCACACTTCCACGGTGCAAATGATCCCGCGTGCGTGCGCCCCGCGCGCCGTCATGGCGACACATTCCTGCGCGGTTTTGTCAAAAGCCACGCTGGAAGGAGTCAGCACGATTTCGCCGGTTTCTACCCGCGCCATGTCAAGCACTTCGTCCACCAAAGAGAGCAGGTGGCGTCCGCCTTTGAGGATGTAGGCAACACTTTGGGCATCCTGTGGGGACAACGAGCTGAGTTCGAGAAGTTGACCAAAGCCAATGATGGCATTGAGGGGCGTGCGCAGTTCGTGGCTCATGTGGCTCATGAACTCACTTTTAGCCAGGTTGGCGCGTTCGGCTTCTTCCTTCGCCCGTCGGTACTGCTCGGCTTGGCGCCGCTCGGTGATGTCCTGCACGGTGCCGACGACCTGGGATAACCGATCAGTCCTTTCATCGAAGATGAAATCGGCCTCCTCGTGGACGATGCGCTCGACGCCGTCGGGGCGCACGATGCGATGCTCAAGACGGTATCCCCGCCGCGTGCGCAAAGCCTCCCTATAGGCGGCGTAGACCGTAGCCCAGTCGTCGGGATGCACGCCACTCTCGAACAGTGTCCAAGCGTTGGGCGCTTCATCAGTCGGATGACCAAAGATGCGGTAAGTTTCAGCGGACCAACTCAGGTCGGCATCTCTTGGCTGCTGGTCATCCGTAATGGTTTGTCCCCAGCTGCCGAGGTGCGCCACCCGCTGGGCGAGGGCCAGACGTGCTTCGCTTTGGCGGACCTGCTGGAGTTCCTCTACCCGGACAGTGAAGTCTGCTTGCACGCCGACGAAGCTGACCAGTTCACCATCACCGCCAAAGACCGGGTTAATCGTCAAGCCGTTCCAAAAGGAAGTGCCGTCCTTGCGGTAGTTGAGTAAAGTGCCCCGGAACGGAAGCCGCTCCGTCTGCGCTTCCCGAATGCGGGCGACAACAGCCAACTCGGTGTTAGCTCCTTGGAGCAGGCGGCAGTTTCGTCCGAGGAGTTCCTCGCGGCTGTAGCCGGTGAGTGTACAGAAAGCTTGGTTGACGAAGACGATCGGCGTATCTGCCTGAGTCGGATCGGCGAGGATCACGCCGGCGGCCGCACTGTTGATGGCGGCGACCAAGCGGCCGTTTTCCTCCGACGCGTTCTGAAGCTGAATTGCCAACTGGGCCACTTGCAGTTCAAGTGCGTCGTTCGCTGACTGAACGGCACCAGGTTGGGCTGCATGACTTTGTTCTGTTGCGGACAGAGGCAAGGCAGGCTCTGAAAGGTTGGGAGAAGATTGGCCGGACATCGTGCACGACCTTCCTTGGCCAAGCTAGCTGTTCGATGGGAATAGTTCCAAGAAGCATCAGCTACTCGGAGTGGCTGCTATCTTTCTATCGTCTACCGTAGGTGAATTGAACGTAGATTTCTGTTGTCTCGCGGTTGCTGGCAGCCCTGATTGCGCCACGCGGTTCTCAATTTGGAAAGTCATCCGGGGCCATGAACGAAGTGGGCAGCAAGTGCTGTAGGCTGATGATCTAACTCTTCACTTCTAAACGCGCGGGACTGATTGGTGGAAGGGAGGAACGCAGGGAGACGCAACCGAAGCCGTCGAAACAGCTGGGTGGGGCGGCACAGACTACTTTGAAGCGCTTGCAAACACGTTCGGGTGGCTTCTTGGATGTAGACGCGGATGGCTTTTTCCACTTCGGCGGCGCCGCGGAACACGCCGCGTTTGAGCCGGCGGCGATTCAGCAAAGCGAACCAGCACTCCACCAAATTTAGCCACGAGGAGGAAGTCGGCGTAAAATGCAGGTGAAAGTGCGGACGATGCCGCAGCCAATCACCGATCAGGTGGTCTTGTGCGTGGTGGCATTGTCCAAGATCAACTGGATTTCCAAGCCCCTCGGTACCCGCGCGTCGATGGTGTCCAAAAAGGCGCAAAACTCGGTG
Organism: uncultured Chthoniobacterales bacterium; assembly: GCA_964245035.1. Classification (GTDB taxonomy): domain Bacteria; phylum Verrucomicrobiota; class Verrucomicrobiia; order Chthoniobacterales; family SZAS-18; genus CAHJWO01. The sequence goes on from CAXTMD010000106.1 coordinate 9,890, forward strand.
CTACGATGGCCCGGTTAGCAGGCACCGCCGACCGTGCCCGCCTTAAATGTCGAGGGCAGCGAAAGGTCCAGCGTGCCACGACGTTTATAGTCGTGGCTGTACCGCTCGGGCTGGCCGGGCCGAAGCGGCAGCACGAGCACGGTACGTTCGAGCGCCTGGATCTGGGGCTTCTCGTCCACGCAGAGCACGAGCGCACGATCGGGCGAGCGCAGGTACAGGCCGACCACACCACGCACCTTGTCCACCAAGGCCGGGTCGCCAGAGAACTTGAAGGTTCCCTGTCGATGGGGTTGCAAACAAAGGGTTGCCACAAGCGTGAAACCATTCAGATGCACTTGGCCAACCGCCAAAGGCGGAGGAACTGTTAGCCCCGGTGGCTAATCTAGCCGGATGGGTCACAAATCGGCAAAGTTGGTCCCCTGTCCGCTTCTTTGGGAGGTGAATTAGAATTGTTGTGCGTGTTCAAGCACACCCGGAAGGTTGCGCCTAGGCCAGAGCCAGGACTTTGCGCTGTGAGATGTCCTTCATGAGCGGTGACGATGGCATGAGCGATGGTCATGCCCAACCCCAAACCGAGAGCGTTTTGCCCCTTCTCAGCCATGTTCCGTCCGAACGGCCCGAAGAGCCGCGGCAGAACGTCGGCGGCGATGCCGCTGCCACTGTCTTGCACTTCCACCACGATGCTATCGCTGTCGTTGGACGAACGCACGCTGATCCTACCATACTCCGGCGTAAACTTGCCCGCGTTGTGCAGCAGGCGGCAAAATACCTGCCGCAGACGGATGGTATCACCCCGGACCTGGTGCTGCTTGGCATCCAAGTCCACTGTAAAGTGCAACCTCTTGAGTGCATAATCCTCCCGACACTCCCGGATGGCTTGTCCCAGGCAATCGTGCAAATCGGTAGAGGCGAGGTTCACAGCCAAGCGGCCATCTACGATCTGGCTGACATCGAGCAGATCGTCAATGAGCCAAGTTTCGATCTCGACGTTGCGTCGGATGGCCTCGATGGCCTCGTACATAGAGGCGGGCAATCCCTCCACTCGGCGCAGCAGAGAGGAAGCAAGTCGCACTGGGGTTAGTGGTTCGCGCAGTTCGTGGCTCAGAGACGACAGAAACCGATTTCTAACTTGTTCGACTGCTTCGGCCTCTTTGCGCGCGATCTGCTCGGTCGCCTGCTGACGCAGGTCGATCATGCGCCGCTGGCAACGCAGCCGGGCCAGCAGTTCTAGCGGATGAAAGGGTTTGGGCAGAAAGTCGTCCATACCCGCTTCCAAAGCCGCGAAGAGCAACGACCGCTGGTTGTCGGCGGTCATCAGGATGAACGGCACGCTCGCCGTGCGCGTGTCTGCCCTTATCCGGCCTAGCAGACCGAGACCGTCGAGCAAAGGCATCTGTACGTCCGAGAGGATGATCTCGGGCAACCGCCTCGCTACCGCTGCCCAAGCTTGCTCGCCGTTGCTAGTGGCCTCAACTTCGTACTCTTCGGCAAGCAGTTCGCAGAGGAATGCACTGAAAGAAAGCTCGTCTTCTGCCAGGAGCAGACGGAGTTTCCTTGGCGAGGACTGACCGCCCGGGGAAAGGGCAATCGTGCCGCTCACTTGGAAGAAGAGGTTGAAAGAAGACCTAAAAGTCAGAGCAGCAACGAGGGTAAGCCGATTCGCCTTACTGACTGACTCTGTTTTCTATCGCGGAGACGGTCCAACGCGTCGAACCATAGTTGCCATCCCCTTGGATGTCGAGCGGCCTTTTAACCTTTAGATCAGCAAGTCGGAAAGCAACTCACTTCCCCTCCGGGAAACCCCTACCTTAGACTGGTGAACCTTGTCCGGCAAAGTCAAGCGAATGCAGGCGGGTGCTCCGCCACAGGCTTACCGAGACGACGATCTACCCCCATGTGCTCAACCGGTCGGGGCTGGCCATCAAGAGCCCAGCCGACTGAGGCTGTCCTGCCTTCGGACAGGCTGGCTGCTGCCGTTGGCATCAAGTGACGCTCTCGGCTCCTTGTCGGGAGGTCAGGAAAACTTTTTCATCAGCTTCGACCGAGCGTCCGCATTGGTGGAGGATAGGTTCGGGTGTCTCCAAGTGGAGACGGCGCGTTCACTGACATATCGCACAGAATAGTGT
>CAXTMD010000107.1:0-11993 GCA_964245035.1 uncultured Chthoniobacterales bacterium
GGAAGGGGGGAACAGCCAGCCGAGGCAGTCTGTTTCCGTCATGGATTCTGGGTTGTCAACCTGCCCGCCTGCCGCTCGTCCAGGACATTGCGACCCACCCGTCGACGGTTGCGGACGCGATCACCTTTCGTCAACCCCGGCCATTCTCCCCCTCCTACTATGAACCCCGTCGGCATTCACTTCGGCTACTGGACGCAAACCTGGGACGCTCCCCCGGAGCAATTCATCGCGCGGGCCAAACGCTGCGGCTTCGACGTGTTGGAGATCAACGCGCCCAAGTTCACGCGCATGAGCGACGGGGAACGCCGCGCGCTCAAAGACGCCGCGCAAGACGCGGGGCTCGACTTCACCTACAGCATCGGCATGACCGCGGACGTGGACCTCGTGTCCCCGGACGCCGCCACCCGCCGCAAGGGGGTGGAGTTCCTGCAAGAGGTCTCGCGGGCGATGGGCTCGGTCGGCGGCAAGATCATGGCCGGGATCAACTACAGTTCCTGGCCGCGCAAACTGAACCCGGGCGAGGACAAGGAAGCTCTGACCGCCCTCGCGGTGGAAGGCGTGCGCGAGGCGATCAAGGCCGCGGAGGACCACGGCGTGCTGTTTTGCGTCGAGGTGGTCAACCGTTTCGAGCAGTTCATGATGAACACGGCGGCCGAAGGCGTCGCCTTCGCGCGGCAGGTGGGCAGCCCCAACTGCAAGGTATTACTGGATACCTTTCACATGAATATCGAGGAGGACAGTATGAGCGCATCCATCCTCGAAGCCGGCGACTTCCTGGGCCACTTCCACCTCGGCGAGTCGAACCGACGTCCCCCCGGGCGCGGCCGGATGCCCTGGGCGGAAATCTTCGGCGCGCTGAACCAGATCGGCTACCGGGGTGCCGTGGTCATGGAGCCTTTTCTAGTGCCGGGCGGCCAGGTGGGACGCGACATCTCGGTCTTCCGGTACTTGCCGGGGCACGATCAATTGGACGAGGAAGCCACGCGGTCGGCCGAGTTTGTGCGCAAGGAGATGGCAGGCGTGGCGCGGCCTTGATGGGCGCGCCACGGGTAAAGGCGCGCGTACGCTTTCCAGTCAAGCCTCAGCCGTCTTCGGGTAGTCCGCGCTCAGCGTCGTTTCGCGCCACGCGTCGAAGTTGGCCCGCAAGCTGTCCAGCCGCTTATAGGCGAGGTCCAACGCCGGGGCACCCAGTAGCAACCGCAGGGGAGGGTCGCTTGATTCCACCGCCTGGATGACCGCCTCGGAGCCGCGCACCGGATCGCCTGCTTGCTTGCCCGAGCGAGCCCGGGTCTCTCCACGCCGCTTGCCCGCCGTCTCGGCGTAGTCGTCGATGATGGTTTCCGATTCAATGATGGAGCGGCCCGCCCAGTCGGTGCGGAACGGTCCGGGCTCGACGATGGTCACCTTGATGCCCAGCGGAGCCACCTCGATGGACAGCGACTCGCTGAGCCCTTCCAGCGCGAACTTCGTCGCGTGGTAGTAGCCCGTGGCCGCAAAGGCGCATAACCCCCCGATGGAGGAAAAGTTGACGATGTGACCCCGGCGGCGCGCCCGCATGCCGGGCAGCACGCGCCGGGTCAGGGCGAACAAACCGAAGAAGTTGGTCTCAAACTGCGCGCGGATCGCCTCGTCTTCCCCCTCCTCGACGGCGGCCAGGTAGCCGTAGCCGGCATTGTTGACCAGCACGTCGACCCGGCCGAAGCGCGCTTCGGCGGCCGCGACAGCTCCCTCGATGTCGGCGGATTTGGTCACGTCGAGTTCCAGCGCCAGGGCGTGGTCTTCGTGCCCGGCGACGAGGTCGGCGAGCGCCTCGGGTTTGCGGGCGGTCACGACGGCCCGCCAGCCGCGCGCGAGCACCAGCTTGGCGAGTTCCAGACCGAAGCCGGTAGAACAGCCGGTGATGAACCAGACGGGAGCGTTGTCGGAAGAGGAGTCAGCGGAGTTCTTTGGCATGTCGGTCGATCTTGATTTCAGGGCTGTGGTTTCACCGGATTCGCAGCGCATGGCGACTTCGGCGTCCACGATCTTGTGCTTTTTGGGACCGTGGCCTTCCTGGTGCCACGGACGTGCGCAAAGGTTCAGTGACGTTCCGAGTCGTTCTTGGGGACGTTGCCCCCGGCCTTGCTGGGCACGCCGTTGACGGTCGCGCCCGCGTGCGAAAAGTTCGGGGACAGTTTTGCGTTGAAGTCGGCCGGGAAGTTGAGCGTCGGCTGGGAAGCGGCATCCAGCATCGCGGCCTGCTCGGGCGACAGTTTCAGTTCCAGCGCCTGGAGGTTGGCTTCGAGGTGATCGAGGGTCCGCGCGCCGATGATGGTGGAGGCGACGCCCGGCCGGTTTTGTACCCACGCGAGGGCCACGGCGGACACGTCGCGGCCGAGTTCCCGGGCGACGGTCTGCAAGGCGTCGATGATGGCGTAGTCCTGCTCGCGGATCTCGCCGACGTAGGCGCTGCGGGCCGAGAGCTTCTCGCCGTTCTGGCGCGTGTACTTGCCCGAGAGCACGCCCATGCGCAACGGACTCCACGGCAGCACGCCCAAGCCGAGTTCCTGCGCCATCGGGACGAGTTCACCTTCGACCGTGCGCTCGCTCAGGGAGTATTCGATCTGCAGCGCGACGAGTGGTGCCCAGCCGCGGAAGTGCGCGATCATTTGCGCCTGCGTCACTTTCCAGGCCGGCGTGTCCGAGAAGCCCAGGTAGCGCACCTTGCCGGCGCGGACGAGGTCTTCGAGCGCGCTCATGGTTTCCTCCACGGGCGTGAAGCGGTCCCAGTTGTGCAGGTAGTACAGGTCGATGTAGTCCGTTTGCAGCCGGCGCAGGCTCTCTTCGCACTGCGCGAGGATCGCTTTGCGGCTCGCCCCACCCCCGTTGGGGTTGCCGGCGAAGAGATTGCAGAAAAACTTGGTGGCGATGACGGTGCGCTCCCGGCTGCCGCGCCCGCGCAAGAAGTCGCCGATGATCTTCTCGGAATGGCCGCGCGTGTAGATGTTGGCCGTGTCGAGGAAGTTGCCGCCCTCGTCGAGGTAGCGGGCGAGGAGGGCCTCGGAGTCTGCGACGCTGGAACCCCAGCCGAGGTCTTCGCCGAAGCTCATGCAACCCAAGCAGAATGGACTGACCCGCAGGCCCGAACGGCCCAGGGTCACGTAGGAATCAAGTGGCATAAATCGAGGTGGTTTGATGTTCTGGCAGGGCGCTTCCACGAACCCTGTCTCGGTGGTCGAAACCGGGAGTGCACCCCTCACGGAGAAAAGCGTCGCCAGGCAGCCAAACGCGCGTCCGCGATCCTGCGCTGGTGGTGCGGAATCTTGCCGACCGTCAGCGCAGCCGTTGCCGGACGTACTCTGCCGGCGAACAGCCCACCTGACGCCGGAACAATCGCGCGAAGTGCCGCACATTCTCGTAGCCGACCTCGCCGGCCACTTGGGCGACCGACAGCCGCGTGCGACGCAACAGGTGCGCGGCGCGAGCAAGCCGCTGGGCGATGACGTAGGCGTTGGGACTCTGCCCGGTCGTGCGCCGGAACACGCGGGCGAAATGGTACGGGCTCAGGCCCGCCACGGCGGCCAGTTCGTTCAGAGTGATCGGGCCGGAGAGCCGCGCCCGCACGTGGTCCGCCAGCCGACGCAGGGTGCGCGGCGGCACCGTGCCGGCTCGCACGCTCTCCCTGGGGTTGACGGTGGCGTGGCTGCGCACCAGTTGCATGGCGAGCATCCGCGCCGCCGTGTCGGCGTAAAGCTCGTTCTGCGACTCGGGCCGGGGCAGTTCTTGAGCGATGGCGCGGACGAGCTGGCGCAGCAACGGGTCATCTAGGCCGGTGCCGTCGTGCAATTCGACCCGGGCGAAGTCGATCCCCGCGTCCGCGGCGGCGGTTTGCGCGAGCAGATCGTTGTCCAAGTAAAGCTCGACGGTGCGGACCGGTTCGGGCGACACATTGCGCCAGGCCATCTCGTAGTCTGGCTGGTTGGCCGCGGTGAGGTACAGCGTGCCGGGCGGCGTGTGGTAGCACCGCGGGCGGCCGTCGCGGGTGTGCAGCGTCATGTCCAGCGAGCCGGAAAGTAGGAGGATGAGCTGCGTCTGCGGCACGGAGGCCACCGTGACCGGGGCGAGTTCGGAAGGCTTGGCCACCACCTGGGCGGTGAGGTGCTGCCACCGGCGGCCGGCGAGCAGTCGAGCCCCGGTGGTCAGAAACATCCCGGGATCGAGGCCGCCGGGTTCCATGGTGTCATGGTCGGTCATGGATGAGAGAACCCTCCTGCGGTGTTGTGTCCGGCGAGATGGATGATCATTTCCACGCCGCCGAGGCTGAAGGCAAGGACTTCTCCGCGCTTCACAAAGCGACGCTCTTGCCTGAGTGCAAGAACCCGCTGTCCGCCCGCGCCAAACCGGGGATGATCGGCGGGAAAATTCGCAGGGTTTGAGTCTTTCTTTACGCGGACATTTGCATATGATCCCGCCCGCTCATGGACTCACCCGCATTCCCAGCCAACGCCTCCCGGCGCAAGCTGCGGCTGCTGCCGCTGCTTGCCACCGTTTACTTCATGGTTTCCGGCGGCCCCTACGGCCTAGAGGAAGTCATCGGCGACGCCGGCTACGGCTGGGCGCTGTTCATCCTCTTTGCCACGCCGTTTGTCTGGAGCATGCCCACGGCGCTGATGATCGGCGAACTGGCCGCCGCCATCCCCGAAGAAGGCGGCTTCTACGCCTGGGTGCGACGGGCGCTCGGGCCTTTCTGGGGTTTCCAGGAGGCGTGGCTGTCGCTGGCGGCGTCGGTCTTCGACATGGCCATCTACCCGACGCTCTTCGTCTCCTACCTGGAGCATTTCAGCAACTGGGGGCCGTTCCTCCAAGTCGGGCACCGCGAGGTGTTCATCGAACTGGCGGTGATCGTGGTCGCGACGCTCTGGAACCTGCGCGGAGCGGTGGCGGTGGGCAACGGCTCGGTGTTCATGTGGATCGTCGGCCTCTCGCCCTTTCTGGTCCTCATCGCCGCCGCCATCTGGCGGGGCACGCAGACCGGCTTGGCCACGCTGAAGCCGGCCGAGGGCCACGCCGATCTGGCGGCGGGCGTGCTCGTGGCGCTGTGGAACTACATGGGCTGGGACAACGCCTCGACGGTCGCCGGCGAGGTGGCGGAGCCGCAGCGCACCTACCCGCGCGTGATGGTCATCGCCGTGCTCATGACGATGGCCACCTACCTGCTGCCCATCGCGGCGGTGTGGTTTGCCGGCATCGCGCCCGACCAGTTCTCGACGGGGGCCTGGGTGGACGCCGCGCAGGGTCTCGTCGGCTACCCGCTGGCGCTGGCGCTCACTTTGACCGCCTCGCTCGACAGCCTGGGCAACTTCAACTCGCTGACCCTCAGCTACACGCGGCTGCCCTACGCCATGGCCTGCGACGGCCTGCTGCCCCGGGTGCTCACGCGTCGCCTGCCCAACGGCGTGCCGTGGGTGTCGCTGCTCTTGTGCGCACTGGGCTGGTCGCTGGCGCTGGGGCTGAAGTTCGACAAGCTCATCACGGTCGACATCTCGCTCTGGGGTCTGAGCGTGCTGCTGGAGTTTGTGGCGCTGGTCAAGCTGCGCTTCAGCGAGCCGGACCTGCCGCGTCCCTTCCGCGTGCCGGGGCCGACGTGGGTGGCGGTCGCCCTGGGGGGCGGGCCAGCGGTGCTGGTGGTGTTTGCCTTGTGGACGGCGCGGACCGACCACGTGGGACCCGTGCCGGCGGCGCTGTTCTCGCTGGTGACCGCGGCCCTGGGTGTGCCGCTGTATGCGCTGGCCAAGTGGCGGTTCAGCCGCCGCGTCCCCGCCTTAGGGACGGCCGCCCCCGCGCGGCCGTGAAGAAACAGCGCCTGGTCGCGCCCCTCACGACCGCCTCGCGCAGGAACGGTCGACCAGTTCCACCAGCATGTTCAGATCGAACGGCTTCGTGACGTAGCCGTCGGCCCCGGCGGCGAGCAGGCGCTCCCGGCTTTGCGCCGTGGCGTCGGCGCTGACCATGATGACCGGGAGGTGGTTCGTCACCGGGTTCTGGCGCAACGCGGCCAACACCGCGTCGCCCGTCATGCCGGGCAGTTGCAGGTCAAGCAGGATCAGGTCGGGCAGGAGACTCTCCGCCGCTTCGAGACCGGACGGGCCGTCCTGCGCGGACGAGAACTTCCAGTCGGGCCGGTGGCGTGCGAGCAGGGACTCGACCAGTTGGAGGTTGGAAGCGGAGTCGTCGATGCACAGCAGCCGGATCTGCTGTCCGGGGGGCACGTCGGCCGCCGCGGCAGGGGCCAGCGGAAACGCCCCCTCGGACGCGCGGCATTGCGGGGTGGAGGTCGGCAGTTCGATCCAAAACGTGCTGCCACGGCCTGGCTGACTCTCCACGCCGAGCGTGCCGCCCAGCGCTTCGACCAGCCGGCGCGAGATCACCAGCCCCAACCCCGTGCCTTGCACGTCGCCATAAGCCTGGTCCAGCCGCTCAAACGGGACGAAGAGCTTGGCGAGACCTTCCGCGGAGATGCCGGCTCCCGTGTCGCTGATCTCGATCCGCACCCGGTCCGGCGAGACCGACCGGCCGCGGAGCACCACCGAGCCGCCCTCGCGGTTGTACTTGATGGCGTTGGACAGCAGGTTGATCAGGGTCTGCCGCAGGCGCTGTTCGTCGGACCAGACCGCGGGCAGGTCGCCGTCCACTTGCACCTCGCAGGTGACCCGGCGCGGTTGCGCCAGTCGCGCGACCAGCTGGACGCATTCGCGCGCCAGGCTGGGGAGATCGACCCGGTTGCAGGCGAGGCTCAGATGGCCCGACTCCGCCCGGGCTAGGTCGAGAACCTCGTCGATCAGGCTCAGCAGGTGGCGGCCGCCCTTGAGCAGGTGGCCGACGCTGGTGCGGTCCTCCGCCGTCAGGTCGCTGAGTTCGAGTAACTGGCCGAAGCCCAGGATGGCGTTCAGCGGGGTGCGCAGTTCGTGCGACACGCGGCTGAGAAACTCGCTCTTGGCCAGGTTGGCCTGCTCCGCCGCCGCGCGGGCCACCTCGGCCTGCTCCTTGGCCTGTTCGGCGTTGGCGCGGGCCAGGTCGGCATCCTCCTTTGCCTGGTGGAGGACGGCCTGGTGCCGGGTGCGCTCGCGCAGGTCGGCCTCCGTGCGGGCGAGGCGGTGTTTCCAGCGCTGACGCCACCCGTAGATCGTCGCCCAGACCAGCCCGAGGCTCCCCGCGGCCACCAAGCACCAGAACCAACTCGTCTGGTAAAAGAAGGGACGCAGACGGAACGCCAAGCCGGCGTCCACCCGCGTCCAGACCCCGTCCGTGTTCGTGGCTTGAACCCGGAAGATGTAATGGCCGGGCGGCAGGTTGGTGTAGGAGGCCACCCGCTCCGATCCGGCCTCGTTCCAACCGGCGTCAAAGCCGTCGAGCCGGTAGCGGAAGTGGCAGGCTTCCGGACTGGCGAGGCTCAGCGCCGTGTAGCGAAAGCCCACCTTGCGCGTGCCGGCGGCCAGTTCGGCGGGAAGGGCGTCGTTCTGGCGGCCGTCGATGTTCTCCGCCCGTCCGTCGGCCAGCAGTTCCTCGATCCGGACCGGAGGGGGTGCGCGGAGCATGCCCTGCCGCAGCGGGGTGACCCCGGCGACGCCGCGCGCCGTGGCGAACCAGAGCCGACCCTGCCCGTCGCGGCAACTGACCGGCTGCGAGCCCCCGGCGCTCGCCGGGGAGCGGAGTCCGTCCGCCGTGCCGTAGACCTGGCAGGTCAGGGGCGACCCCGTCCGGTCGAACTGCTCGAGAGCGGCTCCGGCCAGCCGCAGGACCCCGCCGCTGGAACTCAGCCAGAGGTTGCCCTGCTCGTCGCCGACGATGCCCGTGACGGCGCAATCCAGCGTGCCGTCACGGGCCGTGCAGCGGGTGAGACGCCCCTCGCCGCCAGCGTTGCGCAGCCGGTACAATCCCTCCTGGGTCCCGACGTAAAAGCCGTCCGCGTCGCCCGGTCGCGCGTAGAACGCGAAGACCGTGCCCAGGCTTTTGTGCGTGCGTGCGCAGGTGACCTCGGCGATCTGCCCGTCGGCGTCCAGGTGGTTGAGCCCGCCGTCCGTGCCGATCCAGAGTCCGCCGGCGCCGTCGGGGTGCAGCGCCCCGACGTGGCTGTTGACCAACCCGCTGGCGGTGGTCAGGTGGGCGAGCACTTGGTGCCCCCGCAGTCGATACAAGCCGTTGTCCGTGCCGACCCAGTGGTTCCCGGTCGCGTCCGGGCAGAGCGCGCTGACGACGCTGCGGTCGAGGTCCTCCTGCACCGGGAACGGCCGCAGCGCGCCGTGCTGCCAGGCCAGCAGGCCGGCGCGCGTGCCGGCCAGCAGGCTCTCCTTGTCCGCTCCCGGGCCGACGCACAGCACCGCGTCGTTGCCGGCCCGGCGGCCCGCCCCGGCGAGCGGAAAGTTGCTCACCACCCCACTGACGAGATCAATCGTGCTCAAACCCTCCTCGTGGCCGACCCACAACGTGCCGCTCCCGTCGGCGAAGACGGTGTGCACGTCTTCGCCGGCCATCTTCTCGGGCCGGCCGAAATCAACGAAAAGCGCGTCGTGCAGCACCTGCAACCCTCGCGGGGTGGCGATCCACAGGTTGCCCTCGCGGTCTTCGCAGAGGCTGGTCACCTCGTTGCTGAGCAAGCCCGCTTCGGCGGCGTAGATCTCTGTCTTCGGCGGGTCTCCTGCGCCGATCCGGCAAAGACCTTGGCCCGCCGTGCCGACCCAAAGTGTGCCGGTGTGGTCTTCGAGCATGGTGTTCACGGTCGGGCCGACCAGGACCGGGGCCGGGGTGAACACGCCCTCGCTGCCCAACCGGCCGACGCCGGCATCGTGCGAGCCGATCCAGAGCCCGCCGCACCGGGCCGGGAGCAGGTGGTCCACGCTTTTGCCCGCGAGCACCGGGAGCTGGTCAAACCACTGGGCGCTGCCCTGCGCGCGCTGCCGGTATAGTCCCCGGTCCGTGCCAACCCAGAGCTGCCCGCCTCCGTCGCGGCAAACCGCGTGGATGGCATCGACCGGCCAGCCGGAGGCGTGTTCGAGCGGACCCGTGACCGCTCCGCCCAGGGACACGTGAAACAAGCCATGCGTGGTCTTGACCCAGAGGGCTCCGTCTGCCGGGTCCTGGAGCAGGATCTGGCCGGCTGGGGCGTTGGGGAGGGTGGCCTGGGCTTTGCCGTGGGCAAAGTAGTGGAGGCCATTGGTGTTGGCCAGGATCATCAGATCGGGCGAACGGGCATCCTCCAAGACGCTGAAAAGCCCGTAGTTACCCAGCGCGGGATCGGTGCGGCCGTCGATGGCCTGGGCGCGCACCCCGTCGAAGCGGATCAAGCCCTCCCTGGTGCCAAGCCAGAGATAGCCGGTGTGGTCCTGGGCGAGACAGAGGATGTTGTCAAAGGGCAGCCCGTCCTCCGAGTCCCAGTGTTTGGTCGCGTACTGGGTCAGCGCCCGGTTCGGGTCCAGTCCGCACGCTGGATGGGGAAGCAAGACCAGCACCGTCCACCAGGCGACGGCTCGGCACACCCAGCGCCACGCGGATGCGGACACACGCTGGAAAGGGATCAAACCTTTCGAGATGAACATTTTCTGGGGGGATGGGCGAGCGAGTGCTCTCGCCGGATGGAATGCTCTTCCCAGGCCATAGAGCATGCTTCGAGCCAAGGAGCGAAATTCATGACTCCTGGCGATACCCCAAAATGAAACAGGGACGGCTTCCCCCCGGAGCCGCCCCTGTTCGTCCAGTCTGGGCGCGCTTGCGCCGACTAGGAACGTTTGTTTTGCCGCTGGTGCTGCGTGCGGGCGTGTTGCCGTAGGCTGGCGATCAGCAGAGCCCAGCCGAAGCCGGGCATTCCGAGCGGGTTGAAAAGAGGATTCATAAAGAAATGGTGAAATGGCCGGCCCTCAGGCTGGGCCGAACTGCTGCGCGGCGAGTGACTGCTTGACCGGCTCGGTCACCGGCAGCACCGGAGTTTCCCAGCGGCGGCGCAGGAGCGGGTAGGCCACGGCCATGAACGCCACGGCGACGTTGGTGACGACCACCGGCAGCGAACCGGTCATCACGCCGTAGCCCACCCAGAGCAGCGCCCCGGCCGCCTGCGCACGGCGCAGGGCGGTCTGGGTTTTGCAAAGGTAGGACGAGGCGAAACTCGCCGCGGCCACCCAGCCGAGGCATTCCCGAAAAAGGGTGTGATCCATGGGTGTTGCCCTCCCTTTTAAGCCGCCAGGATTTCCAGCTGCGGCGCGGATTCGTCCACCGCCGTTTGCGTGTCGGGTTCGTGGAAGGTCAGCCAGTCGGTGCGGATCTTGTCCCACGCTTGCAAGGCCAGCCCGTAGGAGGCGAACACCTCGCGGATTTGCGCGGTGTCCCAGCCGACGATGTCCTCCAGGATGGGTACGAGCACGCTCAGCGCGTTGTCGCTGAGGACTGAGCGCTTGGCGATGCGCCCGACGCTCTTGGTCTCGGACACGGCGATGGTCAGGCCATCCACGCTGTTGACGTGCTGCATGACGTGCATGTCCGACGAACCGTCCCCTACGTAGACCGTGTAGTCCGGACGGATGTGCAGGCGCGCTTCGAGTTCCTGGAGCAGCGCCACCTTGCCGTAGCCGGCCGGCACGCGCCGCACGGCGCAGATTTCGCCGGTGCCCTCGTCGAAGTCCAGTTCCGTGCCGAAGACGTTCTCGGGCGGCACGATGCCTTCCAGGGCGGATTGCACGACCACGCGCGGCGAGGCCGAGATCACGCAAAAGGTAAACCGGTGGTCTTCCACCCCGCGGCGCAGGAACTCGGCCAGCAGGTTGACGTTTTGCTTGAGGCGCACGCGTTTGCCAGTCTCGACGAGGTGCTCACGCCGCACCCCGCGGTAGTGAGGATCGTGGCGCAGCAGGTAGGTCAACTCCGCTCCCTGCTGGACGAGGTTGACCTTGGCCAGTCCGGCCACCTTCTCGTGAAAGTCTCGCAGGCCGAGCATCTCGCTCAGCACGACGCCGGAGTCGTTGAAGCTCAGCGTCTGGTCGAAGTCACTGGCAAACAGGTAGTGCTTGGCGGCATCAGGGTTTTGACCCACCCGAGCAGTTTGGTGAACATTCAATGTTGTCATAACAGATTTGCGTTGTGTTCGTCTCACCATAAGGCTGTGAACAGGGTGCGCAAGGGAAAAGTTGTCATATTTTTTGGTCTAGCTGTCATATTGCATGCCAAAAGCTGTCTGTTTTGGGTCGAGCGTCCTCTGAAAAACGGCGGAGCAGCACGGTTTTCCCGAAGGATGGCTTCGGGCATCATCCGGCCCTGAACATCCGGATCAGGCCGGGTGTGATTTCGCTTCTGTTTGTCTGCGGAACTGACACGTTGGTCCCTTTTCCTCGTGCCAGTCCCCGCCCCCGCTCCCGACGTGGACACTACCGCCGACCGCAACTGGCGGCGCTTCGTGTGGTTCCGCGTGCTCTTCAACGCGCGGTTCTACTACCCTGTCCTGGCCGTGTTTTTCCTGGACCTCGGACTGAGCGCCACGCAGTACACCCTCCTGAACTTCGCCTGGGCGCTGGCCATCGTCGCCGTGGACCTGCCCGCCGGGGTGCTCGCCGACCGCATCGGCCGCCGCCCGCTGGTGGTCGCGGCGGCGGCGTCGATGGTCGTGGAAATGGGTCTGCTGTGCGTGGCTCCGCGCAACGGCGGCGCGGCGCTGTTCGGGTGCTGCCTGGCCAACCGCCTGCGCTCGGGCGCGGCCGAGGGCATGGCCAGCGGGGCCGACGAGGCGTTGGTGTTTGACTCGCTCGCCGAGCGTGGACGCGAGCACGAGTGGCCGCGCGTCCTCGATCAAGTGATGCGCTGGCAGTCGCTCGGTTTCGTCGTGGCGATGCTGGTGGGAGGGGCCGTGTACGATCCGGGTTTCCTCAACCGGTTGTTCGGCACCCACTTCGTCCAGGGGACCACGCTGCGCTTCCCGATCTACCTGAACGCGCTGTCCGCCCTCGCCGTCCTCGGAGTGGCGGTGGGTTTGCGGG
>CAXTMD010000108.1:0-9425 GCA_964245035.1 uncultured Chthoniobacterales bacterium
CAGTTGGCCCTCACCGAGCGCGAGGTCAAAGAACTCGCCGCCCGCGCGCAGAACCTCTCCCGGGAACAAGCCGATGCCGAGCGTCGCAGCCAGACCGCACGCGAGGGAGTCGGCGGGGCCGAAAAACGCCTCGCCGACGCCGCGGCGCTGCTCGAACGCCACCAAGGCGAACGCACCGCCGCCGCCGAAACGACCGAAACGGCCCGCGCTCAGGAGAACACCCTCACCGAAGCTCTCAACGAGATCCGCCTCCAGGTTGCCACCGAGCAAAACCGCCACGAGAGCCTGCGCCGCCAGCGTCAGCCGATGGACGCCCGCCGCACCGAGTTGGCCGAACTCATCGAGCGCCGCCGCCGCGAACTGGACGAACACGGCCGCCGCCTCGCCCGCTACGGCACCGACCTCGCCGCGCTCGACGCCGAGATCGACTTCGCCACCGCCAACCTCGCCACCGCGGATCAGGTCATCGCCGCCCGCCGCGACGAACACGCCGAGGCCGCCGTCGCCGCCGATTCCCTGGAAAATGACCTGCGCGCCCGCCGCCAGTCGCTCACCGGCTGGCACGACCGCCGCGCGAGCCACGAGGTCCGCGAGGCGCAGCTGCGCCTGCGGCAGGAAAACCTGCTTGCCCACGTCGGCGAACGGTTCGCCGTGGATCTGCGGACGTTCACCCCCGAGCCGCACGCGTTCCTCGACCTCTACCAGCGTTCAATCGAGCAGTCCGGCGCGGAGGCCGACTGGACGCGCGTGGAAGGTCTCGTGCGCGCCGTGCGCGAAAAGCTCGACGGCATGGGTGCGGTCAACGCCGACGCCATCGCCGAGTACGAGGCGCTGGAGGAACGCCACACCTTCCTCGAAACCCAGAACGCCGACCTCGTCGCCGCCAAGAAGGAACTCCTTGCCATCATCGCCAAGATCAACGCGACGAGCCGCGACCTCTTCGCGGAGACGTTCGAGCGGGTGCGGGTGAACTTCCAGGAGATGTTCACCGAACTCTTCGGCGGCGGCAAAGCCAATCTTTTGCTCGCCAACGAGGAAGACCCGCTGGAGTGCGGCATCGACATCATCGCGCGTCCGCCCGGCAAACAGCTCCAAAGCGTGACGCTGATGTCCGGCGGCGAGAAGACGATGACCGCCGTGGCCCTGCTGTTCGCGGTCTACATGGTCAAGCCGAGCCCGTTCTGCGTGCTCGACGAGATGGACGCGCCGCTGGACGAGTCCAACATCGCGCGCTTCTTGAAGATCCTCGACCGGTTCGTGAGCCAGAGTCAGTTCGTGGTGATCACGCACAACAAGCGCACCATCGCGCGCGCCGACGTGCTCTACGGCGTGACGATGGAGGAGGCCGGCGTCAGCAAGCTGGTGGCCGTGCGCATGGCCAAGCGCGAGCGCGAAACGGCCGTCGGCAATGATCTCATGGGTACTGCCAACCCGTCGGCGGGTCCCGACGCGGTGGACGAGGCCGCGCAGGCCACCGGCCACGGCGCGCACGGTGACGGCCCGAGCGTGGCGGAGAGCTTCGGCAAGAGCGAGCGTCTGCACAGCGAGCGTGCGGGCGTGCCGTGAGCGGGTTTGCCAACAGACGCGACGGGGCGTTTAATGTTTGGCATCATGAGCGCGCTGCCCAGACGTTACTTCACGCCGGAGGAATATCTCACGCTGGAGAACCGCGCCGAGTACCGAAGCCAGTACATCTCTGGAGAGATTTACGCGATGGCCGGGACTGAACCCGAGCACAATGACATCGTGACCAACATCGATTTTGCACTCAAAACCCTCTTTGGCGAGCGTCCTTGCAAGTCCCACACCTCCGAGGTGCGTGTGAAGGCCGCCGAGGCGGAGATGTACACCTACCCTGACGTGGCCGCTCTTTGCGGCGAGGCACAATACGACCGTTCCTCCCGGCCGGCCATGCTCCTGAACCCACAGGTGATTTTTGAAGTTCTTTCCCCTTCCACTGAAGTCTTTGATCGGGGCGAAAAATTCCGACGTTACCGCACGCTCGGCTCTCTGACTGACTACGTGCTTGTTGCCACAAAGACGATGTACGTCGAACATCTCGCTCGTCAGCGCGACGGCTCGTGGACGATGACGGAGTACCACCGGTCCGCCGACCGCGTGCCGCTGCGCTCGCTGGATGTCGAGCTGACCCTCGCGCAAATCTACCGTCGCGTCACTTTCCCTGACCACCTATGAGCGCGCTGCCCAAACGCTACTTCACCCCGGAAGAATACTTCCTGCTCGAAGAACGCTCGCCCTACAAGAGCCAGTACATCCACGGCGAAATCTTCCCGATGGGTGAAGGCAGCGGCGTCCCGCCATCCCTGATGGGCGGCGCGGCTCCCAACCACGTCCTCATCGCTTCCAACATCAACGCCAGCCTCAGCCTCCAATTCCGCGGACGCCCTTGCCGGGTGTTCAACTCCGACCTGAGCGTGGCCGCCGACCCAGGCAGGATCTATACCTATCCTGACGTGGTCGCTCTCTGCGGCGAACCGCGCTACGAGCCGACCCACGCTCCTGTCAGCCTGCTCAACCCGCAGGTCATCGTCGAGGTGCTCTCCCCGAGCACGGAAGCCTACGACCGCGGCGACAAGTTTCTTTTCTACCAGCGGCTGGCCTCCCTGACCGACTACGTCCTTGTGGCCGCCGAGCGCATGCGCGTCGAGCATTACACGTTGCAGGACGGCGGCTGGGTGCCGACCGGCTACTCCCGACCTGCCGACCGGTTGGTGTTCGCCAGCGTCGAAGTGGAACTCTCCCTCGCAGAAATTTACGACAAGGTGGACCTGCCCGCCCGCCGGTAAGATCGCCCATCACGCCGCCGTGGGCAGCGGCTGCTTGTCGGCAGGAGCGTCGTCCCTGGCCGTGGTCCAACGCTCGAGCATCGCCTGGAGATCCTCGATCTTGAGCGGCTTGCTCATGTAATCATCCATGCCGGCGGCCAGGCAGCGCTCGCGGTCGCCTTCGAGTGCGTTGGCGGTCAGGGCGATGATGGGCGTGTGCATCCCGTTGCTGTTCTCGCGGCGGCGGATTTCCCTGGTCGCCCCGAAGCCGTCCATCTCGGGCATCTGGCAATCCATCAACACGAGGTCGTAGGCCACCTTGGCCGTCGCTTCGAGCGCTTCCTGGCCGTTGGCCACGGCGTCGGCGCGGTAACCGATCTTTTGCAACTGGCGGATGACCACCTTTTGGTTCACGTGGTTGTCCTCGGCCACGAGGATGTGCTTGCCCTTGCCCTTGGCCGGGCGGGGTGCCACCGGGACCCGCCGCGTGTGCCGCTGGACCGGCTGGCTGGCCCGGGCGGCGAGCAGCTGGCTGAACAGGTCGCGCAGGGCGGAGCGTTTGACCGGTTTGTGCAGGCACGCGGCCACGTCGTTGCGCCCGCCCGTGGTGAAGTTCGCCTTTTGCCCGGGAGCCAGGAGAATGATCACCCGTGCCGGGGCCAGGGTCGGGTCGTCCTTGATCGCCGCCGCCAGCGCCGGCCCGTCCAGGCCCGGCAGGCTCATGTCCGCCAACACGAAGCCGCACGGCTTGCCGTCGGCCGCCGTCTTCTTGAGCGCGGCGAGCGCGTCCTTGCCGTCGGTGTGGGCGAGGATTTCCATGCCCCAGGACGAGAGCTGTTCGCGCAACACCTCGCCCGTGCCGCTGGAGCCAGCGATGAGCGTGCGCACCCCGGCAAAGCTCGGCGGCGGCGGCTCCGGCGCGCCTTCCTCGTCCACCAGCAGGATCGGCTGCTTGGGCAACAGCACCGTGAACCAGAACGTGCTCCCCTCTCCCGGCGCGCTCTCCACGCCGATCTGACCGCCCATCAGTTCGACCAACTGCTTGGAAATCGCCAGCCCCAACCCCGTGCCGCCGAACTTACGCGTCATGGAACCGTCCGCCTGCACGAAGGGCTGGAACAGCCCGCGCGCCCCTTCCTCGCTCAGGCCGATGCCGGTGTCGGACACCTGCACGCAGATCTGCGCGTCGCGCGGGGTTTCCTGCAACTTGGCGACGTGGACCAACACCTTGCCCTTGGGCGTGAATTTGATCGCGTTGCCCACCAGGTTGACCAGCACCTGCCGCAGCCGGCCCGGGTCGCCGCGCAGTTGGCGCGGCACGTCCTCCAGCACGTGGCAGGCGAGGTCGAGGCCCTTGGCTTGCGCCTTTTCGGCGAGCAGGTCGATGGCTCCCTCCACGGTGGCCTGCACGTCGAGGTCCAGTTCCTCGAAGTCGAGCTTGCCGGCCTCGATCTTGGAGAAATCCAGGATGTCGTTGATGATGGCCAGCAGCGAATCGCCCGAGGTGCGGATCGTCTCGATGTACTCGCGCTGCTCCTCGGTGACGGGCGTGTCCAGCAGCAGGCTCGTCATGCCGATGACGCCGTTCATGGGCGTGCGGATTTCGTGAGACATGTTGGCCAGGAACTGGCTCTTGAGCGTGGCGCTGCGCAGGGCGCCGTCGCGCGCCTCGGCGAGTTCGGCCTCGATCTGCTGGCGCTCGATGACCTGCTGGTGGAGCACGCGGTTGGTCTCGGTGAGTTGGGCGGTACGGTCCTTGACGCGCGCTTCCAGGTCTTCCTGCGCGCGGCGCACGGTTTCCTCGGCGCTCTTGCGTCCGGTGATGTCCGCCGACGTGCCGATCCACTCGCGCACCCGGCCGTCGGCCTCCAGCACGGGCACGCCGCGGGTCAGGAAGTGCCGGTAGGAGCCGTCGGCCATGCGCAGGCGGTGTTCGTTCTCGTAGACCGTGCGGGTCTCCAGCGCCCAGCGCCAGAGGTCGGCGGCGTGTTCGCGGTCGTCGGGGTGGACGGCGTTCATCCAGCCGTAGCCGCTCATCTGCTCGAAGGTCTGACCGGTGGCCGCGCGCCACTCGGGCAGGTCCTGCGTCATGCGGCAGTCGGCGTCGGTCAGCCAGACGATCTGCGCGCTGGCGGCGATGAGCGAGCGGTAGCGCTGCTCGCTGCGCTGGGCCGTCTCGCGGGCGCGCTTCTGGTCGTCGATGTCCGTGGCGCTCCCGAGCCACTGGACGATCTGGTCGTCGGCGTCGCCCATCGGGAGGGCGCGGCTCAGGTGCCAGCGGAAGGCGCCGTCCTGGCCGCGGCGCAGGCGCAGCTCGGTCTCGTGCGCGCGGCCTTCGGTGATCGCCTGCCGGATCGACTCCAGCGGCCCTTTGCGGTCGTCGGGATGCAGCGCCTCGATCCAGCCGCCGTCGCGCACCTGCTCGACGGTCAGGCCCGTGTACTCGTGGAAGCGGCGGTTGAAGTAGTCGATCTTGCCGTCGGGTGCGGCGGTCCAGACGATCTGGGGCACGCTGTCGTTGGTGAAGCGGTGGCGCTGCACGGCGCGGGCGAGTTCCTCCTCCGTGCGGCGGCCGTCGTCGATCTGGCGCTTGAGCGCGCGGTTGGCCGCGCCGAGTTCGGCGGTGCGTTCGCGCACGCGGACTTCCAGTTCGTTCTGGGCGGCGCGCAGTTCCTGCTCGATGCGCTGGCGTTCGTTGTTCTGACGGGCCAGGTCGCGGTTGCTCTGGGCGAGCTGGGCGGTGCGTTCGCCGACGGCGCGCTCCACGCTGGAGCGTGAATCCTCCACCTCCGCCTGGGTGCGGGCGAGCGCGTGCATCGCGTCGTCACCCCGCGTGCAGCCAAAGATCAGGAAGGCATCCTCGAAGACCACCCAGAGCGTGTGTTCGAGCCAGCGCCAGTGAAAGGAAGCCGCCTGCGCCCCGTAGATGGACTGCGGCCAGTACGTGCCGCGTAAAAACTGGTCGAGCGCCACCACGACCGACGCGGTGACCAGCACCCGCCAATCCCGGTAGAACGCCAGGAACGCCAGCGAGCCGAAGATGTGGAAGTGGGTTTCCGTGCGTCCGCCCGAGAGATGGATGAACAGCGCGGAGAAAAGCATCTGCCCGACGGCGACGACGTGGCGGGTGAGGGGCGAGTGGGATCGCCGGAAGATGAAGAACAGCGGCACGCCCGCGAACACGCCCCCGAGCACGGCGGCGGCGAGGATCTCGACGCTCACCACGCCGAGGTGCGGCACCGGCGTGTGCGGACCGCACCACGACGCCACGGCGATGCCGGCGAGCCACTGGAGCGCGAGCAGGACGGCGAACATGCGGTCCTTGCGGCGCGCCAGGGTGACGCGCTCGTGGCGGTAGAGCTGTTCGCTGCGTTTCTGGATGTAAGCGGTGTCTGCTTGCATGGGCCTGCACGGGTGAAAAAACGCACCGTGCCGCGTGGTTTTACAGAGAGGGAAGCAGGAGCCATTCCCGAGAAGCCAGGAAGTCAGCCGGCAAAAGGCAGAAGTGCAGAAAGGGGTCTGCGGGTCCTGGTTTGCTGCCGTTGTGGGACTTCTGCCTTTTGCCTTTCCGCTTGCCTGCCCTTTCGGCCTGCCTACAGTCTCCCGATGGTTCCTGCCGTTGCTCCCGACGCTCCCCCCGCCCAGGCGTCGGCGGCCCTAGGGTCGGGTCGCTCTCTCTACCTGGAAACTTTCCGCTGGATGCTCCTTGCCCGTACCCTGGAGGAGAAAATCGCCAGCCTTTATCGTGCCGGTAAAATCAACGGCGGCGTCTTCCTCGGCACCGGCCAGGAGGCGTTCAGCGCCTCGCTCGGCGTGTCGTTGCGCAAAGGCGATCTCTTCGGCCCCCTCATCCGCGACATGGCCGGCCGACTGGCGTTCGGCGAACCGATCCTCGACTCCCTGCGCACGTACCTCGGCTCGCCGCTAGGCCCCATGCGGGCGCACGACGGCAACATCCACCGCGGCCGCCCGCGCGAGGGACTTTTTGCCATGGTCAGCCACCTGGGCACGATGGTCTCCGTCGTGGCGGGCGCGCTGGTCGCCCGGCGGCTGCGCGGGCAACTGGACGGCGTCGTCGGCGCGACGTGCATCGGTGACGGCGGCACTTCGACCGGGGCGTTCCACGAAGGCATGAACATGGCGGCGGTCGAACGGCTGCCGCTCGTCGTCCTCGTGGCGAACAACCAGTACGCTTACTCCACCCCGACACGCCGGCAGTACGCGTGCCACGACCTCCTGGACCGCGCCACTGGGTACGGCTTCGCGGGGCACTCGGTCGACGGCACGGACCTTGGCGCATGCCTGGACACCGTGGGCAACGCCGTCGCGGCAGCGCGCGCCGGCAACGGCCCGCAAATGGTGGTCGCCAACCTCTTGCGTCTCACCGGCCACGGCGAGCACGACGACGCGTCCTACATGGACCCAGCCCTGCGTGCCTCGGCGGTCGGCGGCGATTGCTTCAAGCTGGCGCGGCAGCAGATCCTGACGCGCGGCTGGGCGGAAACGGCCGACCTGGATGCCTGGCGTGCCAAGGCGGTTGCGCAGATCGACGCCGCCCTCGCCACCGCGCAATCCGAAGCCGCTCCCGACCCGGCGCGCGAGGATTGGACCGCGCTGAGCACACGCGAACTGGCCGAGGAGGGTTGATCCTCTCCTTCTGCCACTCCGCACTCCGCACTCCGTATTTTCCCATGAGCGTGACTTATTTAGAGGCCATCCGCGAGGCGCAGGCGCGTGCGCTGGCGCGCGACGAACGCGTGTTCATCTACGGGCAGGACGTGGCCACGTTCGGCGGCGCGTTCAAGGCGACGAAGGGTTTGGCGAAAGAATACCCGGGGCGAGTGTTGGACTCACCCATCAGCGAGGACGCGCAGATTGGCATGGCCATCGGGGCCACCATCGAGGGGATGCGGCCCATCGTGGAAATGCAGTTCGCCGATTTTTCGAGCGTCGCCTTCAGCCAGATCGTCAACCAGGCCGCCACGCAGTTCTGGCGCACGCAGACGCCGTGCCCCATGGTCGTGCGCCTGCCCAGCGGCGGCACGGCGGGCGGCGGGCCGTTCCACTCGCAGAGCATGGAAGCGATCTATGCCCACTACCCGGGGCTGGCCGTGATGACCCCGGCCACCGTCGAGGACGCTTATCACCTCCTGCTCGCCGCCGTTGAGATTGACGACCCGGTGATCTTTTGCGAGCACAAGCTGCTCTACTATCACCTGAAAGCGGCAGCGCTGCCCACCACCGACCGCTCCGAACTGCCCGTCGGCAAGGCGCGGATCGCGCGGCCCGGCCGCGACGTGAGTGTGGTCACGTACAGCGCGAGCGTCCAGGAAGCGCTCGCCGCGGCGGAGACCCTCGCCACCGACGGCATCGAGATCGAGATCGTGGACCTGCGCACCGTCAAGCCGCTCGACACCGCGACGTTGCTCGCCAGCGTCGCGCGCACGGGCCGCCTGCTGGCCGTCGGCGAGGCGATGCCGTGGGGCGGCGTGACCGCCGAGGTCGTCTCACGCGTGGCGCAGGAGGGTTTTCACCTGCTCGACGCCCCGCCGCGCCGGCTCAACGCCCGCGACACGCCCGTGCCCTTTCACCCGCAGCTCTGGCAGGCGCACCGGCCCGGCGCCAAGGCCATCGTCGCCGCCGTGCGCGACCTCGTTAAATTCTAGCCCTCCTCCCTTCTTTCCATGTTCCCGACGCGCGTTCCGATCATCATGCCGCAGCTAGGCGAGTCCATCGCCGAAGCCACCGTGGTCAGCATTTCGGTGCAAAAGGGCGACCACGTCGCGGCCGATCAGGAGATCATCGAAGTCGAGACGAACAAGGCGCTTTTGCAGGTCACCACTCCCTGCGCGGGTGAAATCGTTGAACTGACAGCCGAGCCGAAGGAAACCTACGCCGTCGGTGCGACCCTCGGCTATATCGAAGCCGTGCCCGAGGAAATCGACCGCCTCGGCCTCCAGCCAACCGAAGTCGGTGGCGACGACCTCATGCCCGAGGTCGAACCCGGCCAGCCGGCACCCGCCGACCACGACGAAACTCCCGTGCCGGTGCCGCTGCTCTCGGAGGCGGACGGCGCGGCCCGCACGCCGACCTTCGCCAAGGCACCCAGCACCAGTAGTCCAGGCGCGACAGGCGGGTTGCCGGTCCCGGCGGCGCTGGGCGGCGCGGGGTTCCTCTCGCCGCGCATGAAGGCGCGGCTGAACGAATTTGGCTTCCAGGCGGCGGATCTCGCCGGTCTGGCGGGTACCGGGGCAAACGGCCGTGTGACCGTCAATGACCTGGAAAAGTTCCTAGCTGACCTCGAAACCCGCTCGCCCGAACCCGCCCCCGCCATGCGTGTAGCCGTGGGCGACGCGATGCGGCGGAGTTGGGCGCGTCCCCTGGCGACGGTGGGACGACCGGTGGGTCTCGACGCGCTGCTCGCCCACCGCAAAAATCAGTCCGACCCGAAGCCGGGCATCGTGCTATATGTTATTCGCGCGCTCGCGCTGGCCCTAGCCGAAGATCGCACCGCGGCGAGCCGGTTGATCGGCAAGCGGCTGGTCCCGGCGGCGTCGATTGACATCGGCTTCGCGGTGGAAGTTGGCGATGGCCTGATGGTGCCCGTGTTGCGCAACGCAGACGGCACCTCGCTCACCG
>CAXTMD010000108.1:9435-11961 GCA_964245035.1 uncultured Chthoniobacterales bacterium
GGTTGTCGCCGCGCGCAAACGCCAGCTTCCGCCCGGCGCGAACGGCAACGCGGCGGCCTCCGTGACGAATTTCGGCACCTTCGGCCTGACGTGGGCGACCCCGCTGCCGTTGCCTGATGAGACGCTCATGCTCGGCTTGGGTGCCGGTCAGCGCGTGCCGAGTTGGGACGAGGAAAAAGGGGCGTTCGTGCCCATGACGGAAGCGGAGGTCACGCTGAGCTTTGACCATCGTGCGCTCGATGGCGGCGGCGCGGGCCGCCTGCTCGCACACGTCGCGCGCTTGCTCGCGGAGCCGGAAAAGCTCTGACGCCGCAGGCGTTCGTCCTATAAGTTAGGGATGGCTCTCGAGCCGCTCCCTAGTTTGGATTGGATGACCGTGCCCGTCGATGGACGTTCCTGCCAGAGAAATCTAGGAACCGGCTCGGAGAGCCATCCCTAACTTATAGGACAAATGGCCGCTGCGCGGCCTGTTCTACTAGCAAATTTAGCTTCAACTGGCGGGGCGATAAACCAAACATCACGCCAGGAAAAACTTCGTGCCCGGTCCGCTGCCCTGACGCTTGAGCAGCTTGGGATTGCCTTTGATGAACTTGCGCACTCGCAACGCATCCTGTCCCACCTTGTCAGCCAACTCTTTCGCGTTCATGCCGTGTTTGCCGTGGTCGGCCATGGCCTTGAGCACGAAAGCGCGCAGGTGTTCGTCGGAGATCGAAGGCCGGCGGGCGCGGCGGGCACGAGGTTCCTCTTCTTCCCGCGGCTTGCCCGTCAGTTCGGCGAGTTCGCTCTCTAGTTGAGACACGGCTTGGCGCGCTTCCGCCAGCTTCTGCTTCACCTCTTCGACCGCTTGTTGCTTGAGAGTTTCGATCTGCCTTTGCAGTTCTTCGATTTTGCTTAATGCACTAGTGGAATTTGCCATGAAGCGCGGAGATTAGTAGCGTGTTTACACAACGTCAAACGCTGTTCATCTAGCTATCACACCAAATACTACCCGCCTACGCACCCGTTCCGGCAAGAATTTTTGACTTTGCGGCGGATTCCGGGAAAACTTGCCGGCGAGTGGCAGTACCGAGCACATCCCTGGATTTCGACGCGATCATCATCGGCGGCGGCCCCGCCGGCAGCACGGCGGGAGCGTACCTCGCGCGGGCGGGCCTGCGGGTGCTCATCGTGGAAAAGGAACGTTTCCCGCGCTTCCACATCGGCGAGTCGCTGATGCCGGTGGCCAACGCGGTCCTGCGCGAGACGGGGGCCTGGGAAAAGGTCGAACGCGCGGGCTTCGTG
The DNA here is from genome assembly GCA_964245035.1 of uncultured Chthoniobacterales bacterium. Taxonomy (GTDB): domain Bacteria; phylum Verrucomicrobiota; class Verrucomicrobiia; order Chthoniobacterales; family SZAS-18; genus CAHJWO01. The sequence goes on from CAXTMD010000108.1 coordinate 10,717, forward strand.
CCCAAGCACGGCGCGGAGTTCCACGTCGGCAACCGCAGCGTGCCGCCGCGGCAGGTCGAGTTTTCCAAGGGGCTCGTGCCCGGCCTGGATTACACGTTCCAGGTTGAGCGGTCGCGGTTCGACCAGCTTTTGCTCGAACACGCCGCCGAACTCGGTTGCACCGTACGGCAGGAAACCCGGGCAACCGCCGTGCAAGCGCGCAGCCGCGACGGCTACGAAGTTTCGCTGCTACCGACCGGCAGCCAGGACGGCGCGCCGGGGAAAACCGTGCGTTGCGCCTACCTTGTGGATGCGAGCGGGCGCGACCATCTTTTCGCCAAACCGGTCCAGACCGCACCCACCAACCCCGACCTGAACAAGCGGGTGGCCATCTACAGCCACTTCCACGGGGTCAAACGCGCGTCTGGCCGGACGGGCGGCAACATCGTCATCATCCGCCACGCGGACGGCTGGGCCTGGCTGATCCCGCTCGACGCCGAACGCACCAGCGTCGGCGTGGTGACCACGGTCGAGCGGACCCGCGCCGCGCGGCTCAAGCCCGAGGCGATGTTTCGCCAGATCGTCGCCGAGTCGGACAAGCTGGGCCGCGCGATGGAGGACGCCGTGCCCGTGTCGCCGTTTCACGCCGCGGCGGACTACAACTACCGGGCGCGGGCGTTCTGCGGCCGGCGGTTCGTGCTGGTGGGCGACGCCGCGTGTTTTTTGGATCCGATGTTTTCCACGGGCGTGTTCCTCGCCCTGCTCTCGGCCAAGCTGGCGGCGCGGGAGATCGTCCGCGCGCACCGGCGCGGCGGCGCGGCGCTGACTTTCCTCCAGCGGCGGCGGTACACGCGGCGGTTGGCCGGCAACGTGGCCAACCTGCAACGGCTGGTGCTCGCCTTCTACGACAACGCGAGCTTCGCCGTCTTCATGGAACGCAAGGCTCCGTTGCAGATGATCCCGGCAATCAATTCGCTCGTCGCCGGCCACTCCGACCCGCCGTGGCCGGTGCGCTGGCGATATTGGTTGTTTTTGCTCGTCTGCCGGCTCCAACGCTGGCGGCCGGTTGTGCCGGCGGTGGACTTGGCGGCGAAGGTGGAACCGGCTGGTGTCTCGTCCGCAGCTAGCGGGTTCTGATCTCCCGCCGCGCTAGCGGCGTTCCAAACCGACGGGTAGGGACGCCTCTCCGAGGCGTCCGAAGAATGGATTGGTAAACGTGCCTGTAAACCGCCGGTCCATCTGGAGAATCTGCGGACGGCTCGGAGA
>CAXTMD010000109.1:0-11952 GCA_964245035.1 uncultured Chthoniobacterales bacterium
GGCGGGGTGTTCGTCGCGGCGCTCCTGCCGGTGTTGGGCGTGGTGGAGATCAGCTACTTTCGCCTGTCTTTTGTGGCCGATCACCTCGTCTACCTGGCCAGCATGGCACCTTTGGCGCTCGTCGGCGCTTGGATCGCGACATGGCGGCCGCCGGGAAGTCCCTCCGCCCGGACGCTTGTGGCGGCTGGGCTGTTGTTGATCCTGGGGCTGGCGAGTTGGCAGCGGACCCGGGTTTACCAGAACCAGGAAACACTCTGGCACGACGCCCTGGCCAAGAACGCCCGCTGTTGGACGGCCTGCGACCAACTCGGCCGCGCCGCCGAACTCCAGGGCCAGCCCGACGAGGCCGCCGGCTTCTACCGGCAGGCGTTGGCGATCAACCCGGACGATTTCGAAGGCTGCAACAACCTCGGCAACGTCCTGCTGCAAAGGGGGCTCGCCGACGAGGCGGTCCGCTGGTACGAGGCGGCGGTGCGGCTCGCGCCCGGCGACGCAAAAAGCCGCAACAACCTCGGCAACGGACTCCTGCACCAGGGGAAGCCCGATGACGCCATCGCGCAGTACCGCGAGGCCATCCGGCTGGAGCCACGCCATGTTTCGGCGCACGCCGACCTCGGCAACGCGCTGCTGCAAAAAGGGCGCGTGGACGAAGCCGTCGACCAGTACCGGCAAGCCCTGACGCTCAATCCCGCGCAAGCGGCCGTTCACGCCAACCTGGGTGCCGCCTTCTTCCAACAGAAGCGTCTGGACGACGCCCTGGCACAATGGCGCGAGGCCCTTTCCCTCGACCCGCACAACGCGATGTTTCACTACAACCTGGGGGTGGCGCTGTTCGGGCAGGGGCGTCTGGACGAAGCGGTCGACCAGTACCGGGAGGCGTTGAAGCTCAACCCCGGCGACGCCGATCTTCACAACAACCTTGGCAACGCCCTCGCACGGATGAACAAGCCGGAGGCTGCGATGGCCGAGTACCGCGCCGCGCTGGCGCGGCGGCCGGACCACTTCATGGCGCACCGCAACCTGGGCGCGCTGCTCGCGCAGGGCGGGCTGGCGGACGAGGCGGCGGACCAGTACCGGCAGGCCCTGGCAGTCCGGCCCGATCACGCCGCGACCCACCGCGACCTCGGCGAAGCCCTCGTCAACACCGGCGAACTGGACGAGGCGATCCGGGAGTTCCGCACGGCCCTGCGCCTGCGGCCGGACGATCAGGAGGCGCAAGCGGCCCTCGCCGAGGCCGAGGCGCAGGCGCAGCAGACTGGGGCAAGCCGTTGACTGTAGGGCAGGCGCCCCGCCTGCCGAGTTACGGGACGCGGATTGGAAATCGACGGAGGGGAAGCGTGCAAAGAGCTTCCGGCTTCCCGAAACGCGGCAGACGGGGCGCCTGCCCTACAGTCAGATGGCTCTGGCAGCTGGCGCGTTTGGACAGTGCCGTGCCTTCAGGCCATCTTGCGCGCGACGGCCGTCGTTTTGTCGCCGGTGTTGGGCGTGCCGGTTGGTTCGATGAGGAGCATGTGCACTTCCTCCCGCGCCACGGGCCGGTGTTCGACGCCGCGGGGCACGATGAACATCTCGCCGGGTCCGAGTGTCACGACCCGGTCGCGCAGTTGGATGTCGAGCGTGCCGCGGAGCACGAGAAACAGGTCGTCGGTGTCGTCATGTTGGTGCCAGACGAACTCGCCCTGCACTTTGACGACCATCACGTCGTGCCCGTTGAACTCCGCCACCGTGCGCGGCGACCAGTGGTCGGAGAAGGTGGTGAGCTTTTTGGCGAGGTTGATGGGGCGGTCCATGGTCTAACAAGGTCTAGTTACCTCGGGGGAGCAACGCTGAAACGTATCGCCTTGGGACCACTCTTCTGAACAGGCTGCGGAGCAGCCGGTCGTCCCAGACGGGTCCTGACGGTTTGGAGGCCGCTGACACGGCGGTGCCGGACCACAGGTTCACCAGACAAAACGGGGTTGCCTCAGAGAAGCAACCCCGTCCCAAAAACACAAAACAGCTGGCTAATCTTGCCCCTTGACCGCCAGCTTCTTGCCGCGGGTCTGCTCGATCATGTCCTCGAGAACGTTGAGCGACTCGACCTTGATCGGGTCCACGGCGTCGGCTTTCGCCGTGCTGGCGCTCTCCTCGTCCAGATCGTCTGCCGCCGCGTCTTCGGTGGCCGCGTCGCTCGCGTCCGCTTTGGCTTGCGCAGTCTTGTCCTTGTCCTTCTTGGACGAGAGCATCGTCAGCTTCGGCTTGTCCACGTCGCTCAGCGGCAGTTCATAGGTCGGCGGCATCGTCTGGTGCCGCGCCAACCGCTCGGCTTTGATGTCCTCCGCGCGTTTCTTGTCGGTGTCGCGCTCGGCACGACGATCCCCCTCGTTGAGCGAGAGCGTGTTGCTCTTGATGCGCGCGTCCATCTTGTCGATGTCCTGCTGGAGATAGCGGAACTCCGGCTCCTGCTTCACCCGTGAGGCCGACTTCGTGCGCAGGTCCCCGAGGTCGAACCACGGGCCGGGCCATTTCTCGTAGTCGGCCGGCTTCACCTCGTCAAAGGGCAGGGGATACTTCAGCGCGTCCTCGCCCACTTCCAGGTGCGCGTAGCGCGACGGCAGCACCACGTCGCTCTCCACCCCCTTGAGTTGCGTGCTCTGGCCCGAGGGGCGGTAGAACTTCTGGATCGTCAGCTTGAGCGCGCCGGCGTCGGCCTGCTTGAAACCAAAAGGCGACATGTAGCGGCCCAGTTCCAGGAGCGTCTGCACCGTGCCCTTGCCGAAGGTGCTCTTGTCGCCCACGATCACCGCGCGCTGGTAGTCCTGCAACGCGCCCGCGAAGATCTCGCTCGCCGACGCGCTGATGTGGCTGGTCAGCACGACCATCGGGCCGCTGTACAGGATTGACGGGTCCTTGTCGCTCTGCACCTGGATCTGCTTGTTGTAGTCCTTGGACTGCACGACCGGCCCCTTCTTGATGAACAGGCCCGTCAGGTTGATCGCTTCCTCCAGCGACCCGCCGCCGTTGCGGCGCAGGTCCATGACGAGGCCGGTGACGCCTTCCTTGTTGAGCCGGGTCAACAGCGCTTTCACGTCGGCCGTGGTGCTCTTGCGGTGCGAACCCACGCCGTGCGAGCCTTCCATGTCCGCGTAGAAGCCGGGCAGGGTGATCCAGCCGAGTTTGTCGATCTGGCCGTCGTCGCGCTTGTGCTCGATGATCTCCGCACGCGCTTCCTGGTCGGTCAGCTTGACCTCGTCGCGGGTGATGGCGATCACCTTGCGCTTGGAGTTGTCGGTCGTGCCCGAAGGGACGACCTGGAGGCGCACGACGCTGCCCTTCTTGCCGCGGATCATCTCCACGACCTTGTCGAGCTTCATGTCGACCACGTCCACGAAGGGTTCGTTGCCCTGCGCGACGGCGGTGATCTTGTCGTCCACCTTGAGTTCCCCCTCGACCGCGGCCGGGCCGCCGGCGATGAGTTCGACGATTTTGGAATACTCGTCCTCCTTGCGCAGGATCGCGCCGATGCCGGTCAGCGACAGGCGCATGTTGATGGAGAAGTTCTCCATCTCGCTCGGGCTCATGTATTCGCTGTGCGGGTCGTAGCACTGCGCCAGAGAGTTAAGGAAAAACTTGTCCACGTCCTCCCGGGTCTGCTCGTGCAGGGAGCGCAGCAGCCGGTCGTAGCGCTTGGCGACGATCTGCTCAGGCGTTTCCTTCTTGCCCGCGTCGGCGTCGGCGGCGGCCGGCGGGTTGTCCTGCTTCGGCTTGTCGTCCTTGGGCGTGCTGTCGGGGGCGGGCGGCGTGATCGTCGCGGACTCGGGAGCCTTGGCGGGCTTCTTGTTGTCGGCCGGCGTCTCGGCGAGGCGCTCGGTCAGGAGTTCGTTCTCGATCCGGTCGTGCCAGAGGTGGTCGGCGTCTTCCTCGTCCTTGGGCCAGGGGGCCTTCTGGCGGCTGATCTCGATGGTGCCGTGGCCGTTGAAGTCAAACTTCTCGCTGGCGAGCAGGGTCTTGATCTTGGCGACGCGGGCTTCCACACGCTTGAGGTACAGGTCGTAGATGACCTGCGCGGGCTTGAGGTCGCCCAGCCAGATGGCGTCGTCGAGTTCGTGCTCGTACTTTTTCTCGAAGTCGTTGATGTCGCTCTGCGTGAAGAACAGCCGGTTGAAGTCGTACGTCTCGATGTAGGTGTGCAGCAGCCGGTTGGACATGCTGTCGTCGAGCGAGTGGCGCGTGTAGTGGAGTTGTTCGAGCGCCTTGGCCTCCGAGACAGCGATCTGGCCGGGTTCAGGCTCGGCGGCGCGGCAGGCGGTGAGCGGGCCCGTGAGCAGCAGCGAACAGCCGACGGCCAGAGAGAACGGGAGTTTGGTCATGGAAGAACGGAGAGCGAGGCAGCGAATGTAGCGGTTTCCGTGCGAGCTGGCACCTGGAAAAGATTCTACGCTCAGACAGCACGGGTGGGTGCGGCGTTCAGACGCAAGGAGAATGCCAGCGGGCAAAACATGAAAACGGGTGCGGGTTCGTGTACCTATTCGGCGGCGTGGCCTCTGGCGGTCTCTGCCCTCTGCTCTCGCGCACCTTTATGAACAACGACGCAGCCTTCGAGCGCTACACCGGCGGCTTTTTCGAGACAAACGCCTACGCCCTGCCGACCCCCGCTGGCGGCACCTTGCTGATCGACGCACCCGAGGGCTGCGCCGGGTGGCTGCGCCGCCAAGGCCGGCGGGTGGACGCGCTGTTGCTCACGCACGCGCACATCGACCACATCCAGGACGCCGCCGAGATCGTCCGCGAGCACGGCTGCCCGATCTACTACCACGCCGACGGCGTGCCGCTGCTGGAGGACCGCCTGGCCTACCGGCGCTTCGGGCTGAGCATCGACTTCGAGCCGGTGACCGGCGGCGTGCTCATCGGCGAGGCGGAGCACGCGGAGTTTGCGGGAATGGGATTCAAGGTCCTGCTCGTGCCCGGGCATTGTCCGGGCAGCCTGTGCTTCTACGACGTGCCCGGCCGGCGGCTCTACGGCGGCGACGTGCTCTTTGCCGGGTCGATTGGCCGGACCGACCTGCCCGGCGGCGACCACGCCCTGCTGCTGCGCGGCATCCACGAAAAGATCCTGACGCTGCCCGGCGACGTGGGCGTGTTGCCCGGCCACGGGCCGGCGACAACGGTCGGCAGCGAGCGCGTGGGGAATCCTTACCTCGGGTAAGAAGAGGGGCCTCACGAAAAGTCCGCAAAGCCGCAGAGGAGAATAGAAAAGGAAGAAGCGGTTGTTTTCCCAGTCCTCCTTTCTTTCCTTTGCGGCTTTGCGGACTTTGCGTGAGGCTGCCTAACATCCTTTGCTATGGACCAACCGCTCCTTTCCGAAGACGCCACGCTCGCCGCGCTCCACTGGCGCTACGCCACCAAAAAGTTCGATCCCACGCGCAAGCTCTCCGCCGAGGAGTGGGCGAAGTTTGAGCAAGCGCTCATCTTAGCCCCCGCCTCGTACGGGTTGCAGCCGTACCGGTTTATCGTCGTCACCGACCCGGCGCTCAAGGAACAACTCAAGCCCGCCGCCTACGGCCAGTCGCAGATCGCCGATTGTTCGCACCTCGTCGTGTTCGCGGCGCGCACCGATGTCACCGACGCCGACGTGGACCACTACCTGGAGCGTATCAACCAGGTGCGCGGCACCGACGTGGAACACCTCAAAAACGGGTTTGGCAAGGTCATCAAGGGCGATGTGGTCCATGGCCCGCGCCATGCGGTCATCAAAGAATGGTGCGCGCGTCAAGCGTACATCGCGCTGGGCCAGTTGATGGTTTTCGCCGCGCTCAGCAGCGTGGACGTTTGCCCGATGGAAGGTTTCGACACGGGCAAGTTCGACGAGATCCTCGGGCTGACCGCGCAGGGCTACCGGGCTGGCGTGGTGGGGGCGGTGGCCCACCGGGCGGCCGACGACGGGGCGGCGAGTCTGCCGAAGGTCCGCTTCCCGGCCGAGGAACTGCTGGACCACCGTTGAGGTGAGATTTCTGCTCCCCATTTTGCTGCTGGCGGCGGGGGCGTCGTGGGCGCAGGACGCACCTCCGACGACCTCGCCGATGCCTGGCCGTTCCAAACGCGCCGGGCTGGAGAATGAGTTGGCGATGTACTCGCCGTTCGACTCACCCTGGGCGGACAGCAAAGCAAACCATGCGACGGAGTTGCGGCTGTTCAACCTGATGCGCGCGGAGGTGCGCTTGTGGACGTTGCAGGACGGACTCGCCGCGCAAAGCAACTCCGCGCAAGCCGACGCTGGCGAGATCGCGCGCATCGTGCACGAACAGGTTTTGGCTGGGGCCGCCGACGTGCTGCCGATCCTCCAAAAGACGCCCAACAAGACGTTCGCGCTTCTACTCGTGCACCAGTTGGAAGCTTATCCTTATGAGTGGCAAGAAGAGGGTTCGGAACAGTTGCTGCCCAGCTTGCACAAGTTGGTTGACCCGCCGTCGCGTACCAACCCCGCGCCGGAAGGTGTTAGACGCAAGCGCCGCCACCGCGTGAACGATGTTCCAAACGACGAATAGGACAAGCCCTTCGCCGCGGCGCCGCCGGACTACCTCGCAACGACCTTTTTCGCGTCGTTAGCCTCGAGGACGTTACCCATCTTGCCAACAGCATGGGTGCGGTTACCGGTGGCCAGATGCGATTTGGCTTCCGCCACAATGTTGCGGTAGTCGTGATCCACGTTCGCGTCGTGCAGGTCTATCAGCGGGTAAGCCAATTCGAACTTCTCACGCATCTTGTAGATGCACAAAGTGGTGTAGACGGTACTATCGGTTGGATTTTTGCTGCTGGGATGGAAGTCGACCAGGATATGCGCGTAGCTGTCGTTTCCAGCGAGGTTGAGGTGTCGGAGTGTTCCGTAGGTATCCTTTAACGGCTGCTCGGCCACAAGCCTACCTGCCCTCTCCCCGATGATGGACCAACCGTGCTCAATGAACGCCGCTCGAACCTCTTGCTGGTAAGGTGTGCCGCGATCCGGCGCGACAGCCACAGGTTCCGCTGCGCAGACCACGCCGAAAGAAAGCGTGTTGGCAACCAGTAGATTCAAGAGCGTCTTCTTCATCTCGCCCACGCAATCGTGGGTCGACGCGCGCTTGGTTGTTCAGCAAGTCGTTACGCGGCCTAACCGGAGGCAACTAATTCCCGCACGCGCGCCACCACCCGCGCCGTGCCGTCGAACGTGCCCACCTTCGCGGCGAGGTTCGCGCGGAACGTGTCCAACTCGCGCTCGAACGCGTCGAAGATCGACCGGCCCGGATGCGGATCAGTCGAGAACGCCCCGTAGCCGAGCGCACGGACGTGCCAAGCGTTGATGAACTGCTCGAACAACCGCTTGATCGGGAAACACAACACCGGCTTGCCGAAGTGCAGCGCCTCGCAGATCAGGTTGTGCCCGCCGTTGACCACGGCGTACGCGCAGGTGGCGAGGTCGTGCAGGATCTCGTTGTCGTCGAACGGTTTGAACAGCAAATTTCCCCGCCGGTGTTCGCCCTCCGCGCCGTAGCCGTAGACGATCACAGGCCTTTGCAGTTGGCTCAGCGGCTCCAGCAGCGGACGAAAAGTCGCGCTCGTCTGGTAGACGAGGATGTGTTCCCCAACCCCGGGTTGTACCTGGGTCACCGCCGGGCGCAGGACGGGCGGCAGGAGTTCGTCCACGTCGCCGCGCCCGCGCCACCTTTGCCGCAGCGGCGGATGAAAGAAACTGACGATGAGATGCCGCCGCGTGAAATCAAACAACAGGTAGTCGTTGAGCATCGCCAGCGACCAGCTCAACTTCTGGTCCAGCGGTACCGGGTAACGGCAGGCCTTGAGGACGTGCGAATGGTCGAGCGACACGCACGGCACCCCCGCCCGGCGGCACGCGATGGGCAGGTAAAACTCCCGGTCGCAGATGGCAAAATCCGGCTGGAAGTCGTCGAGGACGCCCCGCAGTTCGCCCAGGACGCGGGGCAGCTCCACCAGCCGTCCGGCGATCTGGCCGACGACGCGCGACACCGACACACGCCCCTGGTGGTGCACCGTGCGCAGCACGGGCACCTCGTGCACGCGCCAGCCGCGGCCGCGTTCGCCCATGGTCTCCGGCACCCGGCCGCCGCCGACGAAAAGGAACTCGTGTTCCGGCATGAGCCGCTCGGCGATGGCCTGCGTGCGCATGACGTGGCCGTAGGTGTTGCCCATCACGCCGTAGAGGATTCGAGCCATAGCGAAAAGGATGAAGGATGAGATGCGGAGGATGAAGGACAAAAAACGAGGGAGACTTCTGCTCTTTGCCTTTTCCTGCTTCCTCCTTCATCCTTTGTGGCGTGCACCGCTACCGCCGCTTGCAAATCTTTGTGGCCGCGGCGCTGGCGTTCGTGTTCGTCGTCGGCATGGCGGGCGAGATCCCGCCGCGGCACGAAAATTTTCCCTTTGCGTCGTGGTCGCTGTTTTCGCTGGTGCCCGGACGCCGCAGCGAGTTCGATCTGATCGTGCACACGGCGGAAGCCAGCCAGCCGTTCAACCAGGCCGACCGCCTCGTGTACCATCCCCACTCCATCGTGGCCCACGAGATCATCCAGCAGTTCGGCGACGCCGAACGCGCCGGTGACGCCGCCGCCAGCCGTTCCCTGCGGCGGCAGATCGAGCAGGAGTTCATCCCGGCGGTCACGGGCTACGACCTCGTGCGCGTGACGTACACCCCCGTCGAACGCTGGCGCACCGGCCGCGTCCTGAGCACCGATCCGGTGCGTTCCTTCACCCGTGGCGAACCCTGAAGCCATCCCCCTGCGCCTGCGGCGCTGCCGCCGCTGGCTGGCAGTCCGCACGGACGACGCCGCGCCCAGCGACGTTTTGCGCGAGCACACCCGGCGCTTCACGCTGGCGCAGGGACTCATCCAGGCTTTCTACGCCTTTTTGCTCTATCTCGCCGTCGCGCAGATGACCGAACTGCCGGTCTACGCGCAACTCACGACCTTTCACCCGCTGTGGCCCGTCCGGTGGCTGCGGGGCCACGACCCTATGGCGGCTGTGCAGGGGCTGTTCCTCTTTTTTCTCGGCACGAGCCTCTTCGCCGCCGTGCTGCCGGGCTGGCGAACAGCTCGTGTCTTGGCCTTCGCGGGATTGCTGGAGTACGTCGCGCTCAAAAACTCCTACGGCAAGATCGGCCACAGCAACCATCTGCCGCTGCTCGTCTCGCTGCTGTTGATCTTCCTGCCACACGGCTGGCAGCGGCCCGCGCCGCGCACGGTCCGCGCCCTGCGGCAGCACGTCCTCCTGATCTTCTGGCTGTGTGGGGCGGCGGTCCTGCTGACCTACACGATGAGCGGCCTCGGCAAGCTCGGTGGGGCGCTCTACCAACTCGTCCGCCTAGAACCCAACGCCTTCGCGCCCGGCGCACTCGGCATGCACATCGCCCAACGCCTGCTCCAGACGGATTCCCGCAGCCTGCTCGGCGCTTGGATCATCGAGCACCCCTGGCTGACCTGGCCGGCGATGCCCTTTGCCGTGTACCTGGAGACGTGCTCGTTTGTCGTCGCGTTCCGGCCGGCGGTGGCGCGCTGGTGGGCGGCGGCGTTGGTCGTGTTCCACGTGGGCAACTACTTCACGATGACCATCGCCTTTCCGCCAAGCTGTTTTCTGCTTGCGCTCTTCTTTTTCCGCTCGCCGTTTGACCCCGGCGAACGGGCGTCTTGGCGAAGCTTGCTTTTTGGTGTACCGGTCTTCGGCGATGTGCTTCAGTGGATTTTGCAGGCCCGCCACCGGCGCGCCGGCGAAATAAAGACCAGACAAGACGAAGTTTTGCGAGCAGGATGATCCCCCAACAGGCAGGCGAGACGGCATCGCGCGGCTGAACGCTCTTCCTCCCCACGTGCGCACCCTCATTCTGACATCCAGCACCGGCGGCGGCCACAACATGCGGGCCAGTTCCTACGTGCACTGGACCCGCGAGGCTTACGGAGCCGCCGCGGCCGACGATATCCAGATCCACAAGTGCCTGGAGAACACGCACCCGCTCTACCGCTTCGGCGTCGGCCTGTACAACCGCATCCAGCGACACTGGCCGTGGGCGCACCACGCGTACTTCAATTTCCTAGAGGTGGCTGCCCTGCACTCCTCGCCGCGCCGGCTGCTGGGCGTGGAGCGTTTCCGCGCGATCCTCGACCACGTCCAGCCGCAGGTGATCATGAGCACGCACGGCTCGCTCAACCACGGGTTTTTCGAGCTTTCCCGGGAACACCTCGGGGCGGAGAACGTGCGTTGCGTGACGTACTGCGGCGAACTGTTCGGCCGCTACGGGTTCAGCCGACATTGGGTGAACCCGCAGGCGGACCTGTTCATCGGCGCGGTGCCGGAGACCTGCGCGATGGCGCGCAGCCTCGGGATGCCGGCCGAACGCACGATGGTCGGCGGGTTCTTGCTCAACCCGAGCTTCTACCGGCCGCCGCTCGCGTCCGAGGAACGCGCCAAGCTGCTGGAAGGCATGGGGCTGGACCCGGCGCGGTTCACGCTGCTCCTGTCTACCGGCGAGCACGGGGCCAACAACCACCTGGCGCTTCTGGAGGCGATCCACGCGCGGATGCCCCGCAAAGATCTGCAAGTGATGGCGCTGTGCGGGCGCGATCCCCGCGCGCTGGAGTCTGTCAAGGAGTGGGCGCGGTTGCATCCGGCGTTCCCGGTCGTGGCGCTGCCGCACTCGCACATGATGCATCTGCTCATGCAGGCAGCCTCGGCCATCGTGGCCCGGCCCGGTACGGGCACGACGAGCGAGGCGATCCTCAGCGGCTGCCCGGTCATTTTCAACAACCTGGGCGGCTTCATGCCGCAAGAGTGGATCACGTTGCGCTACGCCAAGCGGCACGGGTTCGCGGCGCAGATCCACCGGCCGCAGGATCTGCCCGAACTGCTCGCGCACTGGGCCGAGCACCCGGAGGAATACCAGGCCGTGCGCCACCACATGATCGAGTGCCGGCCGACACAGCGTCCCACCGACGTGCTGCGCATGGTAGCGGACCTCGCCGCGGACCTGCCGCCCGCGCCGCCGCTGCGCACCCGCACGACCGACGGCGGGACGAACAAACGCACCCACCGCCGCGGCGACGAACCAGGCTGGTACGCACCGACGCCCTGAACGTGGCCTCCGGGATTCCCTTCCAGGATCTGTTGGCGCGCTTGCATCTGCACGCGGTCTTGCCAGCGTTGGCAGACCTCGTGCAGCTCTCGCCGGAGGCGCGCGCGGTGGCGAAAGGGTGGGATTTTTCGCTGCGCCTACGGCTCGGCGGTCAGCACGGGGCGGTGGCCACATTGATTTCGCCCGGCGACGGCAGCCTGACGGTGCATCCGCACGCGGATGTACCCGCGCGGCTGACGCTGCGGTTCCTCTCGGCCGCGCAACTCAACCGGACGTTTCTCAACCGCCGCGCGCTGCCGCCGCTGCCGACCGCCGGCTTCTGGAACGTCGTGCGGGTGGGACCGTTCACGAAGCTGGCCAAACTCCTCGACGCCGCCCTGCAACCCGCCCCCGGTGTGTTGGAGAACGATCCCGCTTACCGCGAGAAGCACGTGCGGCTGCTGTTCCGGGTGTTGGTCGGAGCGATCCCGGTGTTGGCGGAGGGCGACCCGGTGTCGCGGCACACGCTCTCGCACACGCCGGCCGGCACGGCGGAAATCCGCGCGCCGTCGCTGAATCTGGTCGGCTGGGCACGCTGGACGCGTGGCCGGATGACGGGTGGCATGGGAACGCCTCCCGGCGGCACGCCGGACGTGGTGATCACGTTCGCCGACCGCGAAACCGCCGACGCGGCGCTGCTGGGTTCGCTCGATCCCAACGCCGCCGTCGGCCGCGGCAAGGTGGAAGTGCGCGGCCTTGTGCCGCTGGCTGACGGCCTGAGTGTGGCGATGGACCGCGTGGAATCTTACCTGAAGCCGGCGGGCACCGTGAGCGATGCGCCAAAGATGGCGTTCAGCGGCGCG
>CAXTMD010000110.1:0-4990 GCA_964245035.1 uncultured Chthoniobacterales bacterium
AATCGGTCACGCCGCTCAAGGCCACGACCCGCGGCTGCCAGCGGGGTTTTTCCAGTTCGCGCCGCAGCAGTTCGGGCGCGTTCTCCTTGACCATGATTTTGGTCTCGAAGTCCTGCCCGGCGCTGTAGCCCAAAAACTCGTGCGTCGGCCGGGCGTAGCAGTAAACGCAGCCGTGCTCGCAGCCGCGGTACGGGTTGAGCGAGGTGTCAAAACCGATGTCCGGGCTGTCGTTGTGCGCGAGGATGGACTGCGTGGCATCGAACAGGAATTGGGTCAGCGGCCCCGGCAGTTCCCCGCCGCCCGCTTCTTCCAGCGCCGCGTCCATGGCGTCCCCGTCCGCTTCGTAGCGCAGCTTGGAGAAGCGGCCGTCAGGATTGCTCTGGGCTCCTCGGCCCCGCGCAGGAGTGTTCATCGAAGCGTTTTTCAAACCGGTTAAAGGAAAAGATAAACGAGGTTGCAACGTTTGTCTTATTTGTGTTACAGGTAAGACATGGAACAACCTGTCCCCTCCACGATCACCGTCCGGCCCTCCAAAGAACTGCGGCCTCTTCTGCTCAGGCTCGCCAAGGACCTCGACAAGTCCGAGGGCCAGATCCTTTTGGAAAGCGCCGCGGCGATCCTGGAAATGATCGAAAGCGGTAAGGACCGCGTGCCTGCGATGGTGCGGGCGATCCGCGTCTTGCGCGAGCACAACGCCACGTTCTCGGAGCCTTCGCCGCTCATCGGACGCCAGTTCCTGCGCGACCGGCGCGAGGTCAGCCTCTACTCGGAGATCAGCGCGGGCCATCCTTCGGCGGTCTGTGCCGATGCCCCGGCGGACAAAATCCGCCTGCCCGCCGATCTGGCCGGGCACGCCGACTTTGCCGTCATCGTGCGTGGCGACAGCATGGAGCCGATGGTCAGCGACGGCGACGTGGCGGTGTTCCGCGCGGCGCAAACCGCCGGCAACGGCCAGTTCGTGGCGGCGGTGCTCGATGGGCAGATGCTGCTCAAGCGTTTCTCGCGTCCACGCAAGGGCAAGGCCCGCCTGGAGAGCCTGAACCCGGCCTACGCGCCGATCCCCTGGAACGAGGACGCCCGCATCCAGGGCGTGTTCGAGGGCCGGTTCAACCCGGCGCACGCGGCCTGATCCCCTAGCGGGAGAGCAACGGCCGACCTCGTCTTCGGTTCAACCGTCGAGCCGGCCGGGTGCAACGCCTTCTCCACGCTGCGCCAAGAGCCAGGCATGTTCGGGGGGATAGCCGAGCAGTTCGTAGTTTACCGCCAGCAACATCGTCGCCAGTTCCTGTTCGGAACGGGATGCGGCTGGCCGGCGCTCATCGAGCGCGTTTGACCACGCCGCCGCCTCGTGTTGGGCGATCATGGGCTGAACCTGCTCTAGCGCAGAGGTGTAACGGTCAAACGGCACGGCACCGAGCAGACACCAACTGCCCCGGCGAGGCAACCCTCTAATCCGGCGGGAGGGAAAAGCTTTTCCCCTGACCGGAGCCCAAAGCGTCTCCGGCTTAACCCTACTCGACGCGGGGGGAAAAGCGTTCCCCCGCTCCGCTCCCTTCTTTGGCAGAACCCCGCTTGGAAAAGCGGGAACAGTTTAACGCCAAAGAAAACGCTGGGAAGATAATACATTCAAGTATTTACACGGCGGGTTTTTACCTCTGAAAACCTCGGAAAAAACGGCAATTATCTGCTTGCGTAACTAATCCAATTGAATTAGTTTATTTCACAGGCTGGCACCGAGGCCAAGCCCGGAAAAAAGAAAGAGGCCGGAAAGGGGTGCAACCCTCTCCGGCCCGTAGTGAACACGAACCTTCAGCTCCTTAAAACCAAAGCCATGTTCAACCGCAGATTAGCAGGCACCCACGAGATCGACAACCATCAGCTCCGCGCCCTGGCACCCAGCGCGTTCGCGGATAATGCACACGCGAAAGTCTCCGAGCGTTATTCCTTTTTGCCCACCGCCACGGTGGTCGAGGGGTTGCGCGCGGAAGGCTGGACACCCGTCTGGGCGGGCGAGCAACGCATCCGCCGCAGCGACCGGCAGGGCTTCCAGAAGCACCTCCTGCGCTTTGCGCGGGTGGACGACCTGCACCGCACGCAGGCGGAGCGGCCCGAGCTGGTGCTCGTCAACAGCCACGACCGATCCAGCGCCTACCAGCTTCACGCCGGGGTCTTCCGCTTCGTGTGCTCCAACGGCATGATCCTCGCCGACTCGGTGTTCGCGCGCATCTCGATTGCGCACGTCCACTTCGAGCCGTCCAAGGTGATCGAGGCGAGCTTCCAGATCGTGCGCGAGATGCCCGCCATCGCTGACCTCTTGGAAGGCTACAAGGCGCGCCAGTTGACCACGGTCGAGCGGACGGCGTTCGGCGAAGCGGCGCTCATCCTCAAGTACGACTCCCTGGAGAAAGCGCCCGTGGGAGCGGAGAAGATCCTCGCCCACCGCCGCAGCGAGGACGCCCGGCCCACGCTGTGGAACACCCTCAACGTCGTGCAGGAAAACATGATGGACGGCGGGCAGCGCGACTACAGCCGCCGCCGTCCCGACCGGTCCCGCCGCTTCTTCGGCAAGACCCGGCCCGTCAACGGCCTGGACGAGAACGTGCGGCTCAACAAGGCCCTCTGGCACCTGGCCGAGAGCTTGCGCGCCAGCGAGCCGCTCACGGCCGACCACATGCGCGACCGCGCGGAGGTGTCCGGCATGAACTGAAGCGGCAAAAAAGCGAGAACGCACAGGACTCATCCCAAGGGAGGTTCGACCCCTCCTTTGGTTCGGTCGGCCGAATCTGCCTTCCATCCCATGAAAAGAACCGCCCGAGACCCTGGCCCCGAAGCCGGGCAGCTATTCTTTACCTACCGGCGCACCGTGGCCGAGCGCCTCGCGGCCGGCGAACTGCGTGACGTGTCTGGCGAGGGCAAAAGGGCGGGCTTCCGCTGGCCCCTGGCGGTCACGAGTCGGCTCTGGAGCGACGTGGAAACCGTGCCGGCGGCGTACCGGCGCACCGAGACCGCCCGCCAGCGCTGGCAGCATTTGTTTCTTCTGGCGACTCCCGCCGCCACCCAGGCGCAACGGGAGGACAAGCAGGTTTGCGAGATCAACGTCGTTTTGCGCACGACCGACGCCCCGGACCGCAGCCGCGAACACCTCAAGGCTCTGGTGCTGCGGTGGGAACGCGATGCCCAGGATGCTGCCGGGGCAGTGTTTATCCTCGGCTACAAAGGAGAATGACCGCTTGGCCTGCGCCTTCGGTTGGCGGGGAACGGGACCCAAGAGAATGCTATCTTGGACGGAATCTCCCCGCGTTTCCCCGTATGAGCAGCAGCCGTGTGCCCACCACGCCAGAGGACGACAAAGCCGCACAGGTTTCGTCGTCCCCTGCTGCCTCTACCCCAGAGACACGCGCCCCTCATCCGCTCGTCGTCCGTTTGGTGGAATACCGCCAGGCCAAAGGCTGGACCCAGGAAGAAGCCGCCAAACACCTGCAGATCCCGCTCAACACGTTGCGCGGCTACGAGTGCGGCAACCGTAATCCCGGCGGCGCAAACACCGAAAAGATTCTGACGCTGGTGGGTTTGCCAAAACGCCGCCGCTGCTAAACCGGCTAAGCATTTCCGCGTCGTCGGGTCCCGATCGACGGGCGGAAGATCAGCCAAGGCACCGGCTCTCCGGTCGTAAACGGTACTCGTCGAATGGCTTTCAAATGGCATCACGGCAGTGGTCGCTTCGGTCGCCGGCAACATATCGACACCTCGAAATGAGCGAAAAGTTTAGCGTAACTTCACAGTGAAACCCGGTTTAGCCGCTAAACCGTCACGGATCCGCTCTGCAAAACCTCGCGAAAGAAAAATGTTTAAGCTCGTCGTAAATCCTGCAAGTCTAGGCTTCCAGATGAGGTTGAAGCGCAAGATGACCGAGGCGGAGTTTGCCAACGCGATCCAACACATGCGCCCGCCGCCCGCGCGCGTACTCGAAATCGCCCACGCCGACCTCGTGCGCGGGGTCAAACAGGACGACATCGCCCGCGAGTACCACATCACCAAGGGATCGGTGTCCCAGGCGTCCAAGCGGGTGTGGCTGGGATTCTTGAAGAGCAAAGGTTACGAGGAAGTGCGCGTCGTCCTGCCGAAGGTGCGCGCGTTCGTGGCGAAGGGCTGGGGCCGGGAAGCGGTCGAGGAGATCAACCAGAAAACGAAATGAAGAGCCTCGTCGTCGCAAACCAAAAAGGCGGGGTCGGCAAGACCGCTCTGATCACCCACCTGGCGTTCGACTTCGCCGAACGGGGCTTGCGCGTGCTGGTCATCGACTTCGACACCCAAGGCAACGCCAGTTACACGCTGCGCGAGCAAAGCGTCATCGGTGACGCGTCGCTGCTGTTTGCCTCCTCCGCTCCGAAGGTTGCCGGCAAACCGGGCATCAGCCTCTTCCGGGCAGACGCGGGCCTGGCCAACCTGGAAGCCCAGGACCTCCAGGGAGCTGCCTCGCGTCTGCGCCAAAACTTTCGCTCCTTGCAGGACAAGTTTGACGTGTGCCTAGTCGACACCGCCCCGGCGCTCGGCGTGCGGCTGGTGGCAGCACTCGTCTCGGCTGACTTCGTCCTCTCCCCCATCGAGCTGGAAGCGTATTCTATCCAGGGCATCCGCATGATGGTCTCGACCATCGCGAACGTGCGTAAGAGCAATCCCGCGTTGAAGTTCCTTGGCATCCTGCCCAGCAAGGTCGACAGCCGCAATCCCCGGCACATCGCGCACTTGGCCGAGCTGGAAGGCGCTTACAAGGCGCAGTTGATCCCGACGGCCATCGGCCTGCGCAGCAGCGTCGCGGACGCGCTCGCCGTGGGCCAGCCCGTGTGGACCATCCGCAAAACCGCCGCCCGCAAGGCCGCCCAGGAGATGCGCGCCGTCGCCGCCCACCTTTGCCACGCGATGCACCTTTCACCCGCCGCCAAAGCCACCTCGCAATCGACTGTGGACAGAGCCCCAGCCAGCAAAAGTC
>CAXTMD010000110.1:5000-11939 GCA_964245035.1 uncultured Chthoniobacterales bacterium
AAAGTAGCAGCAGCACCAGCCGCCCCAAGTCCACCCTCGGCCTGGAAAACCTCGGCGACCTTTCGGCGCTGCTCGATGCGCCGGCGGCTGCCAACCGGCCGCTGGAACTCGAGCTGGCCGAGGTCGTCGAAGACCCCAACCAGCCCCGGATGGAGTTCGACCCCGAAACGCTGGCCGAACTGGCGGAGTCCATCAAACTGCGGGGCGTCAAAACGCCGATCTCGGTCCGGCCGCACGCGGCTGGCGGCTACATCATCAACCACGGTGCACGCCGCTTCCGGGCGTCCCGGCTGGCGGGCAAGACGACGATCCCGGCCTGGATCGACCCCGACTACACCGACGAGGACCAGATCATCGAGAACATCCATCGCGACGCGCTCAAGCCGCGCGAGATCGCGGAGTTCATCGGGCGCAAGCTCTCCCATGGCGTCCAACAAAAGGATATCGCCAAGGCGCTGGGCAAGTCCAAGGGCTACGTGTCTCAGTATGCCACCCTGCTCGACCTGCCCGAAGTCATCGCCGAAGCGTTCCGGACCGAACGCACGACGGACGTGACGCTCATCTACGAGTTGGTGAACTGCCACAAGAAAGACCCGGAAGCCACGACTTCCTGGATGGCGGCAAACGAAGTGTCGCGCGGCACGGTCAAGGGGCTCAAGGACTTTATCGGTAGCCTGGAGGCGGCGAGTCAGAACCCGTCCGCGGATGAACCCGTGGAACGCCGTCATCCCAATCCCGACAAGGCCCCGCCGGCCGCGACCATTCGCAAGCCCGTGATCGGCGTGGAGTGCGAGGGCAAGAAGGGACAACTGCTTTTCACCCGCCGCCCGACCAAAGTCGGATTCGCCTGGGTGCAGATCGACCGCAAGGAAAAAGAATTCAGGATTGAAAAGATCAAGCTGCTTTCCTTGTCGGAGAGTTCATAATATAGTCAAACATCATGACCATCGAAGGCATCCTGCGCCGCAGCTACCCGGAACCTGACCGGGCAGAGGTGCAGGAGCGGATCGCCAGGGCCATCGAAAACGATCCGGAGTCTTTTTTCGCGCGCTACCTCGCCGACCCGCAGTCGTTTGAGGGCCGCTACGTCTGCTCGGATCTCTTCAAGGAGACGTTCCCGGAGTTTGCCGCTTCGAACGAGGCGCGGGGCCGCTACAACAATCCCGTGCACAACGGCGCGGCCGTCCTGGCTTCCGAACAGTTCCGGCGCATGGTCGCAGACGCGGCTCAGCCTGAGCGGGACACGGTGATCTTTTTGACGGGTGTTCCGGGGGCCGGCAAGACGACGGCCGTCTTGGACAACGCCGAGTTGCCCGCGGGTGTGCGCCTCATCTACGAGGGGCAGCTGGCCCGGCCGACGACAGTGCTGCCGAAAATCCAGGAGGTGATCGATGCCGGCCTCAAACCGGTCGTCATCGCGGTTCACACCCCCGCCGAAGTGGCCCTGCTCAACACCCTCAAGCGCTTCGAGCGTGCGGGCCGTGGCGCCAGCATCGAAGCCATGGCATCTATCCAGGGAGGATTGCCGCAGGGCTTGGCCGCCATCCACGAGCGCTTCGGCGACGCGGTTGGCTTCCGGCTCTTTGACCGGCGCGGCGGCATGGACCAACTCTCCGAGCACCGGGGTTGGGAGCATTTAGTTGAACTGGAAAGCGAAGGAATCTATGAACACATCAAATTCCGCCTTACCGACGCCCTCGACCGGCACGAAGCCGCCGGAGCCTTCGGCCCAGACGCCATCCGACAAGCCCGCGGCCTCGCCCCTCTCGCCCGAGACCGAGGACTTTATCCACCAGATGGCCGACAACCTGCGGACCCACGACCCAGAGAAGCCGAAGGGCCGCAACCGGCGGTAAGCGCGGGCGTGGAAGCGGGCCGCGCCGAGAGCGCGCAGGCCCGCGGCATCGAGGCCGACCAGGCGAGGCTGCGCAGCCAAGGGGCGGGCGAGCGGTACCAGGCAGCCCTCCAAACCTATTTGCAGGCGAACGCCCAGCGCATCGAGCGGATCGAGAATCGGCTGGAAACCTTGATCGAGAACCAGCAGGCGAGCTTAAGCGAGTTGAAAACCCAGGAGCCGGGCTTCCTCGCGTCACGCCGGACGAAGGCGCAATGGTCGGCTTCGCTCGAGGAGGCGCAGGATCGCCTCCAGACCCTCAACAACCGGTTGAGCCGGGTGGAGGAAACCAAGGAGCAGTCCGCCGAGTTGGCCGAGGAAAAGCTGCGCAAGCGCGAACCCGAGCTCGCCGCCGCATGGGACACGGTCCGACGCGAGCAACGTGCTTCACAGGCCACGCGACGGCGTGAACACCAGATGACCCGACAAAAGGAGCGCAGTCAGGAACAAGGCCGCGAGTTGGAGCTCTGATGGACCGGCTGCCGTCGACATCCATTCCGGCCCGCGGAACCAAAGGTCATCAACCGAGCCCGTCGTCGTCCGCCCGGAAGTACGCTTCCAACGCGCTGGCATCCGCTAGGGGGACGATGACCCCGCCGGACCAATCGGCGAGGAGAAGTCCGCTGCTCTGCGGAATGGCGCGTAACGCCGTGGTCACCTTGGCCGCGTCCAAAGAGGAGACCAGCCAAGAGTTCAACCATAGATGCTGGATCCGGCCGTGGCGTGCGACCACGAACAGGACGAAAGAATCATCTCCCCAGGCGCGGATCTGTTGGCAGCGTTCGCGGTAGGAGCTGTAGCCCGTGTAGACGGCATCATAAGCCGCAAAGTGCGGTTCGATGGCTGCGGCGAGTGCCTCCACTGACAGGTGGAGTTCACCGACCGGGTAAGGAGCATCGGCTCGCACGTAGATCCCCGTAAAGCCGAAGCCGCCATCCGCCGCGTGCTCGGCCGCAAAGCGGCCGATGCGTCCCATCTGCATCGTGCCATGTGCCTGCGCCGCCAGTGGCAAAAGCTCGATCTGGCAATAGTCATCCTCGTGGAAGAAGATTTCGCGCACGGGAGCAGGAGCAAAGGTCAGCGTGTGGAGCCATCCGGGTAGGTCACGACGTAGCGTCGGCCAGCGTCGTAAGAACCCAAGAGCGTCGCTTCGAAATCCACGATGGAAACTGTCTTGTAGTCCAACGAACGGATACGTTCCACGGCGGTGCGGATGGTGGATTCTTCCCCCTCCATGAGTTGCTGGCAGCTGCCGGGTTCCAGGCGCTGGAGCGGATAGATCCACCGGGCATCTCCTACCTCTAGAAACTCGCCCGGCACGCACGTCGGGCACTTGAGCAGTCGAATCCAGAACCGGCGCAGATCGCGCGGTTCGGCGAGCCTCCCCCCACAATCCGGACAGAAGTTGTTCATCGGATGGTTACGAAGACGCTGGAGAGTCAGCGGTCATTTACCGCGTCATCCGAGGTGGCCAGCGCAGCCAAGCGCTCGGCGAGAGGGCCGTGGCCGCGCTGCCGGGCAAGATCGAACGCCGTGCGGCCACGCCCATCCCGCAAACGCGGATTGGCTCCGGCTTCCAACAAGACCTCGACGCTTGGTTCGCAGCCAAACCACGCCGCACTCATGAGCGGAGTGCCCCCATCCTCATCACGCGCGTCGAACATCGCGCCATGCGCCAACAGCAGACGTGCGCAGTCCGCCTGGGCCTGTCCGGCCGAAGAGGACTCCCGCGCGGGTGAACCAACCGCGCAGTGCAAAGGAGTGTGCCCGTGGCTGTCCCGACGCTGCCCGTCCGCGCCTGCACCCAACAGAAACCGCAGCGTTTCCAGGCGGTAGCTGCCGGCGGCGGCCATCAACGCGGTGTAGCCCATGTCGTTGGCGGCATCCAAGGCAATGCCCTCCGCGAGCAGAGCGCGCACGAACGGCAGTTCACCGCGGGCAGCGGCCAAGATCAAACCATCGGGCGACGCCGCCAGCGCAACCGCCTCGAATGGGAGCCGTCCTTTGGCATCGAGCGCTGCCTTCCATCGCTCCATGATGCCGGCGAGCGGTTCCACGCTGTCGTCGATGTATTCCTCCACCGCGCTACGTTCGTCGGCATCCAGCGCAAGAACCTGGTAGATGCATTCGCAGGTTGCCAGCTGGCCTCCACAAAACGGGCAGCGTTCGCGAAGGCAAAACAGGTCATGCAACCGGCCGCTTCTCGTTCCACAATCCCGGCACGTTGCCTCCCAGTCGGTCAGCTTGGGCAACTCAGATGCCGCTGGCGGTCGTTTCTTGAACCAGGAAAACATGGGGGTGGCAGCGGTTCGCTTCGATGGTTGAAACCGCCGGCCTTTCCAGCGTGCGCTGGAAGGCGGCGTAGGTGTCTTGGGCCGACGACGTGTCCAGCACCGAAAAGAGGACGTGCTCGAAGCGGCCTGACCACGCGCCGGTTTGCAGGTGGGCAGCAAAGCTTTCCGCCACCGTGCGTGGATCGTTGCGAAACACCCCGCAGCCCCAAGCTCCCAGCACGAGCCGCCGGTAGCCGTGAGCCGCCGCCAATGCCAGCACCAACTCGCTGCGTTCGTGGAGCACCGCGGGGATCTGCGGCAGTTCCTCCGGCCTCGTGTTTGCCGCCGCGCCCGCGTTGGGAGCGGGGCTCGTGATGAACGTGGCGGTTTGCGGCGAGTCGAGCAGCGCGCCTTCGTCGTCGCGGAACACCGGACAATCAGGCGAGAGGATCATGGCGTTCGAGTACAACAACGAGGGCGAGGCGCGGTGACGTGCGTAGAACTCCGGCGCACGCAGCAAGGAGGCGTACAAGGCGGAGCTGCGGGCCAGCGACTCTTCCTGCGCCTGGCTGCCGTTGAGGAACCCGCCGCCCGGGTTCTTGGCGGAGGCGAAGTTGAGCACGGCCACCGGCTCGGACGCAGAAGCCCAGAGGCGGGTGAGACCTTGCAGCGTCGTCTCGTTAACCACTTCGATGACCGTGTGATGTCCAGACGGTGGTTTGGCCAAGGCCTCCTCACGCAAACGGGCTACCTCCTCCGGCGCGAAGAACCGCGTGCTTTCCAGGCACGCTTGCAACGGCCGGGCAAGATCAACCAAACGGCCAGCGGTCGAGGTGTAGTTGCCGCGCCCGGTGATTTCCACCGTTTGCTTGGCGAGTTCGAGTCTCGTGGAGCGCTTCATCGGTGGTCGGTGCATCGGCTAGTTCTGCACTTGCCGGGGTGTTTGTCGTGCTGGCGGCGAGATCGCTTCGAGAAAGGCTGGCGGTACGTGGTCCGTGAGCCAGACTCCGTTGGCGGACCGGTAGAACGGGTGGCCATCCGAGTGCATCTTGCCCGCAGCGACCTTGAGAACCACGGGTTTGCCGTGACGCTGGCCAACCTTGATGGCCGTCGCTTCATCCGGGGAGAGATGCACGTGCTGGCGGTTACCCCGCAGGAGTCCCTGCTGCTGGATGGATTCCAGAAAGCGCGTGGCCGTGCCATGGAACAACACGGGAGGCGGTGTCATGGCAGAGAGGCCGAGGTCCACGGAAACCGAGTGCCCCTG
Source organism: uncultured Chthoniobacterales bacterium (assembly GCA_964245035.1). Lineage (GTDB taxonomy): Bacteria > Verrucomicrobiota > Verrucomicrobiia > Chthoniobacterales > SZAS-18 > CAHJWO01. The sequence goes on from CAXTMD010000110.1 coordinate 10,435, forward strand.
GCTGGCCCGGATCATCGAGTGATCTTCGTTGAGCACGAAGCGCTGCTTGTCGTTGGTGGCCACCACTTCCTCAATCAGCGCCCGTGTCAGCGGGTTGCCTCTGGCAGCGCTCAGACGCAGCAAGTCATCGAGACTGGCCCAGCCGTTGGCGTCGAGCGAGAGCCCAATTTTTTCAGGCTGGTGACGCAAGATCAGGCTGAGGAACTTGCTCGTGGAGACGACGTGTGAGTTCATGGGTTTGGACTTGGAACTGCAAATTGCGCCGCGCTCAAAAGATTGGAGCCAAGAAATGGAACGCCACTTCTAGATGCCATGCAAACGGTCCGAGCGTGCCGGTCTGTCGACGACGCCAGCGCACGCGGCACTGGGAGAGGTGAGAAGGGGGACCGAGCAGGTCATGGACGCCGTGGCAAAACAGCGTTCTTCCGGGCTGCTGGAAATGATCCATGTTTACGTGCATGAAAGGATGAAGTTCCGGCTGGCGAAAACCCAGACTTGAGCGGACAAAGTCAGGCTCGCGTTTGCCCCGGAATCGATCCTTGGAAAAAACAACCATGTCCACCAAGGCGACGATTGCTCACGGCCCCAGTTTTCATCTCTACCACGACCTGCTGGACGAAGATCACGTTTACCTCGAAGTCGAGGGAACGCGCTTCGAGGCCAGCTACGGACGAGTCATGGTGCCCATCCCCGTGCACATCTGGGAGGTGATTCGCCACCATCCCGGCGTGGACCTCCAGTTGGCCAACAAAACGGACGATGAATTGCGACAGCACGTCGAGCAAATCGTGGATGAGCGCTCCAAACGGTATCAAGAAGCGGATGAACAGGCAAAAAGCTTGGCTGCGCTCGCGGGTTCGTTGACTCTCGGAAGAGCCGACCAACCGCGCGCGGTGCAACTGGCGGTCGGGCTGGAGCACTGCACCCGTTTACGGGAGCATCAGCGGCAAATCCAACGGGCAATCGCCAAGCTGGAAAGCCCTGGATAAGCAACGAGTGCCCCGAAGCAAGACGCGGCTTCTTTCGACCAGGGTGAAAAGCTTGCTGGCCACCCAAGGACTGGTCAACGCAGAGACGGAACAAGGGTGGACAACGAGTCACCTCGGGCTTGCTTCAACGGCGCGCCGTCAGCAAAGACTCATCGGTCGAGCCTCGATAGAGGTTATCAGCGGCCAGCAAGGCGTTCACCGTCGCCACCAGCCGTGCCGTGAGTTCGGTCTTGTCGAGAAAGCGGTTGATGCCGGCGGCGGCCCCTTCCCGGCGCGCCTCGGGGCTGTCCGAGACCATCAGGATTGGCAGATCGGCCGAACGCTCCCGGAGCCGCCTGACAAAAGTGGGTCCGTCCATCACCGGCATCGAATGGTTGCTGACCACCAGATCCGCCCCGTGCCGATCGAAGTCGCGCAACGCCTCCCGGCCGTTGGCGAACACGGCCACCTCCGCCAGCGGGAACGCTTCCGAGAGCAGATGGTCCAAGACGAAGCGCAGGTCGGCGTCATCTTCGG
>CAXTMD010000111.1:0-11901 GCA_964245035.1 uncultured Chthoniobacterales bacterium
CCGTGTTGCTGCCCGTGCTGAAGATCCCCGCGTCGGCGTTGTACAGGGTCAGGGAGTTGCCCGACACGTTGAAGCCGCCCTGGCCGAACGTCAGCGAGTTGACGGCCCGGGTGTCGCCCAGCGTCTGCGTGGGGTGGACCAGGGTGCCGAAATAAAGTTGGTCCGAGCCGTTGAAGGCGGGAGCAACGGACCAGTTGCCGGCCGTGCCCCAGTCGCCGCTGACCGCGCCGGTCCAGGTGGCAGTCTGCGCCCGCGCGGCGACGCCAGGCAGGAGGCAGAGCAGGAAACACGACAGCAAACGGCCGGCGGACGAACGCCGGAAAAGGCGGGAGGGGGTTGGCACGGCGGCGGTTATATCTGATGGCCAGGCGGGGTTCAACCGCATTTTGGGTCGGGGGGATTGTTGCCCGGCGGTGCATCGGTAAAGGTGCTCGCCTCCGGCCCGGCCGCCAAGCAAGATGCCCGTTTTCCTCCATGCTCACCCGCCGACTCCGCCGGTTCCACCCCTTCACGCTGCTGGGCGCGGGCGCCGCCGTCGGGACGGTGGGCACGCTGCTGGCGCGCAACTTCATCCCCAACGAAAAGAAGATCAGCCACCGCATCGAACTGCCCTACGGCGTGGGCGACCCGCAGTTCGACCGTTCGCTCGGCCAACTCCTCGGCCCGCCGTTGCTCGACGGCAACCGCGTCAAGGCTCTCCAGAACGGCGACGAGATTTTTCCCGCCATGCTCGCGGCCATCCGCTCCGCGCGGCGCAGCGTCACGCTGGAGAGTTTCATCTACTGGCAGGGGCACATCGCCGAGCAGTTCTCCGACGCGCTCTGCGAACGCGCCCGCGCCGGGGTGCGCGTCCATGTCCTGCTCGACGGGCTGGGCTGCAACTGCCTGCGGGGCGAGTTGATCCGCCAGATGCGCCGCGCGGGCGTGGAGGTGCAGATTTACAACATCGTCGAACCCTACGACATCGACCGCATCAACAACCGCACCCACCGCAAGCTGATGGTCGCCGACGGCCGGGTCGGCTTCACCGGCGGCGTCGGCATCGCCGACGAGTGGAACGGCCACGCGCAGTCGCCCCGCCACTGGCGCGACATGCACTTCCAGGTGGAGGGACCGGCCGTCGCGCAGATGCAGAGCGCGTTCGTGGACAACTGGATGAAGATGGCCGCCACCGTGCTCCACGGCGACGACTATTTCCCGCCGCTCGGGCCGGTCGGCAATCTGCGCTGCCACCTGTTCAAGAGCGCGCCGCACGAGGGCAGCGACTCCCTGCGGCTGGTGTTCCTGTTTTCCATCGCCGCGGCGCGCAAATCGGTCCTCATCGCCAACGCCTATTTCATGCCCGATGACCTGACGATCCAGACGCTGATCGAGGCCCTCGGGCGCGGCGTGACCGTGGAGATCCTCATGCCCGGCCCGCACATTGATAAGCAGTACGTGCGCGACGCCACGCGGGCGCGCTGGGGCGGACTCTTCGCCGCGGGGGCGCGGCTCTTCGAATACCAGCCGACGATGTACCACGCCAAGCTGATGGTCATCGACGGGACGTGGACGAGCGTGGGCAGCGCGAACTTCGACAACCGTTCGTTCCGGCTCAACGACGAGGCCAACCTCAACGTGCTCGACGCGGAGTTCGGCGCGGCGCAGGCGGCGGTGTTCGCGGCGGACAAAGCGCGCGCGAAGGAGATCACGTTCGCCGAGTGGCGCGGGCGTTCGCGTTCGCAGAAGTTGATCGACCGGGCCGCGTCGCTGCTGCGCTCACAGATGTAAATGAAACGCTCCCTCTTCCTCAGCTTTCTGTTTGCCGTCACCGCCACGGCGCAGACCCCCGACCCGAAACCGGCCTACCAGGACCCGTCTGCCCCGGTGGAGGCGCGCGTGGCAGACCTCCTGCCGCGCCTGAGCACCGACGAGAAGATCCACCTGCTCGGCGGCACCGGGTTCACCACCCAGCCCGTCCCGCGCCTGGGCGTGCCCGCCTTCCAGATGTCCGACGCGTCGTGCGGCGTGCGCTTCGGACTGCCCTCGCCCGCGTACACGGCCAGCGTGTGCCTGGCGGCGTCGTGGGACCGTGAACTGGCGCGGCGGGTCGGCGCATCGGTCGGCCGCGACGCCCGCGCGCGGGGCGTGCGCTACCTGCTCGGACCGGGCGTCAACCTGTACCGCGCGCCGATGGGCGGACGCAGTTTCGAGTACATGGGCGAGGACCCAGTGCTGGCCGGCACCTTGGCCGCGAGTTACATCCGCGGCGTGCAGAGCCAAGGTGTCGCCGCCACGCTCAAGCACTTCGCGGCGAACAACCAGGAGTTCGACCGCCACCACCTGTCGAGCGACGCCGACGAACGCACCCTGCGCGAGCTGGAACTGCGCACCTTCCAGATCGCCCTGCGCGAGGGCCAGCCCGCGGCGGTGATGAGTTCGTACAACCCGGTCAACGGTGTCCACGCCTCGCAAAACGGCTGGCTGCTCAACGACGTGCTCAAGGGCGAGTGGGCCTTTCGCGGGTTGGTCATGTCGGACTGGGAATCGTGCTACGACACGCTCGGCATGGCTAACGGCGGCCTCGACCTGGAGATGCCCCTGGCCAAGTTCTACGCCGCCGACAAGCTCCGTCCACTGCTCGAAGACGGCCGGGTGACGACCGCCACGCTCGACGACAAGGTGCGCCGCCAGTTGCGCGTGGCCTTCGAGCTGGGCTGGTTCGATCCGCCGCCGGCCGACACCTCTCCGCCCCACGACAACCCGGACAGCGACGCGGTCAACGTGGAGGAAGCGCGCGGCGGTATCACGCTGCTCAAGAACGCGGGCAACCTCCTGCCGCTCGACCCGGCCGGGGACGGCTACGTCGTCGTGCTCGGCCCGAACGGAGATCATCCGGTGACCGGCGGGGGCGGCAGCGCGTACGTGTCCTCCTCGCACGCCGTCAGCGTGCTCGCGGCGCTCGGGCGCGTGGCCGGCGTCGAGAAGGTGCGCCGCGAGGTGTGGGGACCGGAGGAAATCTTCCCCGCCGACGGGGAAGCGGGCTTGGCCGCCATCCGCGGGGCGGCGGCGGCGGTGGTCTGCGTGGGCTTCGACAGCCCCGGCGCGACCTGGAACGACTACGGAGCCTTCAAGGAAGGCGAGGGCTGGGATCGTTCCTACCGCCTGCCTGCCAACGAGGCCCGGTTCATCGTGAACGTGGCGAAGGTCAACCCGCGCGTGGTTGTCGTGCTCAACGCGGGCGGCAGCGTGGAAACGGCCGCCGTGGTCAACCGGTGGGGCGGCGTGGAAGCCCCGTCGTGGATCGCACCGGTGCCCGCGCTCCTGCACGCGTACTATCCCGGCGCGGAAGGCAACACGGCGCTGGCGGAGATCCTTTTCGGCAAGACGAACCCGTCGGGCAAGCTGCCGTTCTCGTGGGAAAAACGTTGGGAGGACAGCGCGGCGTACGGCAACTATCCCGACCGGGAGCACCCCAAGGCGAACATCTATCAGGAGGGCGTCTTCCTGGGTTACCGCTGGTTCGACGCGAAGAACCGGGAGCCGCTGTTCCCGTTCGGCTTCGGGCTGAGCTACACGACGTTCGCGCTGTCCGACCTGCGGGCCGAGCGGCGCGGGGCGGGGACGGTGGCGGTGTCCGTGACGGCGCGCAACGCCGGCGCGCGGGCCGGCGCGGAGGTCGTGCAGGTGTACGTCGAGCCACCCGCCGGCGGGTTGCCCCGGCCACCGCGCGAACTGAAGGCGTACGGCAAGGTGTTCCTGCAACCCGGCGAATCCCGGACGGTCGAGATGGAAATCAACCCGGCCGACCTGGCGGCGTGGGATGCGGCGGGCAAGCGGTGGACCGAACCGGCGGGCACGTACGTCTTCGCGGCGGGTGACAGTTCGCGCGAACTGCCTCTGCGGGTGACGGTGGATTTCTAGGACGTTATATTTGGGTCAGCCTTCTGGCAGGCCGCGCGGCGGCCGGTCGTCTCCGACAGGTCCTGATGGCTCTCCGAGCCGTCAGGACCTGCCGGTTTGGATGCCGCTACGCGGCGGGCTTGTGCAAGCGCAACGCGCTCCGTCGCAGTGAGATTACATCCTGATGTGGACCGGGACCTGCTCCAGTCGGTCCACCATGCGTCCATCGAAGTACCCTGCCGCTTGCCCCGGCGTCCTCCTGCCTATGCTCCTCGCCGTCCTCGGCACTCTGCCGGGCTTGCGGGGCGCGCTGCCGGCGGGTGATACCCTGTACGTCTCGGAGTTTGGCGGAGAGGTCGGCACGGCCACCGGCAGCGGCGGCACGGTCACTCCCTACCAGAACGTCACCGCCGGTGGTTCGGCCGCAGGGATCGCCGAGTTCGGCGGCAGCCTCTTCGTGGTGGACCAGGCGGCCAGCGTCGTCGACCAGATCACCCTGTCCACCGGGGTCGTGAGCCAGTTTGCCAGCCTGAACTCCAACGGCGGGGCCGCCGCGCTCGCCGTGGACAAAAGCGGCAACCTCTACGTGACGTTGACCACCACGGACGTGATCCAAAAGATCACCCCCGGCGGCGCCGTCAGCGACTACGCCAAGTTGCCCACGGGTTCGGGCGCGCTCGGCCTCGCCGTGGACGCGGGCGGCAACCTTTACTCGGCCAACGGCGGCTCCGGGACGATCAGCAAGGTCTCCACCGATGGCACGGTGACCCCCTTCGCTTCCTTTACCGGCACGACCTATGCCAACACGCAACTCGGAGGCTTGGCCATCGACAAGAACGGCAACCTCTACGTGTCGGACCAGCAGGCGGGCGGCCCCGGCAGCATCTACAAGGTCAACTCCGCCGGGGCGATCAGCTTCTTCGCCAACGCCGGCACCGACACGGAGCCCATCGGCCTCGCTTTTGACGGCAACGGCGTCCTCTACACGGCAAACGTGGACGGCATCTCGGCCATCGACCCCGACGGCACGGCCAGCAGCTTTGCCACCGACGTGAACGGCCCGAACTACCTGGTCGTCGTCCCCGTTCCCGAGCCCGCCACGTCCCTGGCCGGCGCGCTGCTGCTCGGCGTGGCGGGGTGGAAGTGGCGCCGCCGGCTGGCTACGGCTTGTCCATCCCGAGCACGTCGCTGAGGAACGCGAAGGCGTCGGCCGTCTCGTCGATGACCTTGGAGGTGGGCCGGCCGCCGCCGTGGCCGCTCTTGGTCTCGATGCGGATGAGCGTCGGCACGTCGGCGGCCTGGTCGGCCTGCAACGTCGCCGCGAACTTGAACGAATGCGCCGGCACCACGCGGTCGTCGTGGTCGCTCGTCGTCACCAGCGTCGCCGGGTAGCGCACGCCCGGCTTCAGGTGGTGCAAGGGCGAGTACGCGTACAGGTACTTGAACTGCTCCGGGTCGTCCGACGAACCGTAGTCCGACGCCCAGCCCCAGCCGATGGTGAACTTCTGGAAACGCAGCATGTCCATCACGCCCACGGCCGGCAGCGCCGCCGCAAACAGGTCGGGCCGCTGGGTCATGGTCGCACCGACCAGCAACCCGCCGTTGCTCCCGCCGCGGATCGCCAGCTTGGGCGTCGAGGTGTACTTCTCGGCGATGAGGTATTCGGCCGCGGCGATGAAGTCGTCGAAGACGTTTTGCTTGCGGTCCTTCGTGCCCGCCAGGTGCCACTCCTCGCCGTACTCGCCGCCGCCGCGCAGGTTGGGCACGGCGTAGATGCCCCCCATCTCCATCCAGGCGAGGTTGCCCGGGGAGAACGTGGGCGTCAGCGAGATGTCGAACCCGCCGTAGCCGTACAGGATCGTCGGGTTCTGGCCGTCGCGCTGGGTGCCGACTTTGTAGGAGATGATCATCGGCACGCGCGTGCCGTCCTTGCTCTGGTAGAAGACCTGTTCGCTCTTGTACTGCGTTGGGTCGAACGCCACCTTCGGAGTGAAGACGACCGAGACCGCATCCCTCTTCACATCGTAGCGGAAGACCGTCGGCGGCGCGGTGTAGGTGGTGAACGAAAAGAACGTTTCCTCGTCGCGCGGCTTGCCCCCGAAACCGACAGCGGTGCCCAGGCCGGGCAGCTTCACCTCATGGAGCATCTTGCCATCGGTGCCGAACACCTTGACCTGCGCCCGGGCGTCCTTCAGGTAAGCCGCCACGAAACTGCCGCCGACGTAGCTGACCTCGCGGAGGGTTTCCTCGGCCTGGGGGATGATCTCGCGCAAGGCGGGCGCCTGGCCGGCGGTGACCTGCGCGGTGTCGACGGCCACCAGTCGGCCGCGCTCGGCGTCGCGGTTGGTCGAGAAGTAGAACGTGGGTCCATCGTTGCCGACGAAGACGTAGTGCGCGTCGGCCTCGTGCAGGAGTTCCACCACGGGTGCGGTGCTTGTGATGCCGTCCTTGAGCGAGCGGTAGAACACCCGGTTCTTCGGGTCCGTGCCATGGCTCACCTCGATGACGAGGTACTGGCCATCGTCGGTGACTTCCCCCGCAAATTCCCATTCCTTCTCGTCCTTGCGTTCGTAGACGAGCACGTCCTGATCCTGCGGCGTGCCGACCGCATGGTAGTATAGTTTTTGATAATAGTTGAGCGCCTGGAGCTGCGTCTTCTCGTCCGCGGGCGCATCGTAGCGGCCGTAGATGAATCCTTTGTTATCCTTGGTCCACTCCGCGCCGGAAAACTTGGACCATTTCAGCACGTCGGGCAGGTCCTGGCCGGTGGCGACTTCCCGGACGTGCCACTCGATCCAATCCGACCCGGAAGTGTTCAGGCCGTAGGCCAGGTAGCGACCGTCTTCGCTGACGTGATAGCTGCTCAGCGAGACCGTGCCGTCGGTCGACAGTTTGTTGGGGTCGAGCAACTCGACGGGCGGATCGGCGAGCGTCGGCGCGGTGTAGATGACGCTCTGGTTCTGCAAGCCGGTGTTCTTGGCGTAGAAGTACCGGCCGCCTTCCTTGAAGGGTACGCCGTACTTCTCGTAGTCCCAGAGCTGGGTCAGGCGCTGCTTGATCTTTTCGCGCGCGGGGAGGTGGCGCAGGTAGGCAAAGGTGACGTTGTTCTGCGCTTCTACCCATGCCTGGGTTTGCGGCGAGTTGGCGTCTTCCAGCCAGTGGTACGGATCGGGCACCTTGGTGCCGTGGTAATCGTCGACGTAGTCGGTCCGCTGGGTTTGGGGGTAGCGGAAGCGGCCTTTGGCCACGGCGGGTTCCGGCGTGTCGGAAACTGCCGTTTGGGCAGGGGCGTGCAAAACGGAAGCGGCGACCAGGGCGGCGGCAAGGCCAAAGGAAAAGGGGCGAACGAGCATCGGCCAACATAGGCACACGGAGTGCCGCCGCAACGGGAAGGTTCCCGCGCCGCAGGCGCTCGTCCCAAGAAGGTAGGGATGGCTCTCCGGGCCTTCCCCAGATTGGCTTGGATGACCGTTGCGCGCACAGAGCGTCTCGCCGGAAACCATTTGGGACCGCTCGGAGAACCACCCCTACCTGACGGGACAATGCCGCTCCGCGGCAGGCAAGTCACGCGCCCGGAAGCTCGGCGTTCCCGTCGGTTCTGAGCTTCGCCACGCCCTGTTCGATGACCCTCTCGCTGAGCACCCCGATGCAAGGCAGGTTGCGGTAGTGCTCCATGAAGTCCAGCCCGTAGCCAACCACGAACTCATCCGCGATGTCGAAGCCGACGTAGTCCGCCTCGACGGGCATTTCGCGCACGCGGTTTTTGCGCAGCAGCACGCCGATTTTCAGACTGACGGGGTTCAGTTGCAGCAACCGCTCGCGGACCGCGTGCAGCGTGAAGCCGCCGTCGAGGATGTCATCGAGCACGAGCACGTGGCGGCCGGTGATCTCGGGCATCGTCAGTTGGTCAAAAGTCACCACGCCCGTGCTGCGGTGACCCGAATAGCTCGACACGCTCAGGCAGTCGACGTGCAGCGTAATCGGCAAGCGTCGCAACAAGTCGGCCAGAAACATGAACGAGCCGTTGAGCACGGCCACGACGGTCAGTTCCTTGTCGCGGTAGTCCCGGACGATCCCGTGCGCCATCTCGTCGAGCCGGCTCAAGATCGTGCTCTCTTGGTAGAGGATGCGGCTGAGGTCGGCAAGCATGGTGCGCCAAGGTTGGTCGGAACCCGCGGCGGACGCAAGGCCGGACTTGCTGTTTGCCCCACGAGCCGCGATACCATCCCGATGCCAACGCAACAGGGACCGGAAGATTTTATGCGCGAAGCCATCGGCATGGCACGGGTGGGGATGCGGCGCAACCAGGGCGGGCCGTTCGGGGCGGTGGTCGTGCTCGGCGGCGAGGTCATCGCGCGCGGGTGCAACCAGGTCACGTCGTCCCACGACCCCACCGCCCACGCCGAGATCGTGGCGATCCGGGAGGCCGCGCGGGTCCTGGGCACGCACACGCTCTCTGGCTGCTCGCTCTACGCGAGTTGCGAGCCGTGCCCGATGTGTCTGGCGGCGATTTACTGGGCGCGGCTGGACCGGGTGTACTTCGCGTGCACGAGTGCGGACGCCGCGGCGGCCGGGTTCGACGACGAACGGTTCCACCAAGAGTTGGCGAAGCCGGCGTCCGAGCGGCCCGTGCCGGCCGAAGGGCTGCTGCGCGACGAGGGGTGGTCAGCCCTGCAGGAATGGATCGCCAACCCGGACAAGACCTCTTACTGACCTTGCCGCCGTCTTGAACGGCCTCTCCCGTTCAAGGCGACGGCGGACCAACCACCCGGAAGCCGATCCCCCGGGCGAAGAAGCCGATGACCCGCGGGTCCTTGTTCCTGTCGTCGACGTCCCGGGGAGCGGCGGCGTCGGGGAACTCCAATGTCAACAAGGCGAACGGCTGCGCGGCATTCCAAGTGGCCGCGGGCACGGTCACGCGCAGGTCCGGGAAGGGCTCGTTCACCCGGGCCGCGAAGCGCCCGACCTCGGCCCCGTCGAACCGCACCGTCAGACGCTGGACGGGATGGCGGGCGTTGATCAGCGCCCCGGTAAAGTCCAGCCGGATCTCCACGCTGGAGTCCGCCGGCACCGGGACCGGGACGAACTGGAGCACGGCCATCGCGTCCAGCGTCAGGGCGGTCTCGAAGCCCGGTCCGGGCGGGGAAAAGCCGGTGCTGCCGTACGGGCCCGCGTTGTACCCGGAGCCGGCGAGGCGGATCACGAAGCCGGCGGTGGGGTCCACCGCCGCGACGCCGACCGCCAGCCCGAAATTATCGATGAGCGGGTGCCGGGCGAACGTCTCGGGCGCGGCCGCCGCGGGGACGAACCGCCACGTTTCCAGCGGTGTTTCTTTCTCGGCGGCGAGCAGGCTCGCGGGGTAGTCGTCGCCGAGCGCGTTGGCGTAGCCAAACATCGTCTTCCACTCCGGACGCACGCGGAACCCGTAGCCTGCCCGCCGCAGGAGAATGGCCACGGCCGGTCCCGCGCCCAGCGCCGAGCTGTCGGGCACGTCGAGAAACTTGGTCCGTGGCGCGTCGGGGTGCTCCGCCAGGGTGGTAAAAACGGTGTCGGCCATGGCGTACAGGGCGGGGGAAACGCCCAGCGTCGCGCGGAAGCGCGCGGGGCGCGCGACGCCGACCACCCCCACGAGGGCCAGGCAGAGCAACGCCGCCGCGCCCGTCAACAACCGCGGCCGGGACACGCGGGCAAACAGAACCTCCGCAAGGTCGGTCAGCGCGACCGCGCCGAGCACCGCGAGGGCGTAGTAGATCCCGTAGTTGAACCAGGCGTTGTAGTTGAACATCAGCCCGTCCTGGATGTGCGCCCAAAAGATCGTCAGCGCCACCGTGGCGGCGAGACAGCACGCGAACCAACCCAAAAAGCGCCAGCGTCCGCGCACGCGTTCGTCGCCGGCCTCCGCGAGGTCCGCTTCAATCGTGGGCCGCCTCAACCCGCGCCGCCAGCCGAGCGCCACCAGCGGCAGCACGGCCGCCAGCAGCCACAGGCCGTACATCTCGGGGTGATGGCCGACGTAGCGGGCGGTCTCCGGCCAACTGGAATCCTGCACCGTTCCCGGCGGCTTGTAGGCCCCAAATTTGACGAAGTAGGTGACGGCGTCCACGTACGGGTGGTGTTCGCCACGGTGGGTGCGGAGGTGGTGCAGGATCAGGGCGACGTTGCTGTTCGCGCCGTGGCAGAGATCGATGAGGATCGGCAGGACGAACAGCCCCACGATGGCTGCCGTCCAGCGGTGCGCGCGGGGATAGGCGCGCCACGGCGTTCCGGCCGGCTCCGGTTCGGACGTGCGGCGGCAAGCCCACCAGAGTCCGAGGTAGGCAATCGTGAAAAGCGGCAGCACGAAGAGCGGATGCGCGACGTGGACGTGGATGATGAAACACCCCGTCAGCGCCAGCAGCGGCAGGTCCTCGCCCTGGCCGGCCGCCACCGAGGCGGCGGTCACGATCAGGCAGAAAAACGGGATCGGCATCGTGTAGGCCGTCCAGGTCTCGTACATGCAAAACTCCAGGTAGAGCGAACTGAAGTGCAGCGCGGCCAGCAGGAGCGCCAGCGGAACAAAGACCGGGCTGCGCACCCAGCGCGCCGCGACCCCGAGGCCGGCCGCCAGGAAGCTCGCCGTGAGCCCCAGCACGACCAGCACCTGCGCGTTGAGCGGCGTCGGCGTCAGGTGCAGGCCGTCGTAAAGCAGGCTTTCCCCCCACGCGAGCAGGTAGAACAACGCCGGCCCCGGATGGTGGAAGCCCCAGCGCGAATAGTTGCCGTAGTAAAGCTGCCACTGCTTGGCCCGCAGGATGTCCAGGGAGTTCGCGGCCATGTCGGCAAACTCATACGCCCTGGCCTCGAAGAAGTAGCGTCGGTTGAACGCGACCAGGATCGCGACAATCACCGCCGTCAACAGGAACGTGACCCCGACATAAAAGGAACGTGAACCGGGCGGGCGCATAGAATCGGTGGGTTCTGCGGCGGCTACTTAATCGACTGCGCTCCCGGTTGGCGATGCAAAAAGCGCCGGGCCGTCTCCGGCTCCCGCGCCGAGGCCCGCCCAGGCCGCGTGTTGCGCGGGGTGGTTCGCCGGACGATCCTGCGGGGCCGGACCGTGGCGGTCGATGGGCCACCGGTGGGCGAACCCGGCGACCGACTCGTCGTGCTCGTGCGTTGAACCTGTTATGGATCCGAAGCTCGGCCTGACCCGCAACGTCATCCAGCGCCGCTATGCGCTGATCACCCCGGACGGCCGCGTGCCCAGCATCCTGCCGGGCTGGACGCGCTGCGCGCCGTTCGTCCTCGTCTCCGCAGCGATGGGAGCGCGGTTCTCGCAAATCTTCGTTGAGATGGAGGACGGCGGCGAGGGGCACGGCTACACCGGCGGCGACCAGTGGTTCTTTTACGTGGTCGCGGGCGGGGGCAAGTGCAACGGCAAGAAGCTGGCGGCCGGCGGCTACGTGTTCGTGCCGGCGGATGCGTGGTACGAGTTCACGGCGACGCAGGCGGACACGCGGGTCCTGGTGTTCCGCAAAGCCTGGGAACACACGGCGGACGACACCGACGAGACGCCTGTGTTCTTTGCCGGCCATGAGAGCGAAGCGTCGGAGTCTCCCTTCCTGGGTGACCCGCGCGCGCGTTTGAAGACGCTGCTGCCGGACAACCCGTCGATGGACATGGCCGTCAACGTCTTCACGTACGATCCCGGCGCGACGCTGCCGTTCGTGGAGACGCACGTCATGGAGCACGGGGTGCTCTTCCTAGACGGCGGCGGCGTCTATCGGCTGGGGGATGACTGGCATCCGGTCCAGGCGGGGGACGCGCTGTGGATCGCGTCGTACTGTCCACAATGGTTCATCGCGGCGGGGCCGGAGCCGGCGCGCTACATCTATTATAAGGACGTGAACCGGCTGCCTTGATGAGGTGGCTGAGTTCCTCGAGACGCGCTTGCTTCGGCGTAAGAAGGGCCTCGCGCAAAGTCCGCAAAGCCGCAAAGGAGAGGAGAGAATGGATGAAGAAAACCTTTCCCTCTCCTTC
>CAXTMD010000112.1:0-4164 GCA_964245035.1 uncultured Chthoniobacterales bacterium
GGATAGCGCCGTCGAGGCCGGCGCGGGGTCGACTCGCCGGACCCGGAAGTCATGCGTGCACGCACCGGTGCCTGCGATTACCAGACACAGCCATCCCGCGAACAACCACTGGCCGACGTACTTCATCTCCGGATGTTTGCACCACGGCCGACCAGCCGTAAACAGGACAATTGCCTTTTGTGCCGGCTGCGCAGCGGCCGCGGGCTCTGTCAGGAAGCGAGGTGTTTACCCAGGACCTCTCGGATCGACACCGACGGTCTGCCCGTCAGCCGCTCCACCGTCGGGGTGACCAGCGCGTGGTAGCCCTGCGAAGCCGCCACGTCGAAGGCCACGAGTTCCTTCGCCAGCTCCGGCGGCAGGCCGGCGTGCAGCAAGCCTTCGAGCAACGCCGGCGGAGGCACCTCGACGTGCGCAACGGTCTTGCCTGTCAGTTCGGTTAACAGCACGGCCACCTCGTCCTGCGTGACGGCCGCCGGTCCCGTGACATCGAGGATCTGCGAGCCATCCGCGCTCAGCAGCGCACCGGCCAGGGCACCGGCGCAATCCCCGCGGCTGACGTAGGCGCGGCCCCGGCCCTGCGTGGCGGAAAAAAGCTGTCCGCTCTGCGCCGCCTGCCCGGCGGCCATCAGCAGGATCTCGCTGTAAAGGTGGTTGCGCAGGATCGTCCAGGTGAACGGGGCGGCGAACAGCGCGGCCTCGGTCCAGAAGTGGCTGTCGATGAGCGGGCTTTCCGGCGCGGGTCCGGGCGCGGGGGCGGACGTGTAGACCACGTGCTTGACGCCGCTGTCGGCCGCCGCGGCGAGGGCCGCGCGGTGCTGGGCGAGGCGCGTGCCGGCCGCGTCCAGGGTGTCGGTGCTGATGAGCGCCAATCGTTCGACGCCGGCGAAGGCGGCGCGGAGCGTGTCGGGCTGGTCAAAATCGGCCGTGCGCACCTCGACGCCTTGCGCCCGCAAGTCCGCCAGCTTGTCGGGAGTGCGGCTGGCGGCGATGACGCGGGTGGCTCCGCGTCGGACGAGTTCTGCGACGGTAGCGCGGCCGAGTTGACCGCTGGCACCGGTGACGAGGAGGGGGCTTTGCAAATAGGTGTTCATGGGTGTCTTTCGGTTCCAAAATGATACTGGCAACTGGAACCGTACCTGGAACGAAAATGTTGACAACTCCCCACTTGTAAGTGACTTGCTATGCTCCAGGTAACCGAGCCCTCCCACGAAGATGAACCAAACGCCCGCCGAACGCGTTGTTTCCGACCTGATCTCCATGCAGCGCGCCGCCGGCGGCTTTTGTCCGGTGCGCGACGTGCTCGACCGGATCGGCGACCAGTGGAGTTTCCTGGTGGTGTGCTCGCTGGTCGGCGGCACCCGGCGCTTCGGGGAGTTGAAAAAGGGCATCGGTGACATTTCCCCGCGGGTGCTGACGCAGACCCTGCGCAACCTGGAGCAGGACGGCTTGGTCACGCGCAAGATGTTCGCCACGATCCCGCCGCGGGTGGACTACACCATCACCGACCTGGGCCGCTCGCTGGTGTTGGCGATGCGGCCCCTGATCGCCTGGGCCAACGAGCACCGCGTCCCGATCCAGCGCGCCCGCCAGAAGCAGGCCGAGGCGGCCCGGCTTGAGCCGTCGGTCTAGCCCGCGCTTTTTGCGCTTGCGGCCGCCGGGGACGGGTCGGAAGCTGAGCCCGCCAAGTTTTGCCGCCGCGCAGGCCGGCGTGGCGAAATGGCAGACGCAGCGGACTTAAAATCCGCTTCTGGGAAACCGGAGTATGGGTTCGAGTCCCATCGTCGGCACCTGCGCGGCGGCAAATCTGCTCCAGATTTGGGGCGTGACCGGAGAGCAAGTTCTTCGGCTTGGCGTGGCGCGTTCCCGGAAGAATGTGCGGGTGCTCCGGCAGCCACTGGGAAGGTCTCGTTCTTGCCCGGGCACAGAAAAACTCGCGCACGCGGCCGTTTGTTCGTAAATTCAGAACGATGGCGCGATTAAAACAGAGCGACCTGCATGCTTTTTCGAAGGCTTTGACGGTCCTGTACGCCGACTCCCAGGCAGGCACGCTGCCCGGCCGCATCCTGACGACCTTGCGCCGGTTGTTCGACTGCGAGTTCGCCGGCTTCGCGCTCCTCGACCTGCGGCGAGCACACTGGCACTTCTCCGAGATCTCGCCTGCCGTTCGTGAGTGGCCCGGCACCGCGATCTACCGGCGGTACCTGCGCGACGATCCCGTGGCCTCTCACGTGCTGCGCACGCGCGACCCGGCGGCGTTCAAGATGTCGGACTTCTGGAGTCTGCGCGAGTACCGGGCGTCGAAGCTCTACGCCGAGGTTTTTCGGCCGGTCGGCTGCGATCGGCGGATGGGTTTTG
This sequence comes from uncultured Chthoniobacterales bacterium, assembly GCA_964245035.1. Classification (GTDB taxonomy): domain Bacteria; phylum Verrucomicrobiota; class Verrucomicrobiia; order Chthoniobacterales; family SZAS-18; genus CAHJWO01. The sequence continues at coordinate 2,356 of CAXTMD010000112.1, forward strand.
TCGTGCTGGGCGCTTCGCCGGTCAACCTGGCTACAGCCCTCAACCGGCAGGGCCGCGACTTCACCGAGGAGGAACGCGCGCTGCTCGACCTGCTGCGTCCGCATCTGATCCAAGCTAACGCCCAGGCGCACACCGACCAATTAGCCGTCGCCGCGCGCCTGGCGGAGCCGGACCGGCAGCCCGCCACCTACGGGGTCGGCTTGGTCGAACTGGACTGGCGTGGCGGCGTGCGCTGGTTGACGCCGCGCGCGCAGACGCTTTTACGAACCTATTTCCCCCGCGCCGGCCGCCGGGCTGCCGGGTCGCGCCTGCCGGGGGTGTTGGAGCGACCCGTCAAACAGGCGTTGCGCGACGGCGGCAAGCTGTCCGCGCCGTCTGCACTCGTGCCTGCGAGCGACACTTGGCACTTTGCCGGACCGGACGGCTCCCGGCTGAAGGTGCGTCTCGCCAGCCTGGAGTCTGGCACCGGGTGCCAACTCCTTTTGGAAGAAAGCCTCGGCTATGCGGCGGCGCTGCCGCTCGCACGCTCGCTCGGCCTGTCTCCCCGTCAGGGCGAGGTGCTCCACTGGGTCGCGGAAGGCAAGACGAACCGGGTGATCGGCGAGATCCTCGGCATCAGCGAGAACACGGCTGGCAAGCACCTGGAGCACATTTTGTCCCGGCTCGGAGTCCCCAACCGCACCGCCGCCGTGCGCGCGGCCAACGACGCGCGCGCAGCCCGATAGATTTTACGCGGATCAGGAGCGCGCGGCTCAGCGCGTCGTGCTCAGCTTCGGGCGGCCGCGCTTGGGTTTGCCCAGGTTGGACGGGGCCAGCAGGGCCTCGCCCGTGGGTAGGCTCTTGGCGTGGCTCTGGGCGAGGTTGCGCACAAAAGTCGAGTGGCTGCCCAGGTACTTGAGGGTCAGCAACTCCTCGCGCAGGCCTTTGCCCGCGTTGGCGCGGACGTGCTTGTCCTGCACCAGCCAGGAGACCAGCTTTTCGATAAGTTTCTCGCTGGGGGAACGCTGACCGTTCTCCAACTTGATCCAACCAGGGGCAGAAACGAAACCCTGCGCACCGATGGCTTCCTGGGAAAGACCGCTCTCGCGCCGGATCAACTTGAGTTTTTCTCCGAGTGTCATGCGCTCAATACAAGCAGGGGCCGCGCACACTGCCAAGGGAGAATTTGCACGGGAACCATATTTTTGTTCCCGTCCATGGGGAATTCTCCGTACGACACACCGGTGTATCGAGAGCCTGTACAAAAAAGTCTTACCTACGGTTGGTCGAGACCCCGATGAAGGTAGTCGACGATCCGCTCCTCCAGCCGGGTGCGCACGACGGGGTCCGGCACCATGTGGGTGAAGCTGCTCAACGGCAGGAAGTCCGCCGTTCTACCCGCGCGAAAGAAACGATTCATCAGCTCCAGGCTGTGGCGCAAGTAGACGTTGTCGTCGGCCGTGCCGTGGATGATCAGGAGTGGCCGGCTCAGGCCGGCGGCGTAGGTGAGGAGCGAGCCCTCCCGGTAGGCGTCGGGCCAGCGGCCGGCCCCGGGCACGCCGAGGTAGCGCTCGGTGTAGCACGTATCGTAGTCGGTCCACTCGGCCACCGGCGCGCCGGCCACGGCGGCCTTGAACACGTCCGGTCGCCGCAGCACCGCCAACGCTGACATGTAACCACCGAAACTCCAGCCGGTGATACCGACGCGGTCCAGGTCCAGCTCGGGGTATTTTTTCCCGAGTGCTGTCAAGGCCGTGACTTGGTCGTCCAGCGGCACGCTGCCGAAGTGCCCGGCGATAGCACGCTCCCAGTCGCGGCCGCGCCCCGGCG
>CAXTMD010000112.1:4174-11868 GCA_964245035.1 uncultured Chthoniobacterales bacterium
GCGATCCACTGGTCGAGCAGGTACGGGCGCATCGCCGCGACGACCTGTTGGTGGCCCGGACCGCCGTACACGTCGACGATTACGGGGTACTTGCGCCTGGCGGCCGGATCGAAGTCGCGTGGCCGCACGACCATGCCGGCAAACCCCTCGGAAAGTTGGTCTGGTTTAGGCTGCTTCAGGTCGAGCGTTTGCAGCTGGGCGTTCGGTTTGAAAGGAGGATCGGCGGCGACGGAGGGGAGGTCCTCGGCGGAACCATCGTCGGTCTTTACCACGCTGGTGAGCGGCAGGGTGTCCAGCGTTTGTTTCTGGATGACACAAAGCTTCTGGCCGTCGCCGAGGCTGGCCTGCGCCACGCCGGTACCCGGACACAAGCCTCCCTCTCCCAGGCCGCCCCACATCCTGATCCGTCCACCGGAGAAGGTGAACGCGTAAAGACAGGTACAATAAGGGGTCGGTCCGCTGTACAGCGCGTAGACTTCTCCGTTCGCCATGCCCACCAGCGAGCGGAGATTATCCTGCCAGTTGGGGGCATCGAACCCTGGCATTTTGATGGTGAACGCTTTGTCAAAGCTTCCGTCCTCTCCGCGGCGTTCGAGTCCCCGCCAACCATCGCGCTCGCTGGCCCACAAGAATCCGCCGCCGTTTTCTTCCGACAGCCACAGCGGCACGTCTTGGGGTAAGTTCACCCAAGCATCGTCGTGCTCGGTGAGGAGGACGTTAGTTTCGCCCCACGTCGGGTCTGCCTTCAGCAGCGCGAGGTCCGTCTGGTCGCGCGAGAAGACGGTCAGCGTCAGCGGGCCGTGCTCGCCCCAAGTCACCTTTCCCAGGTAGGGGTATTTTGCGTGGTCCCAGTCCAGCCAGACGGTTTCCTCGCTGCCGTCCACGAACGCGACCCCCAGGCGCACGTGGACGTTCTCCTTGCCCGGACGCGGATAAAACGCGCGCTCCGGCTCGCCCCCCGGCTGCGCGGGGTCGGCGACGTACCAGCTTTCTACCCTGGAGGCGTCGCTTTCCTCGAAGACGATCCGGCGCGAATCCGGCGACCACCAGAACCCCGAGAACCGCGCCATCTCCTCCTGCGCGACGAACTCCGCCAACCCGTGCGACACCGTCTCGGTGCCGCCGGTCGTCACGGCCGTTTCGCGGCCGGAAGCGAGGTTACACACGCACACGTCGTAGCCCCGCACGTAAGCGACGCTCCGGCCGTCGGGGGAAAACTTTGGGTCCACGACGGCCCCCGGACCCGTGGCGAGTTCACGCACGCGGCCCTGGGCGCGGTCGAGCACGTAGAGTTTGCCGGAGAGACTCAGCAGCACGAGCGCGCTGTTTTTGGAAATGCTGAACGCCGTGAACCCACCCACGCTGATGCGCTGGCGCTCGCGGCGGGCTTTTTCCTCGGGCGAAAGGCTCTCCGCCGCGCCGCGGAGCGCGTCCTCGGGCGCGAGCAGGCGGCGGGTTTCCTTGGTGGCGACGTTGAACTCGTAAAGTTCCTGACTCGGTTCACGTGCGGACTTTGCCCGCAAAAACAGGACGGCGCTGCCGTCGGGCGTCGGCGTGGGGTTGACCGGCCGGCCCAGCATGAAGCCCCGCGTCTCGGCGTAGTCGCGCAGGAAGGTGTCGCCATCCGGGGAGGTGGACGGCGGCGGGTCCGCGAAGGCGGCGAGCGCGGTGGCCAGCAGACAACACAGCACGAGAGAAAACGTCTTCCACATACCCTCCCCGATAAAACCGTTTGCGGCGGCGGGCAACGTTTGATCGCCCACGAGGTGGATATTCCCGTGCCATCCGCATCCAAACGCAGTCAGTGATCGGAAAAAGGGTGAACGCCCGCTGCGCAACATAACGGGTGACGGTCCGGCGGGTTGCAAGATTTAACCTTGGCTAGCATCCACCATGCACGGGCGGGCACGCAGGGCGCCTCCCCTGGCTAACCAGCCGGCCGTTCCGCCTGAAGCTGGCCTTGATCGTGGGCGTGCCCAGCGTGGACGCGCTGGTTAGGGTGCCTCTCCCAGGCAATCCTAATTTGTCTGGATCACCGTGCTCGTCCTTCGATGTCCAACTCCCGGAAAATTTAGGATTGCCTCGGAGAGGCAACCCTACCTTATTGGCATTGCCTCCCATGAACCTCAAAGCCATCACCGGCGGGTGCCTGTGCGGCGCGGTGCGCTACGAAGCGGACGGCGCGCCCTTCCATGTGACCCATTGCCACTGCGCGGACTGCCGCCGGGGCAGCGGGGCGGCGTTCGTGACGTGGGCCTCGTTCCGGCGCGACGACTTCCACTTCACCGTCGGCGAACCTGCCGAGGTGAAGTGGTCTGGCCGCCAGCGCCTGTTTTGTTCCCACTGCGGCACGCCGCTGGCGTTCACGACCGGAGCCGATGCCGACGAGGTCGACGTGACCGTGTGCAGCTTCGACCAGCCGGAAATCCTGGAGCCGGGCGACCATACCTGGGCCGAGGACCGGCTGCCCTGGGTACGCTTGGCTGACGATCTGCCGGTCTACGACCGCAAGCGCAAACCGCACGGATGACGCCGTCTTCCTTCCGTTCGATCTACCGCCATGGATTCGTCCGGGCGGCGGTGTGCGTGCCGCAGGTGCGCGTGGCCGACCCGGAGTTCAACGTGGAACACACTCTCGGGTTAGCCCGGCGCGCGTCCGAGTCACACGCCGCCGTCGCATTGTTCCCCGAGCTGGGGGTCTCGGCCTACACGAACGAGGACCTGTTCCACCAGGACGCGCTGCTCGACGCCACGTTGGCGGCCCTGGCGCGGTTGGTCGAAGGGAGCGCGGACCTGACGCCCATGCTGCTCGTCGGCGCGCCGCTGCGCTTCGAGGGCAAGCTATTTAACTGCGCGGTGGTCGTCTACCGCGGGCGGGTGCTCGGCATCACGCCCAAGAGTTTTTTGCCCAATTACCGCGAGTTCTACGAGAAGCGGCAGTTCACCGCCGGGCGTAACGCCGTCAGCCGCGAGGTCGCGTTTCTCGGCCAGACGGTGCCGTTCGGTAACGACCTGATCTTTGACGCGACGAACATCCGCGACTTCTCGCTGCACGTCGAGATCTGCGAGGACGTGTGGACGCCGATCCCACCGAGCACGTTCGCGGCGCTGGCGGGGGCAACCGTGCTGACGAACCTCTCGGCGAGCAACATCACCGTTGGCAAGGCCGACTACCGCCGCGACCTGTGCGCGGCGCAGAGCGGCAAGTGCGTGGCGGCGTACCTCTACAGCGCGGCCGGCCCGGGCGAGTCGACGACCGACCTGGCGTGGGACGGCCACGCCATCATCTACGAGAACAACGAACTGCTCGCCGAGGCCGAACGGTTCGCGGCCGACGAGCAGATCATCGTCGCCGACCTCGATCTGGAACGGTTGGCGCAGGAGCGGATGCGGCTGTCCAGCTTCAACGACGCCGTGGCCGACCACCGCGAGCGCGTGCGCGCGATCCGGCGCGTGCCGTTCGAGTTCCAGGTGCCGGCGGGCGAGATCCCGCTCGCACGAGCGGTGGAGCGGTTCCCATTCGTGCCGAGCGATCCGTCGGCACGCCATGAACGCTGCTACGAGGCGTACAACATCCAGGTGCACGCGCTGATGAAGCGCATGGCCCACGCGCGGGTCGAGAGGCTGGTCATCGGGGTCTCGGGCGGGTTGGACTCCACGCACGCGCTCATCGTCGCGGCCAAGACGATGGACCGCCTCGGGCTGCCGCGCGAACGCATCCTGGGTTACACGATGCCGGGTTTTGCGACGAGCGACACCACGTTGAAAAATGCCCACGCGCTCATGCGCGCGTTGAAGATCAACGCGAGCGAGATCGACATCCGGCCGAGCTGCCGGCAGATGCTCGCCGACCTGGGGCATCCGTATGCGCGCGGCGAACGGGTGTACGACGTGACGTTTGAAAACGTGCAGGCCGGCGAGCGGACCTCGCACCTGTTTCGGCTGGCGAACCTGCACAACGGCATCGTGCTGGGCACCGGCGACCTGAGCGAACTGGCGCTGGGCTGGTGCACCTACGGGGTGGGCGACCACATGAGCCACTACAACGTCAACGCGTCCGTGCCCAAGACGCTGATCCAGCATCTACTGCGCTGGGTGATCAGCAACGGGGAGTTTGACGCGGAGACGGACGCGGTGCTCCAATCGATCCTCGACACGGAGATTTCTCCCGAGCTGGTGCCGCACGAAGCCGACGACACCAAGGAACCCGCGCAGAGCACCGAGGCCAAGGTGGGCCCGTACGACTTGCAGGATTTTAACCTGTACTACGTGACTCGCTTCGGGTTCCGGCCGAGCAAGGTGGCGTTTCTCAGTGAACACGCTTGGGCCGACAAGGCGCGGGGCGACTGGCCGGACACGTTGCCGGTCGCGCGGCACCGCGAGTACGACCTGCCGACGATCAAGCGGTGGCTGGAGGTGTTCTTGTTCCGGTTCTTCCAGATCAGCCAGTTCAAGCGGTCATGTCTGCCGAACGGACCTAAGGTTGGGTCCGGCGGCTCGCTGAGTCCGCGCGGCGATTGGCGTGCGCCGAGCGACTCGGAGGCGACGATCTGGCTGGAGGAACTACGGCGGAACGTGCCGGATGGAGCTTCTGATCAGAAGGGGAGTCTGTGAACGCAGAATTGCCATCTGATCCGCAGCATGCCGAACTATATTTCCGCGTGGTTGGCTGTCTTGAAGACGGCTTTCTCTACACCTTGGTAGGCGTTGGCATCAGCATGCTCGACGGTGGAGGGCTGTACCATCTTCCTGTCGAGCAGTTCCCTGCCGATCTGCGCATGCCAAACAGCGAATTTCGTGGATTGTGGGACTTGAATAACGGCGGCATCGTGTGCGTCACCGAGCGCATTTTTCCGGCACCTTCGGCTTGATTTCTGTCCAGTAGGTCCTGATGGCTCTCCGAGCCGTCCCCAGATTAGCTTGGATGCGCAACGTGCGCACAGAACGCCGTGCCGGAAACATTTGGGACGGCTCGGAGAACCATCAGGACCTGTTATTTTAGAAGCGCCTGCGGCGCGGCGAGAGTTATGCCCACGTCACCGCGCCCTTGGCGTCGCGCAAGACGATGCCGCGCAAGAACTCCACGCCCTTGCGTAGCCCTTCGCTGGGTGACATTAGGCTGTCCTCGTGCTCCATGCTCAGCGTGCCGTCGTAGCCAACTATCCGCAGCGTGCTCACGAACTCGCGCCAGAAATCCTCCCCGTGTCCGTAGCCGACCGTGCGGAAGATCCACGCGCGGTTCGCCTCGTCGCTGTACGGCTTGGTGTCGAGGTAGCCGTCGTAGTCGGCGTTGACCTTGTACAAGCCGGTGTCCTTCGCGTGGACGTGGTGGATCGCGCCGTCCGCCCCGAGCTTGCGCACGGCCTTGATCGGGTCGATGCCCTGCCAAAAGAAATGACTCGGATCGAAATTTGCGCCGAGCACCTCGCCCGTCGCGTGACGCAGACGCAGCATCGTCTCCGGGTTGTAGACGAGGAAACCAGGATGCGCCTCGAGGGCAACCTTCCCGATCCCGTGGTCGGCGGCGAATCGCGTCTGTTCCTTCCAGTACGGGATGGCCACCTCGTTCCACTGGTACTGGAGGACTTCCAAGAAATCCGGCGGCCACGGGCAGGTGACCCAGTTTGGGTACTTCGCGCCGGGCGCGTCACCGGGGCAGCCGGAGAAGGTCGTCACGGTCTCCACGCCGAGCTTGGCCGCGAGTTTGACCGTGGCCTGGAAGACGGCGTGGTGTTCGTCGGCCAGCGTCTTGTCGGGATGGATCGGGTTGCCGTGGCAGGACAGCGAGGAAATGGTCAGCCCGCTCTCGGCGATGGCGGCTTGAAATTCCTTCAGCTTGCCCTCGCTGGCGAGGAGTTCATCCGGTTTGCAATGGGCGTTGCCGGGGTAGGCGCCCGTGCCGATCTCGACCGTGTCGCACTGGAGGCCGGCGATGTGGGCGAGCGCGTCTTTGAGCGAGAGGCTGCTGAGGATGGCGGAGAAGACACCGACTTTCATGGGGGAGTGCGGGAGGGCAGAAGCCAGAAGTAAAAAGGTGGGGCGGGTAAGTCAATTCCGCATTATCACCCCGCGGGCGATGTCTCGCAGACTCGGCTGCGTCTCAGACCAGGTTGACCGGTCGGCCTGCCAAGAACCGGCGGATGTTTTCCACCGTGGCGGAGTTGATCCGCTCGACGGCCTCGACGCTGTTGAAAGCCACGTGCGGGGTGAACACCACGTCGGACCGGGCGATGAGCCGCTTGTTGCGCAGCAGGTCCTGCAACTCGCGCACCCGGCTAGCCTCGCGGTCCTGCAACTCTGCGACGGCGGCGGAGCCGACGGCGTGCAGGCGCGTGATGATCTGTTCGCTGATGATTTTGGTCGTCTCCTGGCGGACCGTGCCTTCCTCTTCGAGCACGTCCAGGCCTGCCCCGGCGACCTGGCCGGATTCCAGCGCGTCGATCAGCGCGTCGGTGTCGATCAGCGCGCCGCGAGCGGTGTTGATGATCAGCACGCCCCGGCGGCAGCGCGCGAGGGTGTCGCGGTTGAGGAAATGGTGGGTATCGGGGCCGAGGGGCGCGTGCAGGGTCAGCACGTGCGCTTGGGACAACACCTCCTCCAGCGGCGCGAAGTCGAAGCCCGCGTGCTTGGCCACGGCGGCGGGCGCGTGGATGTCGTAGGCGAGCACCCGCATCCCGAACGCCTGCGCGACCGCGATGACGTGCCGCCCGATCCGCCCCGCGCCGACGACGCCCAGCGTCTTGCCGCGCAGCTCGAAAGCCCGCGCCGCCGCGTACGAGAGTTTGCCGTCGCTGGCGGACTCGCCGGTGACCTCGCGCAGTCGCCGCGACAGGGCGAGGATCAGGGCAAAAGTGTGCTCGGCGACGGTGTGTTCGCCGTAGGTGGGCACGTTCGCCACGGCGATCCCGCGCTCGCGGCAGGCGGCGAGGTCCAGGTGTTCGGTGCCGGTCGAGCGCGTCACGATCAGCCGCAGGGCCGGGTGGGCAGCGAGAAACGCACGGTCAATCGTCGTGTGGATGAACACCGAGACGATCTCCGCCGCCGCGCCGACCCGCCCCGGCTTGCTCACGAAATGCACGTCGTGGCCGGCCAACTCCGCTCGAAAGTAAGCGGCCTCGGACGGGTCCACCTCCAGAAAATAAATGCTCACGGGTGACGAAGAAGTTGCCGGAGACATTACCGCATAATTTTCCCTTCTGCTTTCGTCCTTCATCCTTCATCCTTCCCGGCGATGGAACGCGGGATCTTCATCACCTTCGAGGGCACGGACGGTTGCGGCAAGTCCACGCAGATCGAGCTTCTGCGCGCACGCTTGCTGGGCGGTGACGCGCCGCGGCCGGCGACCTTCCTGCGCGAACCCGGCGGCACCCCCCTGGGCGAGGAAATCCGCCGCCTGCTGCGGCGCGCCGAACCGGGCTGGAGCGTGGCCGCGGAGGCGGAACTGCTCCTGTTCGCCGCCAGCCGCGCCCAACTCGTGCGCGAGACGATCCTGCCGGCGCTGAAGGGTGGGGGGATCGTCGTGTGCGACCGTTTCCTGGACTCGACGACCGTGTACCAGGGCGTGGCCCGGCGGCTCGACCCGGCGGTGGTGGATGCCATCAACCGGTTCGCCGCGGGCGAGCGCCGGCCGGACGTGACGTTCCTGCTCGACCTGCCGCCGGGTACGGGCGACATCCAGCTCACCATCGTGCAGA
>CAXTMD010000113.1:0-1794 GCA_964245035.1 uncultured Chthoniobacterales bacterium
CGCGTCTCGAAGAAATTCTTCTCCTTGCCGAGGTCAATCGTCTCGCTCATCCACGGGAACGGGTTCTTCGACCCGTACTTCGGCGCCAGGCCGATGCGCTCCAACCGCCGGTCCGCGATGTGCTGCACGTACTCGCGGAACAGGTTGGCGTTGAGCCCGAGAATGCCTTTCGGCAAACAATCCTGCGCGTAGGCGATTTCGAGTTCGACGGCCTTCTCGATCATGGCTTCAATCTCGGCCTCCAACTGCGGCGTCCACGCCTCCGGATTCTCGGCCTTGATGCCGTTGATCAGGTCCGCGCCGAACGACAGGTGCGTGCTCTCGTCGCGCATGATGTACTCGAACTGCTCGCCGATGCCGGTCATGCGGTTTTGCCGCTTGAAGGACAGAATCATCACGAATCCGGAGTAGAAGAAAATCCCCTCCATGATCACGTAAAAACCCACGAGGTTCTTGATGAACTTCTGCACGCCCTCGACCGTGTCCGTCGAGAAGTTCGGGTCCATGATGTCGGCCGTCAGTGTCATCTCAAACGCGTCCTTGTCGTGGATCGCGTTCACCTCATGGTACATGTTGAAGATCTCGCGTTGGTCCAGCGACAGGCTCTCGACGATGTAGTGGAAGGTGTGCGTGTGCACGGCCTCCTCGAACGCCTGCCGCAGCATGTACTGGCGGCACTCGGGGTTGGTGATGTGCTTGAAGATCGCCAGCACGATGTTGTTGCCCACCAGGCTCTCCGCCGTGGAGAAGAACCCGAGGTTGCGCATGATGACGCGGCGCTCGTCGGGGTTGAGCCGGTTGGACTTCCACAACTCGATGTCGCGCTGCATGGACACCTCCGTAGGCATCCAGTTGTTGGCGCAGCCGTTGAGGTAATGCTCCCACGCCCAGGTGTACTTCAGGGGCATGAGCTGGTTTACATCGACGGCCTGGCAGTTGATGAGCCGCTTGTCGTCGGCGTCGATGCGCTTGGCCAGGTCGTGGGGTTCGGGACGGGAATCGGTCGTGTGGCAGCAGGACATAGAGTGGAGAGGCAGGTGCGGGTGGAGGAGAGAATGTACGCCACAAAACGGCGCGGACCAAACCGGGAACGCGCCGCGAGTTTCAGGATTTGGGTTCGTCGCCCTTGATGGTCTCGGTGACTTTTTCGACGAGCGCGGCACCGGCATCGACAACGGCCGACGCCGCGTGAGTGACGGGTGTAACGACGGCCTGCGCCACCTTGTTGCTGGTGGTGTCCTTAGTTTTAGGAGCGGACTTGGTCTTCGCCTTGGGGGCAGGTTTGGCCACGGATTTGGGAGCCGGCTTGACGGCGGCCTTCAGCGCGGGCTTGGCAACCGTCTTTGGCGCGGGCTTCTTGGAGGCGGGCACGGCCTTCGCCTTCGGAGCAGGCGCGGGCTTGGCTTTCGCCTTCGGAGCGGGCTTGACCGCCGCCTTCGCCTTGGCTGCTACAGGCTTGGCTTTGGCGACGATCTTCTTGCCGACGTTCTTAGCTGCCGCCTTGAGCTTGGGGGCGACGTTTTTGGCTTTGGCCGGGAGCACCTTGGCTGCCACCTTTTTGAGCCCGGTCTTCTTCGCCACGGGGGATTTGGAAGGCAGGACTTTCGCGGCGGCCTTTTTGACGACCGACGTTTTTTTGGCGGGCGCGGCTTTGGCTTTGGCCTTGGCGGGAGCCGGCTTCGACGCGCTCTTTTTAGTGGCAGTGGTTTTCGTGGCCATGGTGGTTACTTCTTGGTGTTGGTTTCGGTGTGGGGTGTCTGGTCTACTGGCAAGCCTCGCACGTCGGGTCGAGCA
>CAXTMD010000113.1:1894-11861 GCA_964245035.1 uncultured Chthoniobacterales bacterium
GGTTTCGGTGTGGGGTGTCTGGTCTACTGGCAAGCCTCGCACGTCGGGTCGAGCAGGCTGCACATCTTGGCGGAAGCCGGCTCGGCGATTTCTTCGAGCGACCCTTCGGCGGGTGACACGGCGGCCGTGACCACGGCAGGCGTGGGCGTGGGCACAGCGACGGGTTGGCGCTCGACCTTGACGTTGGCGCTGGCGCTCTTGTTCTTCATCCAGCGCGGCTGCGCGCCGCGGCGGTTGACATCGACCGTGCTCTTCTCGATCTGCGTGGCGGCGAGCGTGCGCAGGTAGTACGTCGTCTTGAGACCCTTGCGCCAAGCGAGCGTGTACATGTCGCTGAGCTTTTTGCCGTTTGGCGCGGCGAGATAGAGGTTCAACGATTGGCCCATGTCGATCCACTTCTGACGGCGGCTCGCGCACTCGATCAACCAGCGCGGCTCGATCTCGAAGGCCGTGCGGAAGACTTCCTTCACGTCTTCCGGGATGCGCTCGATCTCGGTCAGCACGCCGTCGTAGTACTTCAGGTCTTCTACCATCTCCGGGTCCCACAGGTCCAGCTTCTTGAGTGCCTCGATCAAATAAACGTTGATCGTGGTGAACTCGCCCGAGAGGTTCGACTTGGCGAACAGGTGCTTGTACATCGGCTCGATGGACTGGCTGACCCCGCTGATGTTGGAGATCGTCGCCGTGGGTGCGATGGCCATCGTGTTGCTGTTGCGCATGCCGTGTTGGGTGACCGCGGCGCGCACGACCTCCCAGTCCAGCGTGGACGAACGGTCCGTCTCCACGAACCCGCCGCGTTCCGCTTCGAGCAGCGCGGGCGTGTCCATCGGCAGGAGGCCGCGGCTCCACTTGCTGCCCGGGTAGGTCTGGTAGGTGCCCCGTTCGCGGGCCAGGTCCGTGGAAGCCAGGATCGCGTGGTAGGAAATGAGTTCCATGCTGCGGTCGGCGAAATCCACCGCGGCGTCGCTCGCGTACGGCACGCCGAGCTTGTAGAGGGCATCCTGGAAGCCCATCAACCCGAGCCCGACCGGACGGTGGCGCATGTTCGCATGCCGCGCCTCGGGGGTGGGGTAGTAGTTGATGTCGATGACGTTGTCGAGCATCCGCATGGCCGTGCGCACGGTCTTCTCCAGCATCGTGGCGTCGATGCCGTTCTCGTCGGTGTGTGCGGCGAGGTTGATCGAGCCGAGATTGCAGACGGCGATCTCGTCCTCGCTCGTGTTGAGCAGGATCTCCGTGCACAGGTTCGATGAATGCACGACACCCGCGTGGTCCTGCGGCGAGCAGATGTTCGACGGGTCCTTGAAGGTCAGCCACGGGTGGCCGGTCTCAAAGAGCATCGTCAGCATCTTGCGCCACAAGCCGACGGCCTCGACGCGGCGGTGCAACGGCAACTCGCCGCGCTCGGCCATCGCCTCGTACTCGGTGTAGCGCGCCTCGAACGCCCGGCCGTAGAGGTCGTGCAGGTCGGGGCAGTCGCTCGGGTTGAAGAGCGTCCAGTGGGCGTTCTGCTGCACGCGCTTCATGAACAGGTCGGGAATCCAGTTCGCCGTGTTCATGTCGTGGGTGCGGCGGCGCTCGTCGCCGGTGTTCTTGCGCAGTTCGAGGAAATCCTCGATGTCGAGGTGCCACGTTTCGAGGTACGCGCACATCGCGCCCTTGCGCTTGCCGCCCTGGTTGACGGCGACGGCGGTGTCGTTGGCGACTTTGAGGAACGGCACGACGCCCTGCGATTCACCGTTGGTGCCGCGGATCGTCGCGCCCGTGGAGCGGATGTTCGTCCAGTCGTTGCCCAGGCCGCCGGCCCACTTGGAGAGCTTGGCGTCGTCGCTGATGACCTTGAAGATGTGGTTCAGGTCATCCATCACCGTGCTCAGGTAGCACGAGGACAGCTGCGGGTGCAGCGTGCCGGCGTTGAACAGGGTCGGCGTGCTGCTCGTGAACCGTTGCGAGGACAGCAGTTCGTAGAACTCCACGGCGCGCGCGTTCTTCTGCTCGGCGGTTTCGAGGACGGCGAGGCCCATCGACACGCGCATCCAGAAGTACTGCGGCGTCTCCAGCCGGCGGCCCTTCTCGTGGATGAGGTAGCGGTCGTAAACGGTCTGCAAGCCCATGTACGTGAACTGATTGTCACGTTCCGGGTGCATCGCCGCGGCGATCCGGGGCAGGTCGAAGTGCAGCAGGCTGCTGTCGAGCCGGCCCAGTTCGACGCCGTTTTTCAGGTAGTCGGCGAAGTGCTCGGCGTGGCGGGTGTTCAGCGTCGCGGCGTTCTGGTTGTCGTCGGTCTCGCCGAAGGGCAGCACCTCGCGGTAGATGATGTTGAGCAGGAGGCGCGCGGCGACGTAGCTGTAGGCCGGTTCGCGCTCGATGCGGGCCTTGGCGGCGAAGATCATCGCCTTGTCGATCTCCTCGCACGTCACGCCGTCGTAGAGGTTCTGGAGCGTCTCCTCGGCGAGTTCGCGCCAGTCGGTGCGGTCGGCGAGGCCGGCACAGGCGCGGATGAGCTTGCGGCGGACCTGCTGCACGTCCAATGGCTCAACGGTGCCATCAGGCAAGGTGCAGTTGAGTTGCGGGACGTTGAGCGCGGCAGCCTCCTGCTGGCCGCGCAGGATGCGCGCCTTCTTGCGCTCCTCGCGGTAGAGGATGTAGCTCCGCGCGATGGCGTGCTGGCCCGAGCGCATCAGTTCGTTTTCGACGAGGTCCTGGATCAGTTCGACTTCCAGTTCCCGGCCATCGGCGGCGAGTTCGAGGGCCTTCTGCGCGACGGCGTTGGCCAGGTAGGCGACGCTCGTGGCCACGTCGGCGGGCAGCGCGCCGTCCTTGGGCAGGCCGAGTTCGGCCTTGTAGGCGCTTTCGAGTGCGAGGCCGATGCGCGCGTCGTTGAACGGCTCCAGGTGGCCGTCGCGCTTGCGGACGAGGAAGCGGTCGGCGTCGGACGCGGCGGCGGGCAGCAGGTCGAGTTGGGTTTGGCTTTCGTTCAAGGTCATCGTGAGAATCTCGTCGGTTGCAGAAATTTGGGAAGAAGGCGGGCGGTGGTGCCTTGCATGACCACAAGACCTTTCTCGGCGCGAGGAACGCCGCCCAAAAATCGGGCGGACGGGCGTTGCCGCCACCGTTTGCCGGAGACGAACGGCAAGGCGGTGCGGCGGTTGGCCCCAGATACCCTGTCGTCAGCCGTCGGCGTTTCCTCTGCTTCGAGCAGTCTTGGAGTTCACCGAAAAGGAGCTTCAAACAACGCCCGAAGCCCCTCCTCCGTGAACGGCTCTACATATGGGATGATCCGGTGTTTCTTGCGAGGAAACCTTCGGAGTAATCTACCACATATAGAAGATCATTCAAAGAACTACGCAACAGCTTGGATTATGTTGTGCATCGCGCTCAAGCCTTTTTTGCGTGTACGCCGAAGAAAAATTCCGGTTTTCTCTGACAAAAATTTTGTTCTCCTCTGTAGCCGCGACCCGTCAGAAAATCCGGCATTCTTGCTGCTTATGACTAGGTACGCGCGCCAACGAAAAAAGGCGGCCCGGGAGGGCCGCCTTTTTAGGGGTCGTGCTGACCGCGAACCTGCTCAGGCGCGCCGGTTGCGGCGACGGGCAAACTGCAAGCTGCCGAGGATGCTCAGCCCGCCGGCGACCGCCGCCCAGGTGCCCGGCTCGGGCACCGCCGTGACGCGGATCGTGCCGTCGGTGGTGAACGACGAGGTGTCCAGCGCGTAGCCGGAGGCCACGGAGGCGTTGGTGGTGTTGAAGGCCACCGTGCCCACGGTGATGGAACCCCAGTCGGCGAAGTCGATCACGTCGCCTGGCTGGAAGGTGTAGCCGCCGGTGGTGGCGATGTAGACCGTGCCGGCGAGGGTAAACGCCCCGCCGACGGTGATCTGATCGTGGCTGACGTTGCTGGCGGCTTCCAGGTACAGGCTGCTGGTGCTGGCGAGCGTCAGCGTCGTGTTGAAGGCCGCGGCGCCGATGGCCCCGATGCCGGCCGTGGACGGGGTCAGGGCGGTGGGCGTGTTGCCGGG
This sequence comes from uncultured Chthoniobacterales bacterium, assembly GCA_964245035.1. Taxonomy (GTDB): domain Bacteria; phylum Verrucomicrobiota; class Verrucomicrobiia; order Chthoniobacterales; family SZAS-18; genus CAHJWO01. The sequence continues at coordinate 5,913 of CAXTMD010000113.1, forward strand.
CGAGAGCCGACCGGCGATGCTCGTGGCCCCGCTGGTCGTGAAGTTGCCCGCCAGCGTGCTGTACACCGTCGCGCTGGCCGCGCCGATGCTCACCGCTCCCGTGCCGAAGGCCGAGCCGCTGGTGTTGTTGGCGTAGATCGCGCTGGCGGTGGCCGCGATGCCGGTGTTCACGAAGCCGCCCGTAAACGTGTTGCCCGTCGGGCTGTTGAAGGCCACGGCCCCTGTGCCGCCCTTGGTGAGCGACCCGCTGCTCACCACGCCGGTGAAGGTCGTCAGCGCCGTGTTGCTGGTGGTCATGGTGCGCGAACCGTTGAGGTTCACGGCCCCGGTGAAGGTCAGCGGGGCCGCGCCGCCGGTGAGCAGCGTGTTGTTGAGGAACAACGCGTTGGCCAGCGTGCGGGCGGTGGTGCCCACTCCCTGGAGGGTGGCGGTGGCGGCGTTGACGTAGATCGTGCCGGTGCCGAAGGCAGTGTCCGAGCCGAGCAGGAACGTGCTGGCGGAAGCGCCGGAGAGGTACGTGCCGCCCGAGTAGGTGTTGTTGCCGTTGAGGACGGCGTAGCTGTAGCCAGCGTCGGTCAGGCTGCCCGTGCCGGAGAGGACCCCGTTGAAGGTCATGCCGCTGGCCGCCGCGTTGGTGAAGCCCTCGATGTTGAGGTTGCCCGCCAGGCTGATGTTGCCGTTGAACACCGAGGTGAAGCCGCTGGCGCTGGGCGAGATGTAGTTCGCGCCGTTGCCGACCACGCTGATGTTGTTGTTGAATGTGGTCGAAGCCGTCGGCGCGATGCTGGCCAGGGTGCCGCCGCCGTTGAGGACGACCGTGCCGCTGGGGCCGAAGGCTCCGTTGGTGCCGCCGCCGGTTGTGCCCGAGACCCCGATGGTCCCGGCGTTGATCGTGGTGTTGCCGGTGTAGGTGTTCGCGCCCGTGAGGTTGAGGTTGGGCGTGTAGTTGTTCGTGGGGGCGTAGGCGGTCGAGAGCGTCAGGCCGCCGGAGCCGGAGAGCACGCCGCTCATGGTCAGCAGGCTCGTGTTGGTGATGACGCCTTCGGCGGCGCCGAAGTTGAGCGCCGCGCTCACCGTGCCGGTGACGTTGGCCGTGGGCGAATAGAGGAACGCCCCGCTGGTGATGTTGATCGGCCCGCCGGAGAGCGCGCTGGCGGCGGCGGTTGCCGGGGCGAGCAGCACGGCGTTGGCCGTCACGCCCGAGGTGGGCACGGCCGTCGCGGCGGTGATGCGCACGTTGTCGGTGTTGCTGCCGCCAAAGGCCGTGGCGTACTCGGTCGTGGCCAGCGGGCGAACGCCGTTGACATCATAGGTCACGAACGAGGAGCCGACCTGGCCTGCCGCCGTGAAGGTCGTGGTGGTGCCCGCGTTGCCGATGGCGAAGGGCAGGATGGAGATGTTCGTGGAGCCCGCGCCGCCGCCGCCGCCGACGAGCGCGGCGGAGGGGAAGTTGGTGACGTAGAGGTTGGCGACGCCCGCGCCGGGCGCGCCGCCCAGGCCGGCCCCGCGGAAGCTGAAGGTCGTGTTGTTCTGGCGGGCGAGGCTGGCTACCGTCAGGCTGTTGGCCTGGCCGGCGCCGGGGGTGACGAGGACCGTGTTGAAGCCGTTGGTGGCCGTGACCGCGCCAATCGTCTCGGACGAGGCGGCGCTGGCGTTGCCGGTGAGAATGAAGTTCCCGCCGCGCAGGGTCACGGCGGCGGTGTCGTTCAGGCGGTTGGTGACGTTGGTGCCCGAGTTATCGAGGGTGACCGTGCCCGTGAAGTCGTAGGAGGAGCCGGCGGCGAGGCTGCCGTTGCCGTTGAGTGTCAGGGAGACGGCGGAGCTGGAGTTGCTGTTCGGGCCGCGCAGGACCGTCGCGCCGGTAAAAGTGTTGGCGTTGGTGAGAGTCAGCCCGCTGGTGCTCAGGGCCGAGAGGGTCAGCGTGCCGCTGCCGCTGACGACGCCGCCGAAGGTCGTGGCGGTGTTGGTGGTGATGTTCGCCCCGCCCGCGTCGATGAACACGTCGCGCGCCGTGGTCAGGCCGCCGGTGGTGGCGAAGAGCACCGAGCCGCCGTTGAAGGACAGGCCGTTGCCCGCGCCCGTCGCGCCGAACACCGAGTCGCCGATGGCGGCCGTGCCGCCGATCGTGGTAAACCCGCCGTTAAAATGCGTGCCGCCGGTGTAGGTGTTCGCCGCCGTGGGAACGAGGTAGAGGTTGCCGGTACCAGTCCGGGTTAGTCCGGTGGTGCCACCGCCCGAGATGGAGCCGGTGATCTGCGAGCCGAAGGCGATGGAGATACCGACGCCGTTAATGCTGACGTTCTGGGCGGTGGCGGTGGTGTTGAGCGTCAGACCGGAGGTCGAAGCGTTGATGAATTGACCCGTGCCGGTCGCCAGCACGTACTGGATGGGCGTGTTGAAGTTGATTTGCGAAAGCGTGGGCGTCACGTCGAAGGTGACGGTCGAAATCGCGCCGACCGTGCCCGGGGTGGCGCCGGTGATGGGGTTGAACGTCGCCGTGCCGCCGCCGTCCGGGTACGTGCCCGTACCGCTGGTGATGACCCAGGGGGCGGTGCTGTAGTTGTAGGCGGCGGCCGTGCCGGTGAGCGTGCCGTTGGTCTGCGCCTGCGCGGCCGCCGCGCCGCCGACGAGCAGCAGGCCCGCGAAGCTAGCCCGGGTGAAAAATGCCTGGAAGGAGTTCCTCTTGGTCTTCATGGAATTTGTTCGGTCTGAAAGTGTCCCTGCCTTTGATGCCTCTGCCCTGCACGTTCTCCCCGGCTTCGCTTCCTTCCCGGCGGTGACACCCGCCCGGCCGACCCGCTGCCCCGAAAAGTCCGGCGTTATTGCCTCCCCTGCTGCCGTTTGTCACGATCCGCCGGGTGAAGCGGCTGGATGTTGTGGGGAACGATTCCTGGGTGCAAGGAAAAAACGTCGGCTTTTGTAATTTAATGCAAAAGGAAGCCAGCCTGTGGGCGAGCGGCGGCGGCGGAAACGCGTCCGAGCGGGCTCTGGGGCGCGTTACGTTGGCAGGCTCATCCCCCGGCCGCATGTCCACCCATTCCCAAGACGATCTTTTCGGCTTTGCCGACCGGCCCCAACCGCCGCCCGATGCCAAAGCGTTGGCAGCCGCCGCGGCGCGCGAGAAGCTGCGGCTCGTCCACGCGCGGCTCTGCCAGGAGTACGGCTGCCCGGTGGGGTACTTCCATGAGCTTTCCCCGTTGGACGAACTCGTCTCCTCCCTGCTCTCCCACCGCACGCGCAACTCGGAGTCCGGCGCGGCCTACGACGAGCTGCGCAAGCGTTTCCCCGACTGGGCGGCCGTGCGCGACGCGCCGGTCGGCGAGGTGCAGGACGCCATCAAGACCTGCAACTGGCCCGAGCAGAAGGCCCCGCGCATCCAGCAGATTTTGCGGCTCATCACCGAGAAACGCGGCGGCGACCTGTCGCTCGACTTCCTTGGCGACCTGTCGGTGCGTGCGGCGCGCGATTGGCTGGAAACCCTGCCTGGGGTCGGCCCAAAGACCAGCGCGGCGGTGCTCATCTTCAGCGGCCTGCGGCGGCGGGCGCTGCCGGTGGACAGCCATCACCACCGCGTCGCGCAGCGGCTCGGCTTGATCCCGATGAGCCTCGACGTGGGACCTGCCCACGCGGTGCTGGAGGCGATGCTGCCCGACGAGTGGGACGCGCAAATGGTCTACGACGACCACGAGATCCTGATGTTCCACGGGCAGCGGTGTTGTTTTTACCGCGCGCCGGAGTGCGCGCGGTGCGTGCTGCTCGACCTGTGCCCGGACGGTCAGGAGCGGCTCGAACGAAAAGGCTCGGCGGGGGCGGTGTCGAAGAGGTAGGGTTACCGCGTGGCGGTTGACTGGAGAATCTGGGCGCTGGGTTCGGCGCTCTTTGCCGCGTTGACGGCGATCCTGGCGAAGCTCGGCGTGGCGGGTGTCGATCCCAACCTCGCCACAGCCGTCCGTACCGCCGTCGTGTTGGTGTTCGCGTGGGGGCTGGCGTGGATCACCGGCGGGCTGCGCGGCCTGCCGGCGCTGTCGGCGCGGACGTGGGGGTTCCTCGGGCTCTCCGGGCTGGCGACGGGGATGTCGTGGGTGTGCTATTTCCGCGCGCTCCAGCTTGGCGACGCGTCGCGGGTGGCGCCCGTGGACAAACTCAGCGTCGTGTTCGCCATCGCGCTGGCGGTGGTGCTGCTCGGCGAACGCCTGACCTGGCACCAGTGGCTCGGCGGTGCGCTCATCACGGCGGGCGCAGTGGTCATCGCGTGCAAGCCGGGGTAGGATGCCGCCCCCTTGTCCCCATGCACAGCGCCACCCCTTTTTACACCGAGATCGACTCCCCGCTGGGCACGATCCTCCTGCGCGGCACCGTGCGGGGTCTCACCGGTCTGTTCATGGAGGGACACCTCCGCGGCCCCGGCGCGGCCGAGCGCGTCGGCTGGACCCGGGACGAGGCCCCTTTCGCCGCGGCGCGTGTCCAGTTGGCCGAATACTTCGCCGGCACGCGCACGACGTTTGACCTCGCGCTGGACCGCGAGGCGCTGGGTAGCACGCCGTTCCAGCGGCGGGTGTGGTCGGCGCTGCTCGACATTCCCTACGGCGAGACGATCTCGTACGGCGAACTGGCCCGGCGCGTCGGCCAACCCCTCGCGGTACGGGCGGTGGGCCTGGCCAACGGACGCAACCCGCTGTCGGTGATCGTGCCGTGCCACCGGGTCATCGGCGCAGGCGGCAAGCTGACCGGCTACGGCGGCGGCACGGAACGCAAGCGTGCGCTGCTGGCGTTGGAAGCGCGGGGGCGGCCCGGCCAGTTGTTCGATCTGTAAGCAGGACAGGGACGGCCCACCCAGGCCACCCCTGCCTGTTTTCCCTGCCGGACGGAGTGCCGCCGCCCGGCCGCAACTTTCCTCCTCGCGGCTTACTTCGAGATCACCTTCTTGGTGGCGAAGTCGTAGAAGTAGCGCGGTCCGCTCGTGTAGTGCCCGGCATTTCTCGTGTCCGGATAGTAGTAAACCACCGAGTTCAGGCTGAAGTCGTACAGGTACGGGAAAGGGAACTTTGGTGACGTGTAGAAGAAGCCCTTGCTGGCGAAATCGTAGAAATAGATCCCGCTCTCGCCGTCCGCCGCGTCGAACCAGTATCCGTACCCCAGGTCGAAGTGGTAGAAGTAGTGGCTGTCGCTCAGGTAAGCGTAGTAACCGAAGGAGTTGCCCGTCGAGAACGCCAGGTAATAGATGCTGCTGCCGAGGCTGACCTCGCCGCTGAAAAAGCTCGGGTGCCCGCCGCTGATGGCCACCTGGATGAACGTGCCGCCGCTGTTCGCGCCGCCGTTGACTGTCGTGCCGTACAGGTTCCCGTCGCTGCCCGCCGTCAGCGCGGCCGCGGGGTTGGACGCGCCGTCGTTGCCGTCCGTGAAGGAATACAGCGTGGTCAGCGTGCCGCCGGTGGTGACCTTGAACACGGCTCCGTAGCCGTTCGCCCCGCCGGCCGAGGTCGTGCCGTAGAGGTTGCCATCGCTGGCGAGCACGAGGCTGTTCGGACCGCTGCCGCCCGTGCCCGCGGCGGGGAAGCAGGCCAACGCCGTCACGGTGCCGCTGGTGGTCACCTTGAAGATCGTGCCCTTGCCGAGCGCGCCCGCCGCCGAGCCGCCGCTGCCCGCCGCGCCGTAGAAAGCGCCGTCGCTCGCCAAGACGAGCGGCGTGCGCGGGTACGCGCCTTCGCTGTAGCCGTTGAAGGCATGCACGATGGTTGGCGCGGTCGCTGCGGCGTGGACGTGCAGCGGAAGGACGGCGCATAGCCACGCGGCCGCGAGCGCCAGCTTCCAAACACCGGGTAGGGACGGCGCTCCGAGCCGTCCCAAATTTTTCCGGCGTGACGCTTCGTGCGCACACAAACCTTCCAAGCCAAATTTGGGACGGCTCGGAGAGCCATCCCTACCTACTGAGACGAAGCCGCTGCGCGG
>CAXTMD010000114.1:0-11511 GCA_964245035.1 uncultured Chthoniobacterales bacterium
CGATCTGGTCGCTCTCGGCGATTCAAGGCGGGCAAGCGGGCGGCGGCGTCGGCCAGGCTGGCGCGCAGGTGTTCCTGCCGCCGCGGGCTCATGCCTTCGGCTTGCAGGACGTGCTCGTCCAGTCCGGCAAAGACGCTCTGGAAGGGCTGTCCGGCCAGCGGCTCGGCGGACTCGAGGTGCAGGTCGTCGGCGTGCACCCACAAGCCCACCCGCGCGGGCAGGCCGGCGGGCAGGGCCGTGGCGTCGGCGTCGGCGGGCGTCTCGGCGCGGTAAGCGTCGGCGTCGTCCTCGATGCGGGCGGGTTCGGCCTGTTTGTCCTCCAGTTGGTCCAGGCCGCCCGCGTGCGCGGCCAGCAAGGCCGGTTCCACGTACTTCTCCAGGTTGGAGCGGCGCGTCAGGTAGGTTTTGCCCTTGGTCTGCAAGCCCGCCACCCAGCGCCACGACAGCGTGTTGGCCGCCGGATCGGCGTCGAGCAGGTGGCGGTAGAAAAAATCCGCGCCAAGCTGCCACGGCAGCTTCTCGGTGTGAATCCACCAACCGGCGAACCACATGCGCGCGTGGTTGTGCAGGTAGCCGGTCTCGCGCAACTCGTCGGCGAAGTAATCCATGATCTCCACGCCGCTGCGGCCCTCCTCGATCTCCCGCCGGCGCTTGGCCTGGTAGCCGCGGGTCTCGCCGCGCAGACGGGTCACGTCGGCCTGGTAGTCGCTCCACACGGCCGGGCGCAGTTCCAGCCAGCTTTTCCAGTAGCGCCGCCAGAGCACTTCCTGCACGAACTTCTCCACGCGCCCGAACGGGTGCGCTGCCAGAGCCGAGGCGATCAGTTCGTACTCGGTGACCAGCCGGCGGCGAATCGCGGGCGACAGGCGCGAGACGGCGCGGTGGCCCGGGCGCACGCCGTTGCGCGCGTCGGCGTAGGCGGGCACGTGCGGGCGAAACTCTTCCCAGGCCCGCAACGCCTCGGCGCGGGTGTGCGGGAAGCGGGTGGGCTGGTCGGCGGTGACGGTTTCCTCGGCGGCGCTCATGGAGTGAAAAGGAAAACGCCGCGAACCGGCTGCAAGGATGCTCGCACCGTGGCCGCCGTCGGGTTATTCCTGGTGTCCGGATGACGCCTTTTGATCGCCACCTGCGGGCCGCCGAGGGGTTCCTGGAACTCGGCCTGCCGCGGGAAGCCGGCGAGGAACTCGACGGCATCGAGACCGCCCAACGCACCGGTGCGCCGGTGCTCGGCCTGCGCGTGCAGGTCTGCCAGGCGCTCGGGCAATGGGAGCCGATGGCCGCGGCGGCGGACGCGCTCTGCCGCCTGGAGCCCGCGAACCCGCAGTGGCCGATCTCGCTGGCTTACGCCACGCGCCGGGCGCATTCGCTGGAGCGTGCCAGAGGCATCCTGACCGCAGCGTTGCGGCGCTTCCCGCAGGAGGCCATCCTTCACTACAACCTAGCCTGCTACGAAACGCAGTTGGGTTATCTGGAAAGCGCGCGCGAACGGCTGCGGGAGGCCATCCGGCTGGCACCGGGATGCCGGGAATTGGCGGCCGGAGACGAGGATCTTCAGGGGCTGCAGCCCCTCGGCTTCTAGCGAAACCTGCCTGGCACGTTAGACACTGCGCTCGAACCGAACGGTCGTGGAAGTGGCATACGAACAGAATCCGAGCGACTCCGCGAGGCGGACCGACGTCCGGTTCGAGATGAGCGTGCGGTACTGCGGCAGCAGCCCGGCAGCAACCGCGCGGCGGGCGAGATGGGCGACGGCGCTGCGACCGAAACTGCGGCCGCGAAAACCGGGGTGGGTGACGATGGAAATGTGCGCGATGGCACCGCCCCAGACCTTGTAACCAGCCAGGGCCACGATCTGCCCGCCGACGAAAACAGCGGAACACGGATGCGCAATGTCACTGCCGCCGTGCGCCCATTCGGTGGTGTCGCATGCCTGTTGCAAGGCATCGAGGGCGCGGGCATCGTCGGGGACGAGCGCCCGCGCCGGATGCGTCGGTGGGAAAGCGGCCTCGGTGTAGCCGATGTAAGCGGGACCGACCACAACCGAGGAAATGGGACGGAGAGCAGAAGCAAAGTAGTCTGGTGAACACCCGCGTGACAGCGGGGACAACAAAACTCGGAGCCTGTCGGCGCGGTCTGGAGGCACGGTGGCGACGGCACCGCCCCCGCGAAAGAGCGCCATCGCGCCGCCGAAGTCTGCCCACTCCGCTCCGTGGGTGATGATGCGAAGCGGCTCACTAAAAAGTTCGCCGGGTGCGCAGTCGAGGTGGGCGGCCCAGAAGGCGTCGGCGGTGGTGATGGCTTGTTCGCTCAGCATGTGTGTAGCACCCGTCTGATGCCGCTAAGCTCGGCGACTGGCCAAGGCAGCGCAGGACAAACCGCCGGTAGGAGTGTGCCGCCAGCCTCTGTTCGCTGGAGCGCGTGGTTAGGCCGCTGGTGAAGCGTCGTCGATGCCGTCGTAGGGCATACCGATGCGGTGACACAAAGCCCAATGCGAAAACTCCTGCGGAGTACGTACACTGGCAGGAACCTCGACCCGCTCGAACGGCGCGCCGGGCAACTCGCTGACCTCGGCAGCTACCTGCTCGTAAGCGGCCTCGTTGAGTTCGCACGGCGACCACTGGAAAAGAACACGCCGCCCCTCAAAGTCGCCGTCGCAGGAACCAAGGAGCATAAAATAGTTGAGGTGATCGCGCGGAGGAATGACCCCAAGCTGGTACTGGCCGATGTGACCAAAAAAGAAGTCCACGACGCTCGACTGGTGGACGGCATGAGTAGCATGGAGGAACACGCCAGCCTCAAGGTCGATGTCGGTGGTGGCAAACTCGAAGGGGATCATGCGCGAAGTGGCCTGACATAATATTAGACTTTGGTTCTGAAACTTTACATCGGGTGCCACGCTGCCTACAAGGCTGAGTAAACCTGCACTGCTGCGGCAAAGACGAAACAAACACAGCAATTTTGACGCATAGCACGGCTATCTTCCTCAAGCAGCCATCGGCAAAACTTCAGGCTGGCCTGACGCGTTAACAGTCCGGCGCTGGCATGAGCCGAGCCGCTTTCTTTGCTAAGACCTACGCCGACCGCTACGGAGTTGCTTTCGCCATTGCCGTCGTGCTCAACTGCGAGACCGAGTTTGAGCGCGACACGGATGACCCCGGCGGCAGGATCGAACTGGCATCAACGCGGACAGCATCACTTGGGCGCGGATGCGCGCGCCCAAAGCACTTGGCTCCCATCCTTTGTAGGCTAGCCGCCGGACACGGCTGTCCAACGACTTTTAGCGGGCGGCGGGGTGGAAGTCGACGGCAAGGTCAGATCATGACCTTGGCCTTCTAAGAAGGCCTGCGAGACATTCCCTCAGAAGAGGGAAAGGTTGCGGGGGTAGGATTTGAACCTACGACCTTCAGGTTATGAGCCTGACGAGCTACCAGGCTGCTCCACCCCGCGGTTTGATAGGACGACCATGCCTCGGACCAGCGCGGAGCGCAACAAAAATCTTTCGCCCGCGCGCAAGAATTAAGGGCGGCCTGGCCCGTTACCCGTTCGGCCGGGCCGCCTTCATGGCGTCGTTGAACTGCCCGAAGAAGCCCGTGTATTTCTCCTGCCCGCCCTCGGCGGCGTTGCGCAGCGGCAGCACCCGGCCCACGCAGATCTCCGTCGCCTCCGGATGCGTCTTGATCAACTCCATGACCTCCGCGATGAACGCGTCCAGCGGCATCGCTTGCGGATCGTTTGCCTGCCGATCACCCATCAGGCGCGTCTGCACGTACGGCGGGATCAACTCGACCACCTCCACCGGCGTGCCTTTGAGTTGGTAACGCAGGCTCTGCGTGTACGAATGCACCGCCGCCTTGGTGGCGCAGTACGTCGGCGTCATCGCCAGCGGCACGAACGCCAGTCCACTCGTGACCGTCATCAGGGTCGCCTGCGCCTGCCTTTGCAGGTGCGGCAGCAGCGCCGCCGTCAGCCGGATGGGGCCGAGCAGGTTGGTCGCAACCGTCGCTTCGACATCCGCCAGGTCCGCCGGCTGGTCAGGGAGGTTTTCGTTGCGCATGATCCCGGCGTTGTGGATCACCACGTTCAACGCGGGGAACTCGTCCGTCAGCTTTTCCGCAAACGACCGCAGGCTGTCGGCGTCGGTCATGTCGACCGTCAGCGCACGCATGCCGGGGTTAGCCGAGGTGGTTTCGTCCAGACTCTTTTGCGTGCGGCCGGAGATGATGACCTGGTTACCCAGCTTGTGAAAGGCTTCGGCAAGCCCACGGCCAATGCCGGTGCCGCCGCCAGTGATAAGGATCGTGTTGCCAGTGGTTTTCATCGGTGATCAAAGAGAAGCGTTTTCGTTCTGTACGATGTAGGTTGATCCCGCCGAACGCTGATTACAAGTGACAGTTTTTATGATTTGTCACTCCGCGGAGCGGCTTGCCAGCGCCGACTGCCGGTCTTTAGTAGATGCTTCGCCCCTTTTCCCACATGTCCTCTCTCCCTCTGCTGCAAATCGGCGGCGCGTCCACCTGGACCTCGCCCGAATGCGTCGGCCTGAACCGCCTGCCGATGCGTGCGACCCTCTACCCGTTCCCCGACGCCGACGCCGCCCGGACCCGGCCGCGCGAAGCCTCTCCCTGGTTTCGGCTGCTCGATGGCCAGTGGCGCTTCCGACTGGCCGCGCGTCCCGAGGAACTGACCGCCGCCGACGTGGCGGCCGACACCGACCGCACAGGCTGGGACGAGGTCGCCGTGCCCGGCAACTGGACGCTCCAAGGCTACGGCCACCCGCACTACACCAACGTGCAGATGCCTTTCCCCGACGAGCCGCCCCACGTGCCCGCCGACAACCCCACCGGTGTCTACGCCACGCGCGTCACCGTGCCCGCCGACTGGGAAGGCCGCCGGGTCGTCATCCATTTCGGCGGCGCGGAGAGCGTGCTCTCCCTCTACGTCAACGGCCAGCCCGTGGGCCTGAGCAAGGATTCGCGGCTGCCGAGCGAGTTCGACCTGACACCGTTCGTCACCTGCGGCCGGGAAAATGTCGTGGTCGCCGTCGTCGTCAAGTGGTCGGACGCCTCGTTCATCGAGGACCAGGACCAGTGGTGGATGGGCGGGCTGCACCGCGAGGTTTACCTGTATTCCACCGCGCGCGCGGCGTGGCTGGCGGACGTCTTCGCCGAGGGCCGGCTGGAGAACGATTACGCCGACGGCCGGCTGCGGCTGGGCGTGCAGGCCGGCTTCGAGGTCGGGCTCAAGGAAGGCTGGCAGGTGGAGGCGCGGCTCTACGACCCGCATGGCCTCGCGGTGGGCAGCCGGCCGCTGGTGGCCCCGGTGCGGGTCGGGGAACCGGGCGACAAGTCGCGCCTGCGGGCGGAGTTCGACGTGCCCGTGCCCGGGGTGCAGGTCTGGTCGGCGGAGACCCCCGCGCTCTACCGGGTGGTCGTCACGCTGCGCGACCCATTGGGCCGCGCGGTGGAAGCGGGCGCGGTGCCGGTCGGCTTCCGCTCGGTGGAAGTGCGCGACCGCCAGTTGCTCGTCAACGGCCGGCGCGTGTTCATCCAGGGCGTCAACCGCCACGACCACCACGACACCAAGGGCAAGGCGCTCGACCGCGCCACCATGCGCCTGGACGCCGTGACGATGAAGCGGTTCAACGTCAACGCCGTGCGCTGCTCGCACTACCCCAACGATCCGTACTGGCTGGACCTGTGCGACGAGCTGGGGCTCTACGTCATCGACGAGGCCAACGTGGAGTCGCACGCGTTCTACCACCAGGTCAGCCGCGACCGGCGCTACGCGTCGGCGTTTCTGGAGCGCGCCGTGCGCATGGTCGAGCGCGACAAGAACCACCCGAGCGTCATCCTCTGGAGCCTAGGCAACGAGAGCGGCTACGGCCCCAACCACGACGCCATGGCGGGGTGGATTCGGGCTTACGACCCGTCGCGTCCGCTGCACTACGAACCGGCGGCCTGCCGGCCGGAGGTGATGCCCGTGCCTCCCGCCAAGCCCTACGACCAGGGCTACGCCGCCACCGACATCGTCTGCCCGATGTATCACACCATCGAGCAGATCGTGACGTGGGCCAAGGACAAGCACCATCCCGACCAGCGCCGGCCGCTGATCCTCTGCGAGTATTCGCACGCGATGGGCAACAGCAACGGCTCGCTGGCCGATTACTGGGATGCCTTCGAGAAGTACCCCGGTTTGCAGGGTGGCTTCATCTGGGAGTGGATCGACCATGGCCTCAAGCAGCGCACGGCCGACGGCCAGGAATACTGGGCGTACGGCGGCGACTTCGGCGACGTGCCTAACGACGCCAACTTCGTGTGCGACGGGGTGGTGTGGCCCGACCGCACGCCACACCCGGGCCTGTACGAATTCAAGGGGCTGGCCGCACCCGTCCGGCTCGGCAAGTACGACGCGAAGGCCGGCACGCTGACGATCCGCAGCCGCCTGGACTTCGACACCTTGGAGTGGTTGCGCGGCGATTGGGAATTGAAAGCGGACGGCCGCACGGTGGCGGCGGGGGAACTGCCGAAGCTCGACGCCGGCCCACGCGCCAAGCAAACGCTGCGTCTGCACCTGCCCGATTGGAAGCACGAAAGCGGCGAGGTGTTTCTCCAAGTGCGCTTCCGCACCGCCCGCGCGACGAGCTGGTGCGAGGCCGGGCACGAGGTCGGGCGCGGGCAGGTTGCCCTCGGACGGGTCAAGCACGCCGCGCGCAAGCGTCCGTCAGCGTCCGGGCCCCTGGACGTGCGGGAACCCGGCGGCGGGTTGGCGACGATCTCCAACGGCGCGGTGTCGCTGGGCCTGTCGCTGGCGCGGGGCGAGATCACGTCCCTGCGCTGGGGTGGGGGCGAGGAACTGCTCGTCCACGGTCCCCGCCTGCAAATTTGGCGCGGCGCGACCGACAACGACGGCATCAAGCTGCAGGATACCGAGGAGCGTCCGCTGGGCGAGTGGCTCGCGCAGGGATTGGACAAGCTCATGCTGCGGCCGGTCACGGCCAGGATCAAACGCCGCCGCGGCGAGGCGGGCGAGGTCCGGTTTGCCACCGAGCACCTCGGCGCGTGCGCGGCTTCGGCCCGGGCCGTGCGGCACCGTTGCGACTACACGCTGCGGCCCGACGGCAGCCTGTTGGCGGAGAACGTGTTCGACGTGGACGACGCTGTCCCGGATTTGCCGCGCTTGGGGGTGGTGCTCGCGTTGCGCGCGGGATTGGAAAACCTGCGGTGGTTCGGGCGTGGTCCGTTGGAGAACTACGTCGACCGCCAGCGCACTTCGCTGGTGGATGTGTATGCCGATACGGTGCAGGGTCAGTACGTGCCCTACGTCATGCCGCAGGAGCACGGCAACCACACGGACGTGCGCTGGCTCTCGCTCGACGACGGCCGGGGAACGGGGCTGCGGGTGCGCGCGGCCGACGGTGGGCCGCTGGAGTTTTCGGCGAGCCACTTCACGGCGGACGATCTCTACGCGGCACGGCACACGTACGACCTGAAGCCGCGGGCGGAGACGATCCTCAACCTAGACTACCGGCAGCGCGGCCTGGGCACGGCGAGTTGCGGCCCCGATGCGCTGGAACGCTACCGGATCACGCCCGGGCGGTACGTGTGGAGCTACGTGCTGGAGCCAGCGGGGCGTTAGTGCTTACGCCTCCCACGCCGGTGGCTCCTCGTGCATCGCGATTTTCCGCTCCGCTCGGCGGGCAGCCACCTCGCCGACCATCGCCCGGAAACGTTCCTCCGTGAGCGGGTAAAAACACATCACGCCGGCCGCCAACAGGAAAAACACCGCCGGCACCAAGCCGATGGCCGCCCGGATCGCCCACTGCGCGTGCCCGGACTGGTGGCCGGCGTTGGCGGCCAAGTAACCACCGTGCGCGAGCGTGAACGCCGCCGCCGCGCCGCCCACCGCCTGACCCATCTTACGGGTAAACGAAAACAGCGCGTACGTCGAGCCCTCCGTGCGCACGCCCGTCTGCCATTCGCCGTACTCCACCGTATCCGCTTCCAGCGCCCACATGAGGGTGCCGAACATCGAAGCGCCCGTTCCCATGACCGCCAGCGCCGCCAGCGCCAGCGGCGCCGACGGGGCGAACGCGACTCCCACCGCCCCGAGCGTGGCCACAACGGCGCCGGCGAGATAGCCGCGTTTTTTGCCCAGGGTGCGCACGACGGTCGGCATCAGCGGGGCGACCAGGAAGATGACCCCGGTGCCCGCCACGGTGGTCCAGATGTAAAGGTCCGCGTTGGCGAGCACGTCCCGCGCGTAGTAGGCCGCCACGGTGCTCGAAGCGGTCGTCCCGGTGATGGTCGCCAGTGCCGTGACGCACAGCATCCCCAGCGGCCGGTTGGCGCGCAGGATGCGCAGGCTCTGCCGCAGCCCGACCGACGCCACGTCGCGCGGGACGTGCTCTCGGCAGGTCAAAAACGTGGCGACGAACAATCCGAACCCCAGGACCGCAAACGCGCCGGTGGTCACCGTCAGCGAGTGCTGGAAGCCGGCCGGATCGCCGACGTAGCGCTTGATCTGCGGCGCGATGACGATGGCAAGGGTCAGGGTGGTGAGCGACGCGCCCATGGACCGGAAGGCGGCCAGCCGGGCGCGTTGCTCGGGCACCTGCGTCAGAGCGGGAGCCATCGAGCCATAGGGGATGTTCACCAGGCTGTAGGCCAGGCCCACGGCGGCGTACGTCACGTAGGCGTAGGCGAGTTTCCCGCCCGCCGACCAGCCGCCCGGCACGGAGAAGGTCGCCATGCTCAGAAGCAGCAGCGGGAGAGAGCCGAACAGCACGAAGGGCCGGAACTTGCCCCAGCGCGTCGAGGAGAGGTCCACCAGCCGCCCGGCCGCCACGTCGGCAAAGGCATCCCAGGCCCGCACGACGAGAAACAACGTGCCCGCCGCCGCGGCCGGCAGGCGGGCCACGTCGGTGTAGTACAGCAGCAGGAACATGCCGAACATGGAAAACGCCAGGTTGCAGCCGGCATCGCCCGCGGCGTAGCCGAGGTACGTGGCGAGGCCGAGCCGGCGTAGGGCGGGGGAGTGCATGCGGGTTGCGCGTGACGGAGGGCGAGCTATAAAAGGCTCGTGCCCCGGAAAACTCCATCGTTTTCTAAGCATCAACGAACAACGAGAATGACGCATCCGTCCTCGCTGCGCCCGGCTGGCCGCTGGCTTTCGTCATCCGTCATTCACCGCACGACGTTTTCGGTGTGAGATGAAGAAAAGAACGCCGCCCTCTATCACCACGAACGACCAGAGCTTTGAGTTCATCAAGCTCAACACCGGCGGCCGCGACTGGCGCGACGTTTACCACTGGCTGCTGACCCTCAGTTGGCCCAGGTTCTCGGCGTTCCTGTTCGGCAGCTACGTGGTGATCAACACGTTCTTTGCCCTGCTCTACTGCCTGGGCGGCGCGTGCGTCGACGGGATGCCGACGGGGTCGTTTCCCAACGCGTTTTTCTTCAGCGTGGAAACGCTCGCCACCGTCGGTTACGGCCACATGTACCCGGCGACGGTTTACGCGCACATCGTGGCCACCGTCGAGATCATGTTCAGCATGCTCGGCACGGCCCTGATGACCGGGCTGATCTTCGTGCGCTTCGCGCGGCCGACGGCGCGCATCGTCTTCAGCCGCGTGCTGGTCTTGAGCAACTTCAACGGCCAGCCCGCCCTGATGCTGCGCGTCGCCAACGAGCGCCGCCAGGCGATGGTCAACGCCACCTTTCGCCTGATGATGGTCCGCCACGACCCGACGACCGAAGACCCGACGATGTACCGCTTCCACGTCCTGCCTTTGCAGGTCGACCACATGGTCATCTTCCCGGCGGCGGTCACGATCCGCCACCTCATCGACGAACGCAGCCCGCTGCACGGCGAGACGGCCGCGTCGCTCGCGCAGAAGGGGGCGCGCTTCATGGCGTCGGTCGAGTGCATCGACAAGGTCATCCAAGCCGCGGTGCAAAACGAAAGCGTCTACCAGGCCGGGGACGTGCGCCACGGCCACCGGTTCGTCGAGATTTACAACTTCGAGCAGGCGGGGCCGCGCCAGGTGGACTACGGCCGCCTGCACGACACCGAGCCCGCCGAGGAAATCTTGTCTGCGCCCGTGACCGACCTCAGAGTGCCCGCGCCGGCAGCAGACCCTTCGGCAGCGCCGCCGTGACGGTCGTCATCGGCCGGTTGACGACCTGGCTCAGTCGCAGCGACAGCGACGCGCTGCACAGCACGTAGGCGTTCTCCGGCGCGATGCCCCAGCCCTCCGCGATGAAGTCCACTGCTCGCGAGGTGGCCGCGACGGCGGCCCGCAGCGGGTCGGCGTGCGCCTCGATGAAAAGCCACTCGCCCGCCTGGAAGGTCGCTGGCCGGGCAGGGGTTTCCGCCAGCGGCGCGGGCAAGGAAAAATCCTGCCGCACCCGGAAGCGCAGGCTCACGGCGGCGGGTGTCTCGATGCCGTTCAGGCACACCTCGCCGTCGCCCTGCGCGGCGTGCACGTCGCCGACGGAGAACAGCGCGCCCTCGCGCTGCACGGGCAGGTAGAGCGTCGCCCCGCGCGTGAGGTCGCGCACGTCGATGTTGCCGCCGAACGGCCCCGGCGGCCGGGTGCGGTGTTCGCCATCCTCGGCGGGCGCCACGCCCATGATCCCGCAAAACGGCCGCAGCGGCACCCGGGCCGGCGCGAGCGACGCCGACCAGTCGCCCTCCAGCGTCCAGAGGAACAGGTGCGGCGTGCGGAAGCGTTCGTCGAGCAACCCCAATCCGGGAAAAATGCTCGACCAGCCCCAGCCGCCGTGGGCCACGTCGAGGAGGTCGATCTGCAAAACGTCGCCGGGCCGCGCCTCCTCGACGAACACCGGGCCGGTCAGCGCGTGGATGCGTTCGCGGTCGATTCGCATGAAATCGGCCACGGTGGACTGCGGTGTCACTTGTCCGTCGCTGGAGTCCCGGCAGCGGAAGTGCACGGTGTCGCCCGAGCGGATCGTCAGCGCGGGCGGCAGGGCGGCGTTCCAGCGGTGGTGGATGGCTTCCTCGCCCAGGGAATGCTCGGACATAGGCGCGCAACCTAGCACGCGGGCGATTTGGTTGGACCATGCAAACGCGCACTCTCGGCAACTCGGACATGCAGATCACCCCCGTCGGCTTCGGAGCCTGGGCGCTCGGAGGCGGCGAGTGGCAGTTCGGCTGGGGCAGCCAGGAGGACCAGGATTCGGTCGCCGCCATCCACGCCGCGCTCGAACTCGGCGTGAACTGGATCGACACCGCCGCCGTCTACGGGCTCGGCCACTCCGAGGAGGTCGTGGCCCGCGCGCTGGCGGACTGGAAAGGCGCGCGTCCCTACGTGTTCACCAAGTGCGGCATGATCTGGGACGAGTCGCGCAAGGTCGATTATTCCCTGCGCGCCGACTCGATCCGGCGCGAGTGCGAGCACAGCCTGCGCCGGCTGAAAACCGATGTCATCGACCTCTACCAAATCCACTGGCCCGCCGACGACATGGAGGAAACCGAGGAAGGCTGGACTAC
>CAXTMD010000114.1:11521-11840 GCA_964245035.1 uncultured Chthoniobacterales bacterium
AGCGTTGCAAAAGGAGGGCAAGGTGCGCTGGATCGGCACGTCGAACTTCAGCCGCGAGGAACTCGCCCGCTCGCAGGCCATCGCGCCGGTCACCTCGCTCCAGCCGCCGTATTCGCTCCTCAAGCGCGGGGTGGAAGGCGAGCAACTGCCCTGGTGCGAGGAGCACCACGTGGGCGTGATCGTGTACTCGCCGATGGCCTCGGGACTGCTGACGGGCGCGATGACGGCCGAGCGCGCCGCCAGTCTGCCCGAAAACGATTGGCGCAGCAAGAACCCGGAGTTCAAGGAGCCGAAGCTCTCGGCCAACCTCGCGCTGGCC
>CAXTMD010000115.1:0-10862 GCA_964245035.1 uncultured Chthoniobacterales bacterium
AAGATCTCGCGCGCGTCAACCAGGAACTCGCCGACACGAACACCGGCGTGCTCGCACTCTACGACGAACTCGAGACGCTCCAGCGCGTGAGCGTCCTGCTCGCCACCCAGCTCGACTTACCGACGCTGCTGCGCGCGATCATCGACGCCACCACGGAGTTGACCGGTGCGCCCCTCGGCGCGTTCTACGCCCGCGACAGCGTGGACGGCTTCTGGCGGCTGCAAGCAGCGGCGGGTTCCGCCGCCGGGGTGCTGGAAAACCTTCCGGCGAGCGGGGACGCGGACTTGTTCGGGGAGGAGTTTTTGGAGCGATACACCGCCGCCCGTGAAACCGTCGAGCCAGAAACCTGCGCCTGCGAAGACTCTGCGTTCGTGCGGGCGCTCGCGCCGAAATTTACCGTGCGCAGTTGCCTGACCATGCCCGTGGGGGACGGCTCCGGGCAGAAGAACGCTTTGGTGTTTTGCAGCGACCGGGCCGGGGCGTTCACGGAACGCAGCCAGCGCATCGTCGCCAGCGTCGCCTCGCAGGCGGCCATCGGCATCGAGAAGGCGCGACTCTTCGCCGAGGTGCAGAGCGCCAGCGTCGCCAAAGACCGCTTCCTGGCGATGCTTTCCCACGAACTGCGCACGCCGCTCAACCCGGTGCTGATGGCGGTCGACGAGATGCACGACGACCCGGCGCTGCCACCCGCCATGCGCGACACCCTACGCATGATGCAGCGCAACATCGCCCTGGAGGCGCGTCTCATCGACGACCTGCTGGATTTCAGCCGCATCACCAACGGCAAGCTCCAGCTCCACCTCGCCCCGCTCGATCTCCACGCACTCGTCCACGCCGTGGTCGGCATCTGCGCCGAGGAAATCGCCGCCGGTCCACACACGGTCGTCCTGGAACTCCAGGCTCCCCGGGCCACGGTCTTCGGCGACCCCGCCCGGCTCCAGCAGGTCCTCTGGAACCTGCTCAAGAACTCTTTCAAGTTCACCCCGCCGCCGGGGCGCATCGAGATCCGCACGTCGCTGGCAGAGAGCGGAAAGATCGTTCTCACGGTCGCGGACAACGGCGTCGGGATCGACCAAGCGAGGCTGGCTGGCATCTTCGGCGCGTTCGAGCAAGGCGGCGACTCGGTGACCGCTCGCTTTGGCGGGTTGGGGCTGGGTTTGGCGATCACCAAGGCGTTCGTCGAACTCCACGAGGGACACATCCGCGCCGCCAGTGCTGGGCCGGGCCGGGGCACGCAGATCACCGTCGAGTTGCCGCTGCTCGCCGCCGAACCGATCCCAGACACACCCGCCGCGCCCGCCGCGTCAACGACTGCCGCTCACACGGGCACGCTGCTGCTGGTCGACGACCACGCGGACACCCTCCAGATCATGGCCCGGCTGCTCAAGCGCCGGGGCTACCGGGTGCTCCTAGCGACGGATTGCCGTTCCGCGGTCGAGACGGCCAGCCAGCACGAGTTCGACCTGATCGTCAGCGACCTGGGCCTGCCCGATGGTTCGGGCCTGACGCTCCTGCGCGAGTTGCGGCAACATCGAGCCGTGCCGGCCATCGCCCTCAGCGGCTACGGGATGGAGGAAGATCGGCGCCAGAGCCAAGCCGCCGGGTACGACGAACACCTGACCAAGCCTCTCGACTTTCCCTTGCTCGTTCGCGCTATCGCCAGACTGTTGACCGACGCCGCCGAAAAGCACTAGACCACCGCCAACCCGATGTTACCCGTCCGCCTCAACAAACAATCCGTCACGGCGGCGCAGTCGGCCATGGCCAGCGTCGTGGTCTTTTCCTTCGTCATCGCCGCGCTCTATCTCGGGCGCGAGATCCTGATCCCGATGGCCCTGGCGGCCCTGCTGGCCTTTTTGCTCTCGCCGGTCGTCACCCGGCTCGAACGCTGGATCGGGCGCGTAGCGGCCACCCTCCTGGCCGTGGCGATCCTCTTCGCGGTGATCGGCACGGTGGGTTGGGTGCTGACCCGGCAGATGGTCGACCTCGCCACGGCGCTGCCCGGCTACCAGCAGAACATCCAGACCAAGCTCAGCAGCCTCCAGATGCCGGGCAAAGGTCGCTTCACCGCTTTCAACCAAACAATCGAGGAACTCAAGCAGCACCTGCCCGGTGCCGACCCTTCTCCGGGTGCGACGACCGACAAGACGACCACCGTGCCCGTCCCGCAAAAAGGCATGCTGGGCGAGGCAAAACTACCTGCCTCCTCTGGTCCGCCCGTGCCCGTGGAGGTCGTCCAGACCACGCGCGTCGGACCGATGGAACAGTTGGGCATGGTCCTGGGTTCCGTGGCGGGTCCCTTCGGCACGGCGGCGCTCGTGCTGTTGCTGCTCTTTTGCATGCTGCTGCAACGCGAGAACCTCGTCGGACGCGTCATCCGCGTCGTCGGGGCCGGCAACATTTCCGCCACGACCCGCGGCATCGCCGACGCCGCCAAGCGGGTGTCGCGCTACCTGCTCATGCAGTTGATCGTCAACGCCGGCTACGGCGTCGTGATCGGAGTCGGGCTGACCCTGATCGGGGTGCCCAGTGCGTTCGTCTGGGGCGTGTTGGCGACGGTGCTGCGCTTCATCCCCTACGTCGGCGCGTGGATCGCCATGAGCTTTCCCATCGCGCTCTCCCTGGCGGCGAGTTCCACCTGGACGATGCCCGTGCTCACGGTCAGCCTTTTCGTCGGCGTGGAGTTGATCAGCAACAACGTCATGGAGCCGCTGCTCTACGGCTCCAGCACGGGGGTTTCCTCCTTCGCGCTGATCATCGCCGCCGTCTTCTGGACGTGGATCTGGGGACCGCCCGGGTTGATCCTCGCCACGCCGCTGACGGTCTGTCTCGTGGTGATGGGTCGGCACGTTCCCCGGCTGTCTATCCTCTCGGTGCTGCTCTCGGACGAGGAAGCCCTCGAACCCCACGAGGAACTCTACCACCGCCTCCTGGCTCCCAACACCGCCGCGGCGTTCGACTTCGCCCTGCACTGGCTCAAGGCGCACTCGCGCACCGCCCTCTACGACGCGGTTTTCGTCCCCACCCTGGCCACCGTGGAGCACGACCGGGCGAGCAGCCAGTTGGAGGCGGAGCAGCACACGCGCCTGTTGCAGGAACTGCGCGACATGGTCGAGGACATCGGCACCCGCCCGGCCGTGCCCTCCAAACTGGAAGCCGACAAGGCCATCGCCCTCACCGATGCCACCGCCTCGCCTACCCCGCCCGCGCCCACCTGTCGGGTCATGTGTCTGCCGGTGCGCGCGGACCGTGACGAGATCGCTGGGGTCATGCTCACGCAACTGCTCCAGCAGGCCAGCTTCCCGGCCTCCTGCCTGACGGCAAAGACGACGAGCGGAGAATCGCTGGAGCACGTCGCCAGGGATGGCGCGGAGGTCATCTGCATTTCCGTGGCCCCGCCCTCCACGGTCATCCACGCGCGCTATCTCTGCGGCAAGCTGCGCGCGCAGTTCCCCAAACGGACAATCGTCGTAGGCTTGTGGGGCGCGACCGAGGGTTTGACCGACGCCACTGCCCACCTGCACGAGGCGGGTGCCGACGAGGTGGTCACGTCCTTGGCGGACGCGGTGCTGCAATGCGTGAAGTCCGCCGCCGCGCTCGCCCGGGAGACGGTGCTGATGCCCTTACCCGTCGACGAGTCGGAACGCTTGGCGGAACTGCGCAGCCTGCGCGTGCTCGACACCGAGGTGGACCCGGTGTTCGAGCGCATCACGAAGCGGCTCACCCACGTGTTGAACATGCCGATTGCGCTCATCACCTTCGTGGACGCGGATCGGCAGTTCTTCAAGTCCTCACGCGGATTGCCTGCGGACCTCGCGGAAGCCCGCCAGACCCCGCGCGACGTGTCGGTGTGCAGCCACGTGGTCGCGGCCGACGAGGTGTTGGTTATCGAGGATCTCGCGCGCGACCGGCGCTTCGCCAACAACCGACTGCTCAACGAGCAGGGACTGCGCTTCTACGCGGGCGCGCCGTTGCACGGCCGCAACGGCCACGTGCTCGGGTCCGTCTGCGTGCTCGACCACCACCCACGGCAGTTCAGCGAACACGACAAACGCTTTCTCCAGGCGATGGCTGAGGAGGTGATGGAGATCGTCCACGAGCGTTCCGCCAAACCCACCGGACATGCACCAGCCGCGGCGACGGAGACCGTCGCCTGAGTGGCTTTGCCCGGTCGATGATCGCTATTCTGCAACCCGGAACCGCGCCAGTCCTTTGTTCAATGGCCCCCAAAGGTTGCTGAGCCCGGTGCAATCGAAAACGGCTTGACCCTCACGGGTCGCAGTTCCGTTTCCCGTTTTCCCGCACACGATACACACCAGTGTTGTTTCGAGCGGGCGAGACGTTTTCTCTCGCCACACCGGTCACAGACGAAAAGCTCCGTCTTCATACCTTGATGGGCTTGGTGATCGCAAGAATCGGCCGAGCGACGGCGAGAGAAGCCAGGCCAGAGTATTTTTTGATGCCCTCCGTGATGACCTTGCTGACCATGCCTTGGTTGACGAGATATTGGAGCTTTTCGTAGACCCGCAGCCGCAACATTTCCTCGCCGCCGCTGGCCAGGTTGCGCGCGCGCAGGTTGGCGTGGACGAGGGTGAAGAGTGGTTTGAACTCATGGCAGCCTTTGCCAGAGAGGATCGCCACTAGTTCTTCGGTGACTGCATCCGGACCCCGACGTGAGAAGGTACTGCCACAAAGGTTCGCCATCGCCCAGCGTCTCATGCTTTGCAGACAATAGCGAACACGGTCGAAACCCTTTGCTGCTGGCTAGATTGGATGTTCACGCCATCCATCGCCAAATGTTTCGTTTGCTTTGTGCTCACGATGCACGATGGTGGAATTGCTCAGAAGCAAGAGAGCATTTTTCGGTTGATGGTGAGTTTGTTCAGTGGGTTAGCACCTCAAAGGACACATTCGAAATCCGAGTCCTTCGGAAACACAGTCCCTAGAGAACCCTCTGTTTTCTGTCCGCACAGAAAAAACAAACACCCATGTCTACTAAACTCTACGTCGGCAATCTGTCGTTCAACACTTCCGAGAACGACCTCCAAGACCTCTTTGCCACGGTTGGTCCCGTGCAGGAAGCCCTCATCATGCAGGATCGCATGACCATGAAGTCGCGCGGTTTTGGCTTCGTGACGATGTCTGAAAGCGCCGATGCGCAAAAAGCCATCAGTGAATTCAACGGCCGCGAGATGGAAGGCCGCGCGCTCACCGTCAACGAGGCTCGTCCGCGCGAGGAGCGCGGCGGCGGTGGTGGTTACTCCGGCGGCGGGCAACGCTCCAACGGCGGCAACCGTCCGCAGAGCAACCATCGTCGCTACTAAGTCCCGACCGACGAAGTCACCCACCAACTAACATCTTGAAGGCCCTGCCGCTCATCGTTTGCGGCAGGGCCTTTTCATTTTTCACCGCATGACTCAAAACAGAATTAGGGAAAGGTTGTTGGAACTCGAAGGCAGGGTCGTCGCCGTTCTCGCGGGAACCATGTTCCGGGTGGAACTCCCGAGCACTCACCTCGTGCTCGCTCACATTTCGGGCAAGATGCGCAAACGCTTCATCCGCCTGACCTCGGGCGACCGCGTGAAACTACAGATGTCGCCCTACGACATGGACAAGGCGCGCATCGTGTACCGCATCGGGTGATCCGCCCGCGGTTTAACCGGTGTGGTCATGTTCCGCGGGCGAACGTGCCATGCAGGCGCGTGCTTACGCGACCTTGCTGTCCCGGGCGCGGGTAAACAGGCTCGTCAGAAAGACTCGTCCGTGGTGATCGGAGTCTTCGATCAGGTGGGTAAGCGTGGTGATGTTCAGCGAAAGGCGGGCGAGTTCGGCGGCGCTGCTTTCCTGAAGCGGGATCAGCGGATCAACGTAGGGAGGTTTCGACATCAACCAGAGCATAGATGCAAATACCTGAGAAATCGCAGTTTAAGATAATAATCTTTGAGGCATCTTCCAACGCCGGTCCATGCTATGTTGTGAGAATTGACCCGACCCTTCGGTGATCAAGCCGAAGTCCCCGCGCACT
Organism: uncultured Chthoniobacterales bacterium; assembly: GCA_964245035.1. Classification (GTDB taxonomy): domain Bacteria; phylum Verrucomicrobiota; class Verrucomicrobiia; order Chthoniobacterales; family SZAS-18; genus CAHJWO01. The sequence continues at coordinate 6,026 of CAXTMD010000115.1, forward strand.
CTCCCAAAGCGATGAAAAAATACAAATACCAGATGCTGCGCATCTACGGCGTGGATCCGAGCAAACACGAGCGGGCGCTCAACGAGACAGGGGAAGATGGTTGGGAGTTGGTCAGTGCGCTCTTGCGCAAAGACGACGTCGGTGACGAGTACGTGGTTTATTACCTCCGCATGGAGAGCACGGCACCGCAGTAAGCGCCGCGACCTTGTACGGTGCGCACCTCAGCGGCGGCGATGCGGGCGGTAAGATGCCGTGATGATCATGCCGCCTTCCGCGGAACATGGGTTCCACTTGGCGGGTCGCATCGAGGAGCGCAGAGGAGCGTGGCGACAGCAGCCTGCCACGGCAAGAACGACGAGTTTCGCGCCCAGCTTTCGTGGGACCTATCTCCTCGACCTGCGGCGACCTGCCAACGCTGGACTTGATCGAACGGGCGACTGGACAGTGAGGGTTCGAAGTAGGTTTATCGAGTGACAAAGTCGGTGCAGCGCGCAATGGCCCGGGGCCAGGCAGTCGAGGGCTTCCCATGGCGGGCAGACACTCGTCGTCTATGCTCAGCCACCGTTGATTGAACCCGACGGTTTCGTAGGGATAACGCGCCCGCGAAAACAGCCCCGGACTGTCCGGTCGGCGGCCTCGCACGGAAGGGATTAACCGAACCGCGAAGCGCGGTCTTCCAAGAAACGTTTTGCCTCTCGCCGGGCGGCGTTGGTGGCCGCTTGGCTTTCTGCCCGCTTCGTGCACAGTGGGAACGATGGGTGACGCTATCACCGAGCAGTTGCGGCCTCTGCGAGTTTTCATCGTGGAAGACCACGCCGATACTCTGACCACCGTCTCTGTTTACCTTCAATCGTTGGGCCACACGGTCATCTACGCACGCACCTTGGCCGAGGCGCGTGACTTGTGGCCGCAGGCGCCGTACGACCTGCTCATCGCCGACCTCCGTTTACCGGACGGCGAAGGCTGGGCCTTGCTGGAAGGATTGCTCTCCCCGCCTCCCAGTTATCCCGTTGTCATCAGCGCGTTGGGTCGTCCGGAGGACCGCGCCAGAAGCGAGGCGGCAGGTTTTCGCCACCATCTGCTCAAACCTTTCAAGCTCGCGGACTTTGACGCTGTTTTGGAGGAAGCAGTCCGCGCGTTGGTTGCCGGCGGCCAGCCCACCACGCAGCCCGCAGCCACCTGACGGGCAGTGTTGGCAAGAGGGCCAAACCGCGAGAGGTTCCGGGAAGTCGAGGGCAGAGAGATGTTTGCGGCCTGAGCACGCAGCGGCGCTGTTTTTGCAAACCAAGCCACGCACACGCGGCGAATGGAGAGTTACCGTCGAGCACTAGCATGTGTCTTCGCACGGTTTACCGACGCCACCCTACCTCTTCCTTCTCAAGTGAACGGCAACGTTGCCCTTTTCTCGGGCGACGTGCCCTCTTCACCAAAGCCCCGCCTGGTGCTGGCGGAGGACGAGCCCTCCTACAACGCGTTCCTGTGCGAACTGCTGGCCGCCGAGTACGAGGTGGAAACCACCCACGACGGCGAAGAGGTCTGGGCCGCCGTGGAGCGGCGGCTGCCTGACCTGATTCTCCTGGACGTGGAGATGCCGCTGCTGGACGGCCTGGGACTGCTGCGCCGCCTGCGGGCCGCCGCTCACACCGCCAGCTTGCCGATCATCCTGATGACCGCCAACAATCGGAGGGAAGCGCTCATGGCGGCGGTGGAAGCGGATATCGACGTGTTCCTGATCAAGCCGTTCCATCCGCTCGAACTGCTCGCGCGGCTGCGCAGCCAGCGGCGGCTCATCAGCCAGCGACGCCAAGCCACCGAGCTGATCGCCCGCCACACCGCCGAGGAAGTCGAGCGGGTGAAAAACCGCTTCCTGGCCTGCATCAGCCACGAACTGCGCACCCCTCTGACGCCCATCCACATGGCGGCGCACCTCATCCGCATGCAGCGGGGCTTACCCGAGGCGGTGTACGAAGGGGTGGAAGCGATCCGCCGTAACGTGGAGATCGAAACGCGCCTGATCAACGACCTGTTGGACGTCAGCCAGATCGTGCACGGCAAGCTGCAACTCAGCCTCGCTCCCGCAGACGTGCACGAGTGCCTGGGCCAGGCGCTGAGCGACTACCGGCAGGATCTTGCCGATAAAGACCTCAAGGTCACAATCAACCTGGCGGCGACGCGGCACGAGGTGCTAGGCGACGCCCCGCGCCTGCGCCAGGTGTTCTGGAACCTGCTTTCCAACGCGGCCAAGTTCACGCCGGAGGGTGGCCACATCGCGGTGCAGTCAGCCGACGAGGGCGACACCGTGGTGGTGGAAGTACAGGACAGCGGCCGGGGCATCCCGGCGGAAATGTTGCCGACGATCTTCGAGCCGCTGGAGCATGGGGAGACGGAGCAGGAACAGATTTACGGGGGTATGGGGATCGGTCTGGCCATCGCGCATGCCCTGATCACCGCTCACCACGGGCAACTCACTGCGACTAGCCCGGGTCTCAGTCAAGGATCGACCTTCCGGGTGTGCCTCCACACGCCGGAGCTTCTTGCTCTTTGAGGCTTGAGGGTTGGGGTGGCAGCAGGCTTGCACGCGGTACATCAACCCGCTGTATGGATGCCGCCGGAACTACTCAACGTCCGTAGAGTTTCCAACAGTCCCGGTAAGCGAAAAGGCTTCTGCATCCAGCCGTTTGCACCGCAAGCAAATCCTTCCTGAAGGGTAGCATCGTAAATCCGGGCACTCAGCAGCAGCACGGGAACGGCGGTGGTGGCAGGCGAGGCCCGCCGCCGCCGCACCAGTCCGGGGCCATCCAGCACCGGCATGTTCACGTTGGAGAGCACCACTTCCGGTGGCTCCTGTTGGATGGTTGCCCAAGCCTGTTCGCCATCTAACGCGGTTTGCACCCGGTACTCCCTGGCCAGCACCTCGCCCAAAAACTGGCAAAGCGAAGGTTCGTCCTCGACCAGCAACCGCCGCCGGCGGGTGCCATTGGGCCGGTCAGTTTGGAGGGGTAGCGTCAGGTCGTTCATGGCAAAGAGCGGGCAGGAAGAAAAAGCCGCCCGACGAAAACCTGCCACCATCCGGGAACGCGCACGGTAGACGTATCTTTGCCTCATGCAGGCGGATGCGAAGCGTTCATACCTGCTTGTAAACTAAAGGAGGCACGCGGTTCTCCAAGTCCATCTGCCTTCCGCTGGCGTATATCGTGCTGACAGCTTCGCAGATGCGGCCCTCCTTTCGGCTCGGCCCATCCCTTTGCTTATGCCACCTGCCCCCGACCTTGGACACGCCGCGGAACCTGACTCCCCACCCGAGGAATTGTTGATGCTGGCTCCGCTGGAACTGCCCAACCATCGTCACGGGCGTTACCAGGGGGATGAGCTTTGCCTGTCCTCTGGTGACCTAGCAGCGGTGGACCGGGAGTCGTTGCGCCACTTCTACCGGAAGCTCAACGAGCTACTTTTCACCATCGCGGACAAGGCAACCGACAACGCGCAGAAATGGCAGGCGGTCCAAAGATGGGCGCAGCCGCAGAACCTCGACCGGCTGATCGACGAGGTGCGCGCCTTCGGCGTGGCCTCGCACGAGCAGCATCCGGGCGAGTTGTTGTCCAAGACGGTGCACGACCTGCGCGGCGGGGCCTTGAGCACGCTGCTCGGCCGCCTGCAGATGCTCGAGTACCTGCCGCACGACGACGCGCAGCTCAACCGGCTCTTCGTGCTCACGCGCGACCACCTCAAGATCATGCGCAACGCCATCACCGACCTGGACGCCCCGCGCCGGGAAGCCGACCGCCAGCCCAAGGCGCACGCCATGGGGCTCATGCTCGACAAGTGGCAGCACGCCGTCGTCGGCCCCAAGTGGCAGGATCGGCCCATGCAGATGCACATCGATTGTCATTACGAGGGAGCACTCACCGAGTGCTGCCTGGAGAGCGCCGCCATCGACCGCATCTTCTACAACCTAACCAGCAACGCCGTGCGCCATGCTGCCAACGGGCGGCTGGACATGGTGGTCTTTCCGGTCCCGGACGCCGCCGGGAGCACCCTGCGCTTCGTGCTCTCCAACGAGGTCAGCGACAAAGACGCGGCGTACCTGCGTTTGACCACCAGCGGTGGCAGCCCGGTTCCCAAGGCCGAACTAAGGCGCGGTGCCACGCTCGTGCCGCTGTTTACCCCCCGGGTTTCCAGCACTGGCTCCGGCCTCGGGCTGACGGTAGTGGCTGACTTCGTGGCCAAGGCGTTCGGGCTGCCAGACCGCAAAGCCGCCTTAGCGGGACGCTACGTGGGCGCGACCCTGGAAGGCCGCACGTTCCGCACCTGGTTCCACTGGCCGGCGGCAAACGATGATCTGCCGCCCAAGTTGGACGACTTCCACCAGCCGGAGCAAAGCTTGAGCGAGCCGGGTTCAACGGATGGAAGCGCCGACCAACCGGAAAGCCGGGGAACTTGAGCGCGCGCAAATACGCGGTGCTCTACGTGGACGACGACCCCACGAACTTGCAGCTGGTCGAGCAGATCATGGAGCTACGTCCCGACGTGGAGTTGTTCTGCGTCCTGAGCGGCAGGCAGGGCCTGAGCATGGCGGGAGAGCGTCGCCTGGACCTCATCCTCTTGGACCTGGACATGCCGGACCTCCCCGGGGACGAGGTGTTGCGTGCTCTCAAGGCAGAGGGAGCCACCCGTGAAATCCCCGTCGTGATGTTCAGCGCGGACGTGAACCCTGCCCAGAAGCAGAAACTGCTCGCCCTCGGGGCAGAGGACTATGTCACCAAGCCGGTGCATGTGCGCGAGTTCCTCGACCTCATCGACACGCGACTACGAGCGACTTTTGAGGAACGGCGTCAGG
>CAXTMD010000115.1:10872-11747 GCA_964245035.1 uncultured Chthoniobacterales bacterium
ATCCATGAGGATGCCAAGATAGATAGAGGAGAGTTCCTCCTAGGTCGGAGTCGCTGTGTCTCCAACGCACCTACCTCGACGATTCGACGTAGTTTTTTCACTGCGCTCCAGCGACGAGCAAAAAAGGGCATGCCTGTGGCTGCTTCTAGCGCCCGGTTTCAAACGACTCATCTTCCTGACCGTTGGTCTTGCCTGGACCGCCCCTAGCTGCTTCTGATCGGCTTGCAGAGCCTGATGGCACAGGGCGCACGGCTAAGCAGGCAGGCGGTTGTTCCAACACCCCGATGTCCGTCGGATGGTGCGCCTCCACCGATCATGCGTTGTCCGTGCGAGGTACAATCAAGTGCAAAGCCCTTGCTAAACAGCGCGGATGAACTTGCTCAAACAATAGCAAATCTATAGTTTTCAATAGTAACGTATATTTCTACGGTAAACTGCAAAATAATTACAATAAAGATTATCATACAATACTCTGACCGCGAACATCTTGTGCGTTTCAAACCAGTGGCGGTAATGAGCATGGATGCGCGGTCGATGACGCGAAGCAGTTCAACTTTCTAGAGAATTGCCCTGTGTCAAAAACCACCGTTATTTAGCACAGAACCCCTATTCTGCTGTCTATGCGCGCTGAGCAAGCAATCCATCTTGGTGCTAGCTGGTAGCAAGCCGGATAAGTATCCTTGCACTTTGCTACCATTGAGAAGCGAACCGGTGCTTTCTGGGCTGATAAGAAGTCCAGCCTGATTTCACAGCAGCTTGTCCAGCGTCACCGGCAGGCTGCGCACCCGCTTGCCTGTCGCATGCCAGATCGCGTTGGTGATGGCCGCCGCCACGCCGACGATGCCGATCTCGCCCAGCCCTTTCGCGCCGAGCGG
>CAXTMD010000116.1:0-11740 GCA_964245035.1 uncultured Chthoniobacterales bacterium
AGGTGCAGCTCCAGTTCCGCGGGCGCGAGATGGCGCACAAGGAACTCGGCGACCAACTCATGCAGAAGGTCAAGGAAGACCTCAACGGCATGAGCGCCGTCGAGATGGAACCCAAGCACGCGGGCCGCTCCATCAACATGACGCTCTCGCCCCTGCCTTCCAACCGTCGCAAGCGCCGCTTCAAGGCGATGAACGAGGAGGAACTGGCCGCCGCCGACGCCGCCGAGGCAGCGGAAGACGAAGACGACCAGGACGAGGAATAAAGATGCTGTGCGGGCCCGGTGCACACCGCCACCGGCCCGTCGCGGCCCGATTCTTCTCGTCCCGAGCTATGAACACCGACGCTAATTCCGCCGACCGCCGCGCCGAGGTTGTTCCCCTGGAGGGTGAAATCGACCTGCACGAATCGCCGCAGATCATGGATCGCCTTAACCCGCTGATCGCCAGAAAATTGCCGAGGGTTCATCTAGACTTGAGTCGCGTCAGCTACATCGACAGTTCGGGGTTGGCGGTGTTCATCGACGCGATGCAGCGCGTCCAGAGCTACGGTGGTGAGTTCGCGCTGGTGGCGATCCGGGACAGCGTGCGGAAGATCTTGGAAATTGCCCGTTTGGACCAAATCTTCAAGATCTACCCCGGTACTGACAGCACGCAGCCGGCGTAAAACGCGTCGCCTTCGTAGCCCATCGCGCCCGTCGCACTCTAGGCAGCAAGCGGTGTCGTTTGGCGTCGTGCCCGTTTTCCCCGGCCCAGTTTCAGGGTGCCGAGCAAAACCAATCCAAGCACCGCACCGCCGGCGTCAATGACCACATCGCGCCAGTCCGAAGTGCGCGAGGGAATGAACGATTGGTGGTACTCATCCAGCACGGCGTAGGCCACGGAGAACACCACCGCCAAGCACACAGCCAGCCACGGCCCGCGGTTGTGCGGCTCGGCATCCGGGTCCAGATGCGGGCGGCCGAGCGCAAACCAGAACAATGCGCTCAAGACCGCGTACTCGGTGACGTGCCCCGCCTTGCGGACGAGGTGGTGTCCAAAATCCACCTGTTCGGGGGTGAGTTTGCCTGCAAACAACCACCGCAGGAGGGGCTCCACGAAGCGCGAGGTGTGCTCGCCCGAGAGCACGTCGCCGGAACCGAGGAAGATCAGCGCCATCCAAATCAGCGGCGGCAGCCATTTGCGTAAGACCATCACGGCGCGCATCATCGTAACAGGACGGAAATCCTGCAAGTCTTCCCTTGTGGCGGTTTCCCCACCCTTCTCTCCCCATGCAATTGCCCGCGTCCTCCGACCTCTCGCAGCAAAGCCTCGCCATCGTCATGGGCGGCGGGGCTGGCACCCGGCTCTATCCGCTCACCAAGGAACGCGCCAAGCCGGCCGTCCCGCTCGGCGGCAAGTACCGGCTCGTGGACATCCCCATCTCCAATTGTCTCAACAGCGGGATGCGCAAGATCTACGTCCTGACGCAGTTCAACACCACCAGCCTGCATCAGCACATCGCGGCCAGCTACAAGTTCGACAACCTTTCCACCAGCCGCTCGTTCGTGGAAATCCTGGCCGCGCAGCAGACGCAGGAAAGTGTCAGTTGGTACCAGGGAACGGCGGACGCCGTGCGCCAGAACCTACGCTACTTCCTGGAGCACCCGGCGCAGTATTTCGTCATTCTCAGCGGCGACCAGCTCTACCACATGGACTACCGCGACCTGCTGCGGCAGCACGTCGAGAGCGGCGCGGACATCACCCTGGGCACGGTGCCGGTGGCACGGCGAGAGGCCAGCGAGTTTGGCATCATGCACAGCCACCCGGACCGGCGCATCTTCCGGTTCCAGGAGAAGCCGAAAGACCCGGCGCTGCTCGACGATCTGAAAATCCCCGCCGCGCTGCTCAAGGATCTCGGCCGTCGGCCCGACGAGGAACTTTTCCAGGCAAGCATGGGCATCTATGTGTTCAACCGACAGGTGCTCATTGACGCGCTGGACAATGACTTCGCCGACTTCGGCAAGCACATCATCCCTTCAGCCATCGAGAAGCACCGCGTCCATGCGTACATCTTCCAAGGGTATTGGGAGGATATCGGGACAATCCGGGCGTTTTTCGAGGCCAACCTCGCGCTGACGGACATCATTCCGAACTACGATTTTTTCGACCGCGAGTCTCCGATTTACACGCGTGCCCGGTTCCTGCCGGCGAGCAAGATCAACTCCGTGACGATTCGCAACGCCATCATCTCCGATGGTTGCATCATCTCCGACGCGCGCTTGGAACGGTGCGTGATCGGGGTGCGCAGCGTGGTCAACAGCGGCGCGGAGTTGCGAGACGTGGTGCTGATGGGAGCCGACTACTACGACGGCGATCCGCGCGGCACAACGCTGCCGCTGCCGCCCAACGCGCCGCCCATCGGCATCGGGCGCAACTGCGTGATCAAGCGCGCGATCATCGACAAGAACGCGCGCATCGGCGACGGCGCGGTGGTCACCCCCGAGGGCAAGCCGGAGAACTTCGACAGCGAAAACTATTACATCCGCGACGGCATCGTGTGCGTGCCGAAGAACGCCGTGATCCCGGCGGGAAGCTGGGTCTGATTGTTGCCCGATGCGGCTGGTGATGTTCGACGTCGATGGAACGCTCACGGAGTCGTTCACCCTGGATTCCGCGACGTACATCGACGCTCTGCGCGAGGTCTTCGGCTTCCACGACGTTTCGGATGATTGGGCCAAGTATCGACACGTCACCGACACCGGTATCTTGGCGGAGATTTTTCAAAAGCGCCTCGGGCGTTCACCCACACAAGATGAGACGGACGCGATGCGTACCCGTTTCACCGCGCGGTTGGCAGAGCGCATCGATGCAGCGGGCGGCCTGCGGCCAGTAGCCGGCGCGGCGGAGTTGCTTTCTCGGTTGGCTGGGCAGCCGGACGAATACGCGGTTGCCTACGCCAGCGGCGGCTGGGGTGTGACGGCGCGTCTCAAACTGCGTTCAGCGGGATTGCCGGTGGAGGGCGTACCCGGGGCGTTCGCGGACGACGATCCAACGCGCGATGGTATCTGCCGTGCGGCCCACCGGCGGGCGCAGGCGCACTACGGGCATAGATTGTCGGTGACCGTGTACGTTGGCGACGGCGTGTGGGACGTGCGGACTTCGCGGCGGCTGGGCTATGGATTCGTGGGCGTCGGAAGCGGCCGGGCGGCCGACGATCTGCGCGCGGAGGGAGCGGTCGAAGTGTTCCCTGACTTCCAAGACCCTGACGCACTCTTTACTGCTTTGCTTCGATCCGCGGGAACAGGGGCACCGGCGGGTTGATTTGGTGTCCGTCAGGCAAACCTCCCCACTGGGCGTCCGCCAGTTGGAAGCGTCGTTCGTCGCTTGCAAGGTCGGTTTTCCAGTTCAGTTGGTCGAAGATGCCGTGCGCCGCCGCCGGTACCACCGGCGAAACGAGGATCGCCAGGATGCGCAGCGACTCGGCGAGTTGGTACAACACCGCGTCGAGTTCCGCCGCGCGTGCTGGGTCCTTGGCCAATTTCCAGGGCGCGGAGGAGTCCACGAGCTGGTTGCACAACACCGCCAGTTGCGCGGCACGTCCCAGGCCCGCCTGCACCTGGAAGGCATCCATCTCGGCCTCGTAGCCGTCGACGATTTCCAAGCCCGGCAGCGCTGGAGCCGCGCGCAGGACGCCGCCACGGTACTTGCGCGCCATGTTCAGCGAGCGGTTCAGAAGGTTGCCAAGGTTGTTGGCGAGATCGGTGTTGAACCGCCCGACCAGCCGCTCCTCGCTGAAATCCGCGTCGCGCCCGGTGGCGATGTCGCTCATCAGGTAATAACGCAAAGCCTCCGCGCCGTAGCGTTCGGCGAAGTCGGCGGGGTCGATGACGTTGCCGATGCTCTTGCTCATTTTCTCGCCGCGGCTGTTCCACCAACCGTGGACGAGCAGCGTCGGCATCTCGTCGTCGGCGAAGCCCAGCGCGTGCAGCATGATCGGCCAATAGATGCCGTGCGCCGGGATGAGGATGTCCTTGCCGATGACGTGCACCGCGCTGCGCCACCACGAGAGGAACTCCTCCGGCGGACGGGCCGCAGACGGATCGTAACCGGGCGCGAACGTGACGTAGTTCGTCAGCGCGTCAAACCACACGAACGTCACGTAGTCGGCGTCGAAGGGCAGTTCGATCCCCCAGGCGAGCCGCGCCTTGGGCCGGGAAATGCACAGGTCGCCAGCGATCTTCTCGACGGCGTTGCGCAGTTCGCTCTGGCGAAACTCCGGCAGGACGAACGGCCGGCCCGCCGCCGCTCGGGCGTCGATCAGGTCGAGGAGCCACTGGCGGTAAGGTTCGAGCCGGAAGTAGTAGTTCTCCTCTTCGCGGTACTCGACCTCGCCCCACTCCGGGCCGAACTGCCCATCCGGTCCACGCTCCTTTTCGGTGAGGAATTGCTCCTGGCGCACGCTGTAATAGCCGCCGCGCGTGTCCTTGTAGAGCCAGCGGCTGGCACCCGTCGCCGGGTCGCGGTCGTCCCAGAGGCGTTGGAGGATGGCGCGCACACGTTCCTTATGCTCGGGGTCGGTCGTGGCCGCCCAGCCGTCGTAGCGCACGCCGAGCTTCTGCCAGAGGGCGAGGAACTCGGCCGTGACCCTGTCCACGAACGCCTGTGGCTCCATCCCCTGCTTGGCGGCGGACTGCTGGACCTTCTGCCCGTGCTGGTCGACGCCGGTCAGGAAGAACACCTCCTCGCCTTTGAGGCGGCGGTAACGGGCGATGACATCGGCGAGCACCTTTTCATACGCGTGCCCAAGATGGGGGGCGCCGTTGGTGTAGTCGATGGCGGTGGTGATGAAGAACTTGCTCACGGTCGGATGGGCAACATCCGCGAAACGCCGCCTAGCTTCAAGGGGCGAGTCCTCTGGTTGTAGAGACCCTCGCCCCGCCTGCCGCGTGACGGGGCGTGGCTTCGAACCAGACGATGGGGCGTGCAATGGGTGTGCAACTTCCCGTAACTCGGCAGGCGAGGCGCCTGTCCTACAACTGCCTTCGCTCCATCAACGCCGCCGTCTGGCGGTCACCCTCCTCCGCGCTGGCGGCGAGTGCGCGACGGACGTTCGCACGATCCCCTTCCCCTTTGTTCTGGCTGAGCTTGTACTTGCCTTCCAGCCGCGTGACCCGCATCTCGAACGTCACGACCGCCGCCAGCAGCCGGCGCTCGAACTCCTCGGGGATCGGGCGCATGTCCGGGGTGTGTTGCGCGACGAGCCGGTACGCGATGCCGCGCGTCGTTTCGGCATCCTCGGTCAGCCGCACCGGACCGTACGCGTGGACGGCCGCGTAGTTCCAGGTCGGCACGTTGGGTGTGGAGTCGTACCAGTTCGCATGCACGAGCGCGTGCGGTCCGTGGAAGATCGCCAGCGCCTCGACGCCATCCGCAAAGTGCCGCCACTGCGGGTTCGCGCGGGCCAGGTGCGTGCGTAGGAAAAGCGTGCCCTCTTCCCCGTCCTCGACCAGGGTCGGCACATGGCTGGCAAACGGCGCGCCGTCCGGCCCGACCGTGACCAGCGTGGCAAAGTTGTGCGTGCGCATCAACCGCCGCAGTTCGGTGGGATCGTTCTGCTGGAAAGCGGCGGGAACGTACATCGCCGCCGCTAATGGTAGGCCGTGTGCTGGCGCGAGGCGAGATACGCGCTCAACACCTCATGCCACGGATGGTCCGTGCGGACCTGCACGTACGGGCAGCGGTTGCGTTCGCAGCCGAGCCGCACGCGGTCCAGGAAGGCGTTGAACTCCTGGAGATAGGTCTTGCGCATCGCCTGCGGTTGCAGCGTCAGCTTGGGCTGGCCTTCCAGGCCCTGGAACTCGACCGTCCCCTTAAAATCGAATTCTAGTTCCGTCGGATCGAGCACGTGGAACAGGATGACCTCGTGCCCGTCGAAGCGCAGCCGCTGGATGCCCTCAATGATCTTGGCCTCGTCGTCGAACAGGTCGCTGATGAGGATGAAAATGCCCTTGCGCCGGGTCTGCCGCGCCATCGTGGTCAAGGCCGCCGCGATGTCGGTGGTCTTCGTCGGGTCGAAGGCCGCCAGCGTGGCCATGATCTGGTGGATCTTGGACAGGTTGTCCGTGCGCGGCAGGTAGTCGCGCATCTCGGCGTCGAACACCCCGACCGCCGCCGCGTCGCGCTGGAGCAGGATCAGGTAGGCAAGGCAGGCGGCCATGACGCGCGCGTAGTCGAACTTCGTCGGCACGCCCGGCGAGCCGTAGCGCATCGACTCGCTGCCGTCGAGGAGGATGTGCGCGACGTAGTTGGTTTCCTGTTCGTACTGCTTGATGTAATAACGGTCCGAGCGGCCGAGCACCTTCCAGTCGAGGTGCCGGGTATCGTCGCCGGGGACGTACTCGCGGTGTTGGGCAAACTCGATGGCAAATCCGCGGTAGGGCGATTTGTGTGCGCCGGACATGTAGCCTTCGACGACCGTGCGCGCCTGGATGCCGAGGTACTCGGCGCTCTGGATAGCCTTGATGTCCAGCAGGTCGTCCGGCTGGCGGGCGGCGGGTTTGGTCCCAGAAGATTTCATCAAGCGTAAGCAGCACTAGGATCTCTGCTCATTGGTCCACGGTGAAAAGCACATGCCGGTTCTCACCGGCCGCATGCAGCCAGAACCTCCGAACGTCTTGAAAGTTGGTCCATGTATAATCGAAATCTTCTTCAGAAAGCGGGAAGCCATAACTTTCTTGATCAATCGCAAAATACCTCCGACGGAAGTCTTCCTTTGTGACTGAGGGCAACAAAGCCGCGACGTCCTGCACTTGCTGGGGCGACTTCAAAGACATGATGAAGTCATCTTCTGTGTAAAGAAGTTCGCCGCCGAGGATGAGATGATCAAGTGGCCTCTGTCCGCTGTCGTATGACAATTGCCCGCTGGCGAAGGTTCTGTGCATCGCATCCCAGGACTTGTCGGTTTCAACAAACCGCTCGGAACTTCCGCCGAAATACTCCTCTTCGATCACTTCATGAACGTGGTCGACACGCTCGGATTCTTCGATGCCGCGGAGTTGTTGGACCTCGGCTTCCGAGAGCGAAAAGTGGACGCCTAAACACGACATAACACGACCTCAAGCCTTCCCATGCTTGGGCACGTGCTCCAGGATGCGCCGCGCGATGTCGTCGCTCGTCACGCCCTCGCTCTGCGCGGCGAAATTTGGCACCAACCGGTGCCGCAGCACCGGCAGCGTGATCGCCGCCACGTCGTCGCAACTCACGTAGTTCTGTCCGTTGACGACCGCGTGCGCCTTGGCCGCTAGCACGAGGTTCAGGCTCGCGCGCGGACCCGCCCCCCACGTCAGCCACTTCTTGCAAAAGTCCGGCGCGTTCGGGCTCTTGGCGCGCGTGCACTCGACGATGCTCTGCGCGTATCTGAGCACATGGTCGGCCACCGGCATCCGGCGCACCACGCCCTGCAAATACAGGATGTGATCCATTTCGATGATCGCGTCAGGCTTCTCGCCGCCGACACCTGTCGCCATCCGCATGATTTGGAGTTCTTCCTCCGGCTTGGGGTAGTCAACGAAGATCAGGAACATGAAGCGGTCCAACTGCGCCTCGGGCATCGTGTACGTGCCTTCCTGCTCAACGGGGTTCTGCGTCGCCAGCACGAAGAACGGATCAGGCAGGTGGTGTGTCGTGCCGCCCACCGTCACGCGGCGCTCCTGCATGGCTTCCAGCATCGCGGCCTGGGTCTTGGGCGGGGTGCGGTTGATCTCGTCGGCCAGGATGACGTTGGCGAACAGCGGCCCCTTCAGAAACTTGAACTCCCGCGCGTTGGTGTCCGGGTTCTGGTAGATGACCTCCGTGCCCGTGATGTCCGAGGGCATCAGGTCCGGGGTGAACTGGATGCGCTTGAAATTCATGTTCAAGGTCTGCGCCAGCGTGGAAATCAGCAGCGTCTTGGCGAGGCCCGGCACGCCGACGAGCAGCGCGTGGCTGCGCGTGACGATGGCGATTAGCAACTGGTCGATGACCTCCTGCTGACCGACGATCACCTTGGCCAACTCGCGCTTGATGGCTGCGTGCGCGTCCTTGAAATAGGTGATGGCCTGCACGTCGTCGTCGGCCACCGGCGCGGCTTCCATCAGGGCGGTGGCGGCAGGATCGTCGGCAGAAATTTCGGGATCGAGGGTCTCGGGCATGGGACGGGAAGGAACGTGCGGCTAATACAACCTGTTTCCGCCGCGCTTGGCAACGGAAAGGTTGCCCCATCCCTACCAACGGGACGATGCACCTATCGCTGCTTGCCGCCCGCCGGCACCGCTCCGTAGTCGAGCGAGCGTCGCTCGTGCGAGGTCGTCGGAGACGACGCGGCCACCCCGTTCGGGGCGGCGTCGTACTTCTTCGTGGACGGCCACACGGCGCGCCACGGCTGGCGTTTGAGCGTGTCGGTCATCTGGTTGAGGTTGCCCAGGGTGGATTCTACCGACGGCGTGATGCCCGCGATCAGCTTGCGCGCGTCGCCCGCCGCCGCCGCCGCCCGCGCGCTGGCTTCCTCGAAGTTCGTCAGGGTCTTTTGCACACGGTCGTCCTTGTTGAGTTCGGCCGTGGTTTTTTGCAGGTTGTTGAGCGTGCTCATCAGAGGACCGTCGTCGCTCTTGAGCTTGCCGGTGAACTCCTGCAAATTTGCCAGCGAGTGGGTCAGGGAGCCGTCGGGCGAGGTGATGCTCGTCATGTTGTCGGCCGTGACACGCAGTTTGGCCAACGCCCCGCGCAGTTCGCCCTCCTGGCCGAAAACCATGTTCAGGTTGTCGATGGACTGGCCCAGCCGGCCCAGGGTCAGCGTCGCGCTGCTGGCCACCGGCTCGATGACCGACAGGATGCGCGGCAGCGCCGAGTTGAGGTCCGGGATGCGCTCGCCGACGAACTTGTCTCCCCCCTGCGCCACGCCGGAATCCTCCGTGCCGCCGACGAAGTCGATGACCTGCTCACCGAGCAGGCCGTTTTGCTGCATGCGCGCGGTGGCGTTGCGGTAGATGTGGGCGTTGTGCTCGATGCTCACGGTGATCAGCACCTCGTCCTCGGGGTACTTCGCCGGACGGCGCGCCTTGGGGACGGGCGACTCGATGGTAGCCACCCGCCCGATCTCGCGTCCGGCCACGAGCACGGGCGCGCCCGGCTTGACCCCGGCGGCGTTGTCGAAGAACACTTGGAATTGGTTAAGCGAGTGGAACAATCCCGGCGCGGACAGCAGCAGGATCACGGCGACGAGGGTGCCGACGGTGGTGATCACCAGCAGGCCGGTGGTGATTTCGTTGCGTTCAAATTTCATGCGTCAGAGTTGATCTCGGCAATCAGAGCGGAAATGGGGATGCCCTGGGCTTCCTTGAGCCGGTCGGGCGTTGGCGCGGGTTCGTCGGAGGGATCGTCGGAGATGGGTCCCTCCGTGCGGCCAGCGACAAACTGCGCCACCACCGGGTTGGACGACTGGCGGAACTCCTTGGGCGGCCCGTCGGCGATGAATTTGCCGCCGTAGAGCATGACCATGCGCGTGGCCACGCGGAAGGCGCTGTCCATTTCGTGCGTCACGATGATGCTCGTCGCCTTCGTGTGCGCGCTCAGGTCGATGATGAGTTCGTCGATGACGGTGCTCGTCACCGGGTCCAGCCCGGCGGAGGGTTCGTCGAAGAGGATCAACTCGGGTTCCAGCACGAGCGCGCGCGCCAGGGCGACGCGTTTTTTCATGCCGCCGCTCAGTTCGGCGGGCATCGCGTCCTTGACGTGGCGCATCCGCACGAGGTCGAGCTTTTCGTCGACGGTTTTTTCGATCTCGGCCTCGCTCTTGTCGGTGAGCTCTTCCATGGGCAGCGCGAGGTTGTCGCGCACGCTGAGCGAGGAGATCAGCGCGGAATATTGGTAGACCATGCCGACGCGCGCGCGCATGGCGTTGAGTGCGCGGCGGCCAAGCTTGTTGACCTCCTCGCCGCGGAAGCGCACGATGCCTTTGGTCGGTTGGAGGATGCCGAGCACGAGGCGCAGCAGCGTGCTCTTGCCGCCGCCGCTCTGGCCCATGACGACGAGCCGCTCCTGGGGCCGCACGGCGAGGTCGATGCCGTCGAGCACGGCCTTTTCCCCGAAGTGCAGCGACACCCCTTCCAGGCTCAGCAGCGGACCGTTTTCGGGTGGCTGGCGGTCATTCATCGGACGGCCAATGTACACCCTCAGTCGTAGAGACGCACGAGCAGGATGTTGAAGAGCGTGTCGGCGGCGATGACGCTCGTGATGCTCGTGACCACGCTGGAGGTCGTCGCCGCGCCGACGCCCGCCGCCCCGCCCTTGACGGTCAACCCCCGGTAGCAGGCCACCAGTCCGATGATGAGCCCGAAGAACAGGCTCTTGATGATGCCCGACACCACGTCCTTGACCAGCAGGCCCGCGTGCACAAGGTCGATGAAGTAGGACCCGGCGATGTCGAGGTTCGTCGTCGAGACGAGGTACGCACCAAAGAGCGCGGCGACGTTCGACACCACGACCAGGCATGGGTGCAGCGCGACGATAGCTGTCAGCCGTGGCCCGACGAGGAAGCGCAGCGGCCCGATGCCCATCGCGTCGATGGCCTCCACCTCCTCGCTGACGGTCATCGTGCCCAGTTCCGCGGTGAAAGCCGCGCCGATGCGCGCGGCCAGCATGATGCCGGTCATCAGCGGCCCGAGTTCGCGGCAGAAAGCGACGGCGACGAGTTCGGGCACGAGGCGCTCCGTGCCGTAGGGGCGCAGTTGGTAGCCGGTGAGCAGCGCCATCGTCAGCCCGAGGAAAAACGACACCATCGCCACCAAAGGCACCGAACCGACGCCCGCCCGCTGGGTTTGCTCGAAGAAAACCTCCCGCCGAAACGGCAGCCGGCCGCGGCCGAGCTGGTCGCCCATTTCGCGGACCATGCCGAGCAGCAACCAAGAGATGCTGCTGACCTGCGCCAAGCCGGCACGCAGCGTCCGCATCTCAGCGCGCTCCTTCCCCGCCCGGCTCGCCCGGCCGACTGATCACAAATCTAGCCACAAGGTTTGCGTTTTAGCCTGCCGCATTGCGCAAAGTTGACCACTTCCCTCGCGCACCCAAGCTCGCAACGGAGTAAATCGCCCTAAAACGCCCCGTTGGATGCCTTGGCACGGGCTCTGCTAAATGGAGGCAGGCAATGTTCCGATGGTGTGGGGCGGGTGTTTTCGGGGGTTTACACCCGCCCCACATCGCAAGCCCAAAGAGGGGCAGGTTCCGCGCGAACGAGGGCTTTGACGCATGAAGAAGTTGGAAGCCATCATTCGCCCTTTCAAACTGGAAGAAGTCAAAGAAGCCCTCGCGGAACTCGGCGTCGAGGGGATCACGCTGAGCGAAGTCAAGGGGTTTGGCCACGGCACGGCGCACACGGAGGTTTACCGGGACAGCCCTTACAAGGTGGACTTCCTGCCGCGCTTCAAGGTGGAAGTCGTGCTGCCAGACGAGCAGATCAGCGGGGCGTTGAGCGTCATCATGCAGGCGGCGCGCACTGGCCGCAGCGGCGACGGAAAGGTGTTCATCACGCCCGTCGAGCAGGTCATCCGCATCCGCACGGAGGAGACCGGCGTGGCGGCGATCTGAACGAACCCTCGTTGCGCGGTGGCGAGCTTTCAAGATGATTGCGCTGCCCCAAGCCCCCCCCCTTTTCTCCTCAGCGCCTTCCTTCTTTTTCTGTCATCCTGAGGCGAGTGCAACGAGGCGAAGGACCTCGCCGGAAGGTACA
>CAXTMD010000117.1:0-11727 GCA_964245035.1 uncultured Chthoniobacterales bacterium
AGCCTTGGAAGAACGCCTGGAAGTCGGCGGCGGTGGGCTGGCGCACTGCGGTGCCACTGGCGACCGCTGGCGCGGGCGTCGGCTGCGCTCCGCTTGGCACCGGGGTCGCCGTGGGCTGGCCAGCAGTGGTAGTCGGGGCGGGTTTGCAGCCGGCAAGGAGGTAAGCACAGACGAGAATACCAGTGACAGGTAACCGGAGGGTAAGAGGGAAGTGCGTGGTCATGGCAAAACAGTGAATGTCGCGCAACAGAACTGTTCCTACCAAGGAACAGTTCTGTTGGCCAGAAGTTTGTAGCGTGCGCCTTCATGGCCAAGGCTCGTGCCGGTTCCCCGGATGGTGCGGACGCGGCGCGCAACGTCGTGGGCCCGCAAGTGCGGCGCATCCGCCGCCAGCAGCGGCTCTCCCAAGCCAAGCTGGTCTTGCGCTGCCAACTCGCGGGTTTCGACATCAGCCGCGAGTCGCTGGCGAAGGTGGAAGGCGGCTGGCGGGTGGTCAGCGACTTGGAAGTGCTGCTGCTTGCCGACGCGCTTGGTGTGCCGTTTGCCTCCTTGTTCCCTCCTGCCGCGCAGATGGCAAAGCTGGTGCGTTCGTTCCGAGCAGCTTGAACGGCGGACAGGAGCGTGATCATGCGGCAGAAGCAGGTGGTGGAGGGTGAGCTAGAGTGTCCGATATAGCCCTAAAACGCAAGCAATAAAGGTGTCCGATAGTGCACTGTTAATGAACGGGCGAACTCCCAAGCATCGGGGATGCCTTTGGTCGAGTTCATTGCCGCGCGTCTGCGGGAACTGCGCGCCCGCCACGGACTCACCCAAGAGGAAGTCGCCGCTCTGCTTGAGACGGATCTGAAGTGGTATCAGCGCATCGAATGGTGCGCTAAGGACTTGCGGGCAAGCAGCATTGATCGCCTAGCGGCGGTGTTTGGTCTGACGTCGACGGAGTTCTTAGCGGCCGAACTGCCCAAGACGAAAGCGCCTCGAACGGTTTCTTCCGCTCCGCACAAACCGCGGCGGACAGGCAAAAAGCCGGCGAGTCAATGAATTCAGAGCAATCTGCGCCTGCGAACCAAACGGCAGTCTGAGCAGCATAGCGAAACTGTGGCGCGGGGTAAATCTATCAGCTGGAGGGAGGCTGTACACTGGGCAGAAGTGCTCGGCAAATGTCTTGACCTTGCCGGTGACCTTGGGCAAGACGTACTTGGTCAGCCCAACCTGCTGCTTAGTCAGCTGCCGGACAACCGCGAGCAGGTCCGTGTCGCTCATCGCTTCTGGATCAGGGGCGTGGGCTCAGCCGCTCGCGTTGACACGACGCTGGCAACCACCAGCAGAAGCGTCAAAAACATGTGCTTGCCAAAGGACGGATCGGTAGTGGGTAAACAATCAAGGGGACTAACCTCTCGCAGGAGATCGCCGACTCGCCCAATCACCCTCGTACATTGTCTGCGTCATCGCCGGTGCTCTGCGCTTTTATTGTGAAAAACGATTGTGAAAGAAAAGTGTCCCTAAAATATCTTCCATTAAATGCTGTTGTGCAAACAGATAGATATATCAAAGCATGTAATCGGGAGTTCGATTCTCCCCTCTGGCAAAATCGTTCAGGCAGAGCACTTTGCGTTCTTTCGAGTTCTCGAAGATGCCTAGTCACAGCGGTTTGTCACAGCAAATGCGGCGAACAACGCTGATGACGCAGACGAGTTCTGGACGCTGTCCACGGGCTCTGATCGAGTCCCTAGCGTTGGTCCAGGACGAGTGAGAGGCTCGGGTTGGTAGTACGGATAGCTGTTGTTGGTGAGTGGATCAAGCGGTAGGTACAAGGCTCGTCCCTTTAGTGTTCCCAGCTTGGTCTTCATCAAACGCTTGCCTGGGTGTGCGGTAGCCGAGGCTGCCGTGGGGTCCCTCCTCGTTGGAGTGGCAGCGGTAGTCCTCGATGATGACCCGGGCCTCGGCGAGGCTAAGCATCAACTCCCGGTCCAGGCACAAGGTCACGCAGAGAGCCGTGGAAGCTCTCGACGTGCCCGTTCTGCCAAGGACTGCCTGGTTCGATGTAGAGGGTTTTCACTTGGCGATCAGCCAACCAGCTTCGCAAGGTGCGAGCCACGAACTCGCTGCCGTTGTCGCTGCGGATGTGGGATGGTACCCCTCGTTGGGCTACCAGTTGTTCCATGACTTTGATGAGGTCAGCCGCCGTGAGCTGGCGAGCGACGTGCAGAGCCAGGCACTCCCGGGTATGTTCATCAAGCACCGAGAGGATGCGCAGCTTGCCGCCGTTGTCGGTGCGGTCGCTAATGAAGTCCCAAGTCCAGACGGTGGTTTACTGCCTGTGCCTTGGTCGGGATGGTGCCGGTCGAGCGGCCTCGTCGTCGGGGCCGCTTGGTCCACCGCTTCCCCTTCAGCCCGTGCTCGCGCCGGATGCGCTGCACCTTGCTTGCGTCCCACTTGCCAGCCTTCCTGGCGCAGCAGGCGCACGAGCTTGCGGTAGCCCAGGCGCGGGTACTGATGGGAGAGCCGCTCGACCTGAGCGTGCAGCCGCAACAGCCAGTCCGAGGGCTGCTTGGGTGGGTGGCGGTAGTAGTGCAGCGCCAACTGGGCTTGGAGGCGGGTCGGGAGAAGGGTTGCTTTCCTGAACTTGAGAGCCACGTTCCTGCAAGGGAATGGCTTCACCGCAAGCCATTCTCTAACCACCTGCCGCCAGCGCAGGCCCGCGGCGGTCAACGCCCGAACGGAATAAATGGCGGGAACCCAGCGGGAGCGCGCAGGAAGAGAAATGGCCCGTCTGCGTGAGCAGACCAAGTGCAGCGACTCAGGGCCATTTTCGACCAGAGGCGACCGGGGGGCGAGCCGTTTATGCCGGATCGGGGGTTGACCGCCGCGGGACCAGCGGCACCGGGGAACCAGCCCGCCATCAAGGACGGACTTGCCCGGCCACTCTAAAAGCGGCACGGAGCGTGTACGGACGCGAGGGAGTCCCTTCTCACCCCACCCGCGCGTCGCCAAGAAAGCAGGGCCAGAGGGTTCTCTCGCCGGATGGCAGGCGGGACGTGCAACGGCCAAGTCCGCTAGCAACAGGCGCGACGCGTGTCCACGGGATAGATCGAACTGCCCCTCAATCACTCCCGATGCGGCAACACGGCCGACAACCAACACGCCACGGTATTCCGCGAAACCACCATTTTTTGACACCACGAACCCGCCAAGCCCTTTCGCACACTGAAGTAAGCGGTTGAGGCTTGCTGTCAAACTCGCTTGCAAAGGGACAGATCCTTCACAATCTGGACGTAATCTTTGAGGGGCCGGGAAGGATTGTCGGCGCGATAGGCGACGGTCGACTCGCGCTCCACGGGGGGTGAGAGGGGCCGAAAAACAACGCCTTCGTGCGGCAGTTCTACGACTTGTTCGGGCAGCAACGCCACCCCTAGGCCGCCAGCGACAAATTTGAGGGCGGTCGGTTCCACGTCGGCCTCCTGCAAGATCTTGGCGGGGAACCCGGCACCCTGGCAAAGATCGAGCAGCCACTCCCGCGTGCCCGGATGCGTCTTGACGGACATGCTGACAAAGAACAGCGGGGCCAGGTCGGCAAGCCTGATCTTTGCCTTCTTGGCGAGCGGATGAACACTCGGCAGCGCCGCGAAGATCGCGTCATAGGTGACGCACTCCGAGAGAAGATCGTGGCCGGAGAGCGCCGGATTCAAGCCGATGAAGCCGAGGTCGATCTTGCCGCTGTCGAGCGCCTGGAACTGTTCGGCGCTCGTCAGGTCGAAGAGGTTCAGCGCCACCCGCGGGTAGAGCTTGCGGAAAGCGCCGAGTGTTGCCGGCAGCAGGCCGTAGTGGATGTTGGCGACGTAGCCGATGTTGAGGTGGACGCTTTCCTTGCGGTTCAAGCGTTGCACGTTGGCGACGCTGTCGGCGCACAGCGCCAGCACTCTCCTGGAATCGAAAAGGAACAAGCGCCCTTCCTCGGTCAGCGTGATCCGGTTGTTGGCTCGTTCCAGCAAACGCACGCCGAGTTCGGCTTCGAGGTTGCGAACTTGGCGGGTCAACGACGGTTGGGAGAGGTGGAGTTTTCGCGCGGCCCGCGTGAAGCTCAAAGCTTCGGCAACCGCGACGAAGTAGCGCAAATGGCGAAGCTCCATGGCGGCTGAGTATGGCCGAATCGATAGCCCAAAGCTATCCCGATATTATGGTGGAAGAATGTCCTCTCTGGCCCGTGGGCAACAACCCTTTCCATATTGCGCCATAGCTTTTTGCTATAGCAAATGCACGGGGAAAGCATTGGGTCGCAACAGTTAGATAGCCGACGTTGCAGACGGGGCAAATCCTTCTGCAACGGTGCGGACGCCACCGCTGCCTGGTTCCCCGTAGCGTCTTATGACCAACACCCATCCTCATCTCACCCCCTGGGGACCATATGCCGCTTGGCGAGTGCAGCTTTACCCTTGCCAACGCAAACGCTGGCCTGAGGTGACTGCGCCAGAGAGGCACTTCCTCCGCACACGTCGTACCAAGTGGGCAACCAAGGAGGTGGCGTGACCGACAAAGACGAAGCGGCTGGACTGGAGAAGGTGTCCAGCGGGATCGAAGGCTTTGACGACATCACCTGCGGAGGGTTTCCCAAGGGCGGCACGACCTTGCTCATGGGTGGCCCCGGTTGCGGGAAGACGGTGCTGGCACTCCAGACCCTCGTCGGCGGAACCGCCCATCCCGACACGCGGGGCATTTTTGTCGCCTTCGAAGAGAACACAGATCGCATCCGCGCGAACGCGGTGAGCTTCGGCTGGAAGATCGCCGGGCGGCAGCAAAAACGCCTCTACTTTCTCGATGCACAACTGAGCCCGGACACGGTGAAGGCAGGCCAGTTCGATCTGACCGCGTTGCTGGCCGGGCTCGAAGCAAAAGCCCAGGGGATGGGTGCCAAACTCGTCGTCTTCGATGCGCTCGACGTGCTGCTGGACCTACTGGACGACCGCGCGGCGGAACGCCGCGAGTTGTACCGCATCCAGGCTTGGCTCAAGCGAACGGGCCTCACGGCCATCATCACCGCGAAAGTCGAGGCAAGCAATCCGGCCACGGAGCAACGCAGCGGGCTCCTCGCGTTCATGGCCGACTGCGTGGTACTGCTGGGCCAGCGGGTGCTCGAACGCACCGCCGCGCGCGAGATGCGCGTGGTCAAGTACCGCGGCTCGACCCATGTGCTCAACGAGGTGCCCTTCGCCATCGGCCCCGACGGCATCGAGGTCGGCGCGCCCAATGGCACCCATCCCGAGCCGCAACCCTTCAAAGACCGGATTTCAAGCGGCATCGCCCTGTTGGACAAGATGCTCGACGGCGGCATCTACCGTGGCACCAACGCGCTCGTCACCGGCGGGGCGGGCACTGGCAAATCCACGCTTTCGGGCCTGTTCGTCGAAGCAGCCTGCCGACGCGGTGAACGGGCGCTGTTCATCTCGTTCGATGAAAACGCGCTCGACATCGTGCGCGACCTCGCCTCGGTGAGCGTGGACCTCACACCTCACCTGAAGAGCGGCCTGCTACGGATGCAAGCCGTGCGTACCGGTTCCGCCTCCGCTGAGGAACATCTGATCCGCATCAAGCGGCTCATCCGCGAGCACAAGCCAGTCTGTGTGGCCGTCGATCCGTTCTCCGCACTGGTCAACGTCGGGGGTGAACACGCCGCTCGCACCACCGTGGAACGGCTGGTTTACCTGTGCCGCAACGAGCGCATCACGGTCTTTTTCACCAGCCTGCACGAGGGGCAGGACGAGGGGCTGGCGACCCTGCCGCTGCATGTCTCGTCCTTGGTCGACACCTGGATGCAGATCACGTACTCGCTCAACGGCGGCGAACGCAACCGGGCGCTGAGCATCATCAAGTCGCGCGGTTCCAAGCACTCCAACCAAGTGCGCGAGTTGGTCTTCAGCGACGAGGGCATTACGCTGGCCGGTCCCTACACGGCAGGCGGCGAGGTGCTCATGGGCACGTTGCGCATCGAGAAGGAGAACCTCGTCCGAGCCGAGCACGGACGCCTGCACAGCGAGATCGCGCAAAAGCGCGAGGAGATCCATCTCATCCAGCTCGACCGGGACCTGCGCATTGAGGCCGCGCGCCGCGAAGTGCAGGCCTGCGATGCGGAGTTGGAGCGGCTCAACCGTGTGAGCACCGCGCAACGCTCCGAGACCGCGCTGCGCAAGGACGAGGTCGTGCGGGAGCGGGACAGCCGACTCGTGCGCGAACAGACGGACAGGGCCAAGCCACCCGGCGGTGAGCCTCGCCCGACCAAGCCCGCCCAGACAGACGGTGCCAAGGCCGCGGAAGGTACGCCAAGCCTTCCGGCGAAGACCCGAAAGAAGAAGCGTCCATGAACCCGCCCGCCGTCAGCACCAAAGCTTCCGCCCACGGCGCGTACGTTTTCCAGATCTACGTTGCCGGAGGTGCGCCTAACTCCGTGCAGGCGCTCGCCAACCTCTACGCGCTCTGCCGCAAGCATTTCCCCGCGAGTCACCGCATCGAGGTGATTGATGTCTTGAAAGAGCCGTTGCGTGCGTTGGACGAGGTGGTTCTCGTCACGCCCACCGTGGTCAAGCTGTCACCGGCACCCAAACAGCAAATCATCGGCAACCTGAGTCAGGAAGAGGAAGTGCTGCGTGCCCTCGGCCTGCCTCTAAAGGAAAGAAGGGAAGACGGCTGATGCCCCTCTCTGAAGCCACGCCTTTTCATCCGACACATCACGTCGGAAAAGCTGCCGCGCTGGCGTTGCGTCTGGCTGAGGCCGAAAACGCTCTCCACACGCTCACCTTGGGTCAGGTCGACGCGATCATCAGCCCCAGTGGTCAAGCATACCTGATGCGTGCGGCCCAGGAACGTCTGCGCCAGAACGAAGAGCAGCAGCGAGCGGTAATGGAAAGCGCGGCTGATGTCCTCATGGTCGTTGACCGGGCCGGGATCATCCATTCTGCAAACCGGGCGGTGCACCGGTTGCTCGGCTACGCGCCAGAGGAGTTGGTGGAAAGCATGATCTTCGAGTTTATCCACGAGGCGGATGCGTCGGCGGTCCACTCGGCTTTCGTCAGCGTCGTAGAGGGTTCCGAAGAGACTGCTACCGTCGTCTTTCGCCACCTGACGCGTGCTGGTACCTACCGTTCGGTGGAAGGGGCATTGATCAAGTTGCAGGATGTTCCCATGAAAGGCGTGGTGTTCAATTTACGCCTGATCACCGGCGACCCCGAAGCGATGCCGTCCATCCACACGGAGGAGGATGCTGGTGAGCCGTTGTCTCCGGGCAAAGACCGCTTCCTGGCAATGCTCGCCCACGAGTTGCGCGCGCCGATGACACCGGTGCTCTTGAGCCTCGCCACGTTGCTAAGGGACGTGCGCTTTGCGGCGGCTTACCCGGCACTGACGATGATCCAGCGCAACATTGAGCTGCAAGCGCGGCTCCTGGAGGAGTTGAACGACTTTGCCGCCATCGGCCAGCACAAGATGCGTCTGCGGCTCGCCTCCACCGACGCCCACGAAGTCGTCAACCTCGTCTTGGAAACCTGCGGTGAGGAGATCGCTGCCACGGCCATCGAAGTGCGCCTGGACCTGCGGGCGTCGCAATCGGTAGTGCTGGCGGACTCCTTGCGCCTCCAGCAGGTCATGTGGAACCTGGTCAAAAACGCCGTCAAGTTCTCCTCGCCGGGCGGCAGGGTCTCGATTGCCTCTGCCAACGATACGGTCGGTAGTCTTACGCTGGAGTTCGTCGATCATGGCATCGGCATCGCTCCCGAGTTGTTGCCGCTCGTGTTCGATCCGCTCCAGCAGGGTGACGACACCATGCAGCGCCGCTACGGCGGCATGGGATTGGGTCTGTTCATCGCCCGGGGACTGGCGGAAGCCCACCAAGGCACTCTCACCGTGGCGAGCAAAGGGCAAGGCCAAGGGGCGACCTTCCGGCTGAGCCTCAAAACCATCGGGCAGACAACGTAGCAATCAACACGTCCGCAACTATTTCCTCTCTGCACATGACACACTTCCTTGCCTGGTCTGCCCTCGGTTTTTGTCTCGCCGTCGTCTACGCCTCATTCTTTGAGTGGCTGCTGCACCGCTTCGTCATGCACCGGCCGCTGGGCAGCTTCGTCTACGCTTTTCGCGCACATACCTTGACGCACCACCGCATCTTCAAAGCCGATCATTCTTACCATCTGCACGATGCCAAGGATGCCCACACCATCCCCATGGCTTGGTGGAACGGTCCCGTGTTGATCGCGCTCATGCTCCTGCCTTTCGTTGGCGCGGGTTGGGCGCTGGGTTCCTCGGCGGTGACATGGGGTGCCGTTCTGGCAGCC
Organism: uncultured Chthoniobacterales bacterium; assembly: GCA_964245035.1. Classification (GTDB taxonomy): domain Bacteria; phylum Verrucomicrobiota; class Verrucomicrobiia; order Chthoniobacterales; family SZAS-18; genus CAHJWO01. The sequence goes on from CAXTMD010000117.1 coordinate 8,319, forward strand.
TCCATCTACTACAGCGTTTACGAAACCCTGCATTGGTGCATGCACCAGCCCGGGGAACGCTTGGTGGAGCGGACCGGGCTGTTTTTCCGGCTCAACGGCCATCATCTGCTCCACCACCGCTACATGCGCAAGAACTTCAACGTGGTCCTGCCACTAGCCGACCTCTGCTTGGGTACACTCTTGCTGCGTTCCAAGGTGCGTTTTGCTCAGGCGACGGGAGTGTCTGTCCCCGACGTGCAACCCCGAAACCTGGTTCCATTCGTCCCGAGGGACAAACCCTTCACTCCAGACGCGGGTGAGGCAGCCTGACCGGTTCATCGTCACTCCGAAAGGACTCGCCGGACCCTTTTCCATCGCCATGACCGCAAGATTTTCTCTGACTCATAAAGACGACGTACGACCGCCCGTTCCCGGATCGTTATTGGCGTTGGCTCCTCTGCACCTGCTTAACCGGCGCAAAGAACGTTATCAGGGCGATGACCTTTGCATTCCTCTGATCCGCCTGGCCAGCCGCGACCAAACGTTGGTGTTAGAGATCTACGCGTCTCTGGGCGCACTGCTTTACGCCATCGCCGACACGTCCACCGACAACGCCAGAAAATGGCAGGAGGTCATGTTTTGGAAAAGGCAACACAAGCTGGATGGGTTCATCGACAAAGTCCGCGAACTCGGCGAAGCCTCGCACGCCGAGGCTGCCAGCGAAGAACTGGCCAAGGCCATGCACGACGTGCGTGGCGGCCCTTTGAGTTCGCTGCTCGGCCGCCTGCAACTCGTTGGCCACCTGCCCCACAACGAGGAGCAACTCCGAACACTCTTCGTGCTGGTGCGCGACCACCTCAAGATCATGCGTAGCGCCATCACGGGCTTGGACGATGCGCGCCGCGACGCCGACCGTCGGCCCAGGAGCCACGACATGCAGCTCATGCTAGAGAAGTGGCATGGCTCGGTGGTCGGGCCCAACGCACGCCAGCAGTCGATCCACATGAACGTCGACTGCCGCTACGAGGGCACGATGAGCGAGTGTTGCCTGGAAAGCGCGGCCATCGACCGCATCTTCTACAACCTGGCGACCAACGCCTGCCGCCACGCCGCCGGCGACCACATCGACATGGCCATCTTCCCAATCCCGGAAGCCCCGGGGGACTGCCTGCGTTTCGTGCTCTCCAACGAGGTCAGTGAAGCCGATGCGGCTTACCTGAATGCGCTGATCCAAAGCGGTGGGGCTGACAGCATCGACAAGGGAACCAGCATGAGCCTGCTGGCGCTCTTCGCGCCAGCGGTGTCCTCGACCGGGTCCGGGTTCGGACTGACGGTGGTGGCCGACTTCGTCACGAGCGCCTTCGGCTTGCGTGACAGCAGGGAGGCCCTGCGCGAACGCTACGTGGGTGCCATCCTGGATGGCCGTACGTTCCGGGCCTGGTTCCACTGGCCGATGGCCAAGGACCATATCCAGAAGCGTCAACTTAACGATTTTCACCAGCCCGAGCAAAGCTTGGACGAACCCTGAAATTTCCGTGAGCGCAACAGTACTCTCCAAGAGACGCCATCGTGGCGTTGCCAAACCTCGAAGATCAAGTGAGGTCTCCGGGTGATGCCGTTCTTTGATTTGGCACAACGCAGCGACGATTTCCTGCGGCGCGTGGTCGCCAGCAGTCCCGACTGCATCAAGATCCTCGACCTGGACGGCCATCTCGTCGCCATGAGCGAGGGCGGACAGCAGTTGCTTGAGATCGTTGATCTGACACCTCACCTGCACACGTGTTGGTCGGGTTGGTGGAAGGGGGAGGCCCAGGAGGAAGCGGCCCGCGCCGTCGAAGCAGCCAGACGTGGCGGCACCGGGCACTTCGAAGCGTTCGCGGAAACGGCGAGAGGCACGCCCAAATGGTGGAGCGTGACCGTCAGCCCAATCCTGGGAGAAGACGGCCAGCCGGAAAGTCTCCTGTCTGTCTCGCGCGATATTACCCAGCGCAAGCTGGTCGAGCAAGAGTTGGCGGAGGTTCGTGCCAAGCAGGCAAGCGCCGCCAATGCGGATCGCGCCCGGCTCACGGAGGTGTTCAAGCGTTCGCCTTCGTTCATGGCGGTCCTGCGAGGGCCGCAGCACATCTTCGAACTGGTCAACGACCGCTATCTCCAGCTGGTTGGCCACCGGGACGTGCTCCAGAAGACCGTGGCCGAGGCACTGCCCGAGGTCACCGGCCAAGGGTTTCTCGAACTTTTGGATAAGGTGTACGCGACGGGCGAGCCGTTCGTCGGCAAGGACGTGCGCCTCCTGGTGCAGCGCCAGCCCGGCCACCCTTTGGAAGAACGTTTCCTCGAACTGATCTATCAGCCGACCTTTGATCCAGATGGCTCGATCTCGGGCATCCTGGCCCACGGCATGGACCTGACCGAGCGCAAGGCGGCGGAAGCGGCGCTGGCGCAGCTTGCCGAGCAGCGGCGGCAGGCACTCGACTCCGCGCAGATGGGCTGGTGGCATCTCGACCTGTCACAAGATCGGGTCTATATGGACGAGAGGTTCGCCGCGATCTTCGGAGTCGGCGGCGAGAAACTCTCGCGCGCACAGGTCGATGCCGCGGTCCATCCCGAAGATCTGGGAAAAGTCACGGCAGCGGCCGACGCCGCGGTCCGGGTGATTGATCCGGTGCCGCTTATCATGGAGTACCGCGTCGTCCATGCCGACGGGGCCGTGCGCTGGGTGCAAACGAAAGGCAAGGCGCACTTCGAAAACGGAGGGAACGCGCGCCGGGCCGTCAGCCTGGTGGGCACCATCGTGGACATCACCGAGGTGAAAACTGCCCGAGACGCCGTCCGCGAGAGCGAGGCGCGGTTCCGCCAATTGGCCGACGCCATGCCCCAGATCGTCTTTGCCGGCGGGCCCGATGGTCACGTCGATTATTACAACCAGCAGTGGTACGAGTACACGGGTTTGCCGCCCGGCACGACGGGCAACGAGGTCTGGGATAGCCTCCTCCATCCCGATGACTACCAGGGGGTGATTGCAGCCTGGTCGGACGCTCTGCGCACAGGTTCACTTTACGAGAAGGAGTTTCGCGTCAAGCGCGTCCGGGACGGTGAATATCGCTGGTTCCTGGCCCGCGCCTTGCCGATCAAGGATGCCGCTGGCAACGTGCTGCGCTGGTTCGGCACGGACACCGACATCCACGACTACAAGCAACTCCAGGAACAAAACGAAGGACTGCTCACTTCGAAGCGCGCAGCCCGCTCCGAGGCCGAGCGCGTCAGCCGGATCAAGGACGAGTTCCTGGCGACGCTCTCCCACGAGCTGCGCACTCCGCTCAACGCCATCCTGGGATGGACGCAGGTCCTGCGAGGCGACCCCGGCAACACCGCGGACATGGAGGCGGGTCTGGCCACCATCGAGCGCAACTCGCGCGCCCAGACCCAGATC
>CAXTMD010000118.1:0-11659 GCA_964245035.1 uncultured Chthoniobacterales bacterium
GTCGAGCCCGGCGAGCGCCGCGCCCACGCGCCGTCGATCTGCCCGCCGCGCGGCGAGAAGAAATCGGCCGAACCCACCAGGGCGATCACGCCGCCGGTGCGGTTGTCGATGACCACCGCCGCGCCGTTGCCGACACGGCGCGCCCGTAACCCGGCGAGGTGTTGGCGCAACGCGTCGGTGACGAAGCGGTTCAATCCCAAGTCGAGCGTCGTCGTGACTTCCCCGCGTCCGTTCGCGGCGTCGCGCAGCCCGCCGTTGGCCAGAAGGTGTTCGACGAAATGCGGAGCCTCAAACGGTCGGACACGTGGGCTCAAGTGCAGGGTTTCTACCCGGGCGCGGGCCAGCTCGTCAACCGCCGCGTTCGACGCCTCACCCATGCGTTGCAGGACCCACTGCTGCCGGGTGTGCGCTCGCTCGAAGTGGCGAAACGGGTTGAGCCGAGTGGGGGATTGCGGGAGCGCCGCGAGGAGGGCGGCCTCCGCCGTGCTCAGGTCGGCCGGACGCTTGCCGAAACAATGACGCGCTGCCGCCGCGCAGCCGAGGTCGCGGTTGCCGTAGTCGAGGCGGTTCAGATAGGCGGCAAGGATCTGGTCTTTCGTCCAGACCTGTTCGAGACGCCGCGCCTGGACGGCTTCCACCAGTTTCGTCCAGAGGGTGCGTGGACGCGGGCAGCTCAACTTGATGAGTTGTTCGGTGATGGTCGAGCCGCCCGAACGCCGCTCGCCTGCGCGCCGCCAGCCGAGTTGACCGACCACGGCGCGTCCGAGCGCCAGGAAATCGACGCCGCCGTGCGAGTAGAAGCGTTTGTCTTCGGCGGCAATCGTCGCCTGCCGCAGCGCCATGGGAATCTGGTCCAACGGCAGCGGCGGACGCGCGTAATGCCCATCGATGGGTAACTCGCGCAGGACCTCACCGCGAGTGTCAGTGATGAGCAAACTCGGCGCGGGTGCGTGGTCCAACCCGGCCGGTAGCGGGACGAGGCGCAACCCACACCACGAGGCGGCCAGTGAAAAGACCACCGCGAGCAACGCTCGACGCCGTCTGAACAGGCCGCGCAGCGGCCGGTCGTCCACATGGCAGGGATGGCTCTCCGAGCCGCTCCCTATTTTCTTCTGACCAACCTTCATCGTAGCAGCACGTTTTCCAGAAAATCTAGGGAGTGGCTCGGAGAGCCATCCCTGCCATGTGGACAATCACTCCAGCGGCACCGTCGTCAGGCTGCCGGCGGCCGTTTCCGCGTAGCGGTCGGGATGGTACATCTCCTCGATCTTTGCCGCCGGCGCGGTGGCTGTCCCCGCCGCACGCACCCGCGTGAGGTACTGCAGATGGAAGTGTCCCTGCGGCAAGAAGTCGCAGAAGAACAGGGCGCGATCCTCCCGCAGTTCGTGGAAGTTGCTGACCCAGTCGCTCAACTCGCCGGCCGGACCGCTGGCTTCCGCGCCGGAGGTCTTGAAGTCCGGGTTGATCGCTTCCAGCACGCAAGGCAGCGGATCGTTGATCGCCAGGTACGACGCTTCCGCGGGCACCTCCACTTCCAGGTTGACCAGCACGCGGTCACCCACGGCCAGCTTGCCCTTGGTGACATCGGCCAGCGAACCGTCGCTGAGCACCTTCTGGTACGTGCGTACGACCGAATATCCGGCGTTGCCCACGGTCGCCGCGGCGTTCAACCCCGGGCCGCCGCGCGGACGGGATTCCACCCGCGCCTGCACGTAAAGCGTGCGCTTGGCGTCGGCGTTGACGAGCGCGAGTTTTTCCTTGCCTGCCGCCAGCGCGTCGAGCGGGAACTCACAGGTGAACGTGCGCCGTTCACCGCCGATCCGGAACGCCTGGGTTTTCCCGGCGAGCGTGACTGACCCGGAAGCGGGTCCCGCCGCCTTTTCCACCTTCTCGCTGTAGGCAGACATCGCCAGCAGCGCCCACGCGTTGCCCTGCGTCGTGTTCCAGCCGCCGGACGCGTCGCGCTCGCCGAGCAGCTGCGTCAACCGGCCATCCAGCGAAGGGTCCCGCGGCGCGGACTCGCACCAGGCCAGCAGCCGCATCGCGTCGAGCGCCGCCGGGCTGGCGAAGGCGTTCCACGTCTCGGGTTTCTCCTTCTCGCGCGGGCCGGGCTGGAGGAGCGTCTTGATCATCCCCGCGTCGCCGCCGCCCTTGGTGAGCGCGAGGGCGAGCAGCGTGCGGTCTTCCGGGCAGAGCTTGTCGCGTTCCTTGAACAATTGTTCGCAGTACGCCGGCTCGGCCTTGTCGAACAACGCCAGCGCGTAGAGCGCCAGGCAGCGGTCGGTCTCGCTGTGGTCGTGGTATCGGTCGTGCACCGGTTCGTCGTCCTGGGAGCGCAGGTGTCCGCTGAGGTACGTGCAGAGCTTGTCCACGTTGGCCTGCGGCACGAAGTACCCAGCTTCCCGCGCGAGCGCGAGGCCCAGCGCGCCGTACGCGCTGCCCCACGGATGGGACACCCGACCGGTGACGCCCGGCCAGTAGGCGAGGCCGCCGTCGTCGGTCTGCATGCCGAGGATGCGGTTGATGCCGCGCGCCGCGCTTTCCTCCGCTTCTTCGGGGGAGCGGCCGAGGTCGGGCAGGGCGTCGTGAAGGTTCTTGTACGCCAGCCACGGCAGCGTGCTCGAAACGGTTTGCTCGATGCAGCCGTAGGGATAGTGCAGCAGCGCGTCGATGCCCTCGTGCAGCTCGCTCAGGCGCGTGGTGGAAACGCCAACCCGGATTTGTCCATCCTCGCCTTCGAGGAGGGCGGGGTCGATGCGGCCGACCAGATCGGCGGCGCTGCCTACCGGGCGCAGGTAAGCGGTCTCCGCCCGACGCGGCGTCGGGTGGCCGACGTTGAGCGTGCTCAGCACGGAGTCCTTCCACATCGGCGCGGCCGGCGTGTTGCCGGCTAGGCGCGCGCGCCACGTCCATTTTGCGGTGCCCGTGTGGACAAAGCTGACCGGAAACTCCACCGGCTTCGCTTCTCCCGCTTCCAGGTGCACCTGTGCCCTCATCGTTCCTGCCGGGTGGCTTTGGTTCACCCGGTCCTCGGTGGCCGTCCCGTCGAGTTCGAGCGTGACCTCCGCCTCGCCGGCGCTGGGTGACTGGTTGTGCACGACGGCGCGCAGGGTGACATGGTCGCCCACGTTGCCGAAGCGCGGCAAGGCCGGCTCCAGCATGAGTGGCTTGTTGACCCGGAAGCTGCCCTCGCCGCCGCCGAAGCGCCCGGCCGCCGCGCGGTCCCGGCCGCCCTCGTGGACGACCGCCATCACCTGGAACTCGGTCAGGTTGTCCGGCGCGGTGAAGTGCGCCGCGACCCGGCCCTGGTCGTTGGTGACGAGCGTGGCGTTCCAGTACGCGCACGCGACAAAGTTCTGCCGCAGCCGTTCGCGGAGGCTGTCTTCTCCGCCGCCGCCGACGAGGTAGCCCTTGTTGGCCGCCTCGCCCTTCTCGCCCGCGAACTGCATGTCCGCCGGGTCCTCAGAGAGCAGGGCGGGGATCGTCACGCCGGTGTGTACATCCAAGGGTCGGTCGTGGTAAAACGCTTTCCAGACCGCGGGCAGTTCGTAGCCCGTCAGGCTCAGGACCCCCTTGTCCACGGCGTAGAGCGTCACCTCCGCGCCGGCGACCGGGCGGTGGGCCTCGTCGGCGACGGACACCGCCACGGCCACCTCGTCGCCGGGTTGGTAGGCGGGCTGCTGCGGCCAGACCTGGACGGCGAGCCTGGAATCGGTCTTGGGCACGTTGAGCTGGCAGTAGCCCGCGCGGTACTCGGGCATCTTGACCTGCCGCGACGACTGGTGCACGCCGCGCAGGAGCACCACGGAGACGAAGACGTTTGGCGCGTCGGCCTCGGTGATCGGCAGTTCGATGGCGGGGTGTTCCTTGCGCAGTTCGGTGACGAACGAGCGCGACACGCCCTCGCGCTCGACGCTGACGAGCGCCCGGCCGCTGATGGGCGTCTGGACGAGGATCATCGCTTTGTCGCCCGGATGGTACGCGGCCTGGTCGGGGACGAGCTGCACCTGCCAGGCGTTGCGATAACCCCACTCGGCTTCCTTGTCGCCGAGCACGTCCACCGTCGTGGAGGTGGCGACCTCGTGGCCAGCGGCGTCCTGACCGGTGACCTCCAGGAAATATTCGCCGGGCTCGGCCGGCACGAGACCGCCGAGACCGGCGGGCGTTTCCTGCGCGGGTTCCCAGCGGTTGCCGAGGCGGTGCAGCGCAATCGTGTCGATCTCCGCGGAGCCGACCGGTTCGAGGTGCGGCGTGCTTTCGTAGTCGGAGTCGCCCGACTCGATGGCGACGCGCTGCGTGCGCCACTCGATGTGCGAGAGTTTCGCGGTGACGTGCACGGGCCTGTCGTGCGGTTGGCCGTCGACGGCGTTGACGGCCACGACCTCCAGCGGCAGCGGGTCGCCCGCGCGCACCACGTCGGGCATCTTGCGCAGACCCAAGTAAAACTCGGAACTGTGCACGGTGTACGCGGTGCTGGCGGTCACCGTCTGCTGGTCCTGGTCGGTGACGCTCGCCTGCACCCGGACCCGGCGCGGGGTGGGGGCGTTCGCGTTGAGGACGACGTGCGGCGAGAGCGTCAGTTCGCCCTTGTCCGAGAGAGCGGCCTCGCCGTCGAGCGCGAGTTCTCCGCGCTCGCGGCGCAGACGGTAGTCCGCGTCGCTCGATCCGAAAAGATAATCCTCGAAATCCTCGGCCGTGAACGGCGTGTCCACCGCCTTGAGCGACCACACGACCTTGGCCCGCGCCAACGCGGCTCCCGAGTAGTAGTGCGCCGACAACGCCAGCGGCGTCACGGCCTCGCCCACCGGCGGGTTGGCCGGGCGGGCGAACTGCACCGCAAAGGCGCTCGGCTGGTATTCCTGCACCTGGAAGCGGCAGACGGTGGTCTGCGAGTTGTCGGTGGTCACTTCGTCGTCGCTGTCGTCGTTGTCGGCCGCGGCGAGGTCCTCCGCGCTGGCGTCGTCGGGCGGATTGGCGTCGAAGACGATCTCCGTACGGTAGCGGCCGAGCGGAGTTTTCGGCAGCGGGATGGCCTCGCTGAAGGAGCCGGCGGCGGTCAGCTTGCCGGTCTTCTGGAAGAAGCGGCGTCCGCGCGCGTCGTAGGCGCGCAGGGTCACCGGCGTGTCGGGCGAGGGGTTGACGAACCCATCGGACTGCCACTCGCGCACGATGGCCTTGAACTGCACGGTCTCGCCGGGCCGGTACACGCCGCGGTCGCTGAAGGAGAGCACATCGCGCCGCACGGGCGGCTTCCGGGCGGCGGCCGGGTTGCCCGCGTCGGGGTCTTCCTCGTCGGCGTCTTCGGCGGAGTCGCTCGCGTAGGCGGTGGGCGGTAGGTGGAAACCATCCGTGGAAATCTCGCTGCGCTCGGCCGCCGTGAACGGTACCACCACGCAATCCTCCCCGGACACGGCCTCCAGCCAGCCGACGTTGTCCGGGTCCACGGTCAGGGCGGCGAGGCCGTTGGCGTCCGCCGCCGCGCTATAGTCCGCCGCGGTTTTGCCTAAGGGCTTGCCGTCGGCGTCGAAGCAGCGCACGAGGGCCTTGCCGGCTGGCGCGGCGTCCGCCAGGGAAAACACGAACGCGTGCAACCGGTCGCCCGGCGCGGTCTGCCAGACGATCCCGAGGCTGCTCACCTGCACGAGCGCCTGCACACCGACTCGCTTCTGGCCCTTCGGCACGGCGGGCTGCTCGGCTTCGAGCAGGAGCACGCCGTTGCGGCCGGGGCCAAGCAGTTCGTCCCACTTCAGGCGGATCGTCTCGGGCTTGTCGACGGTCAGCGACCCCTTGAGCTTGGCGTCGTAGACCACCTTGCCCGGCGCTTTGTCGAAGTTGACGTGCTCCTTCTCGGTGTGTTCCTCGCCGTCGCCGTAATACTGTTTTTTGTACTGCGCGAGCGCGAGCGGAGCCTGGTCGGGCGGCACCTGCTTGATGCGCAGGCGCACGTCCGACACGTTGAGCGCGAACAGGTCGAACTCCCGCCGACCCGCGCCGAGCTGCTGCACGCTGAAGTCGGGGAACGCGAGGGCCGGCGTGCGGCGCTCGAACTTCGCTTCCTGCACGGCCGCCTCCGCCAGCCGGACGCCTTCGTCCGCTGCCGGGATGCCCGCGTCCGCAGTGACGCGGTACGTCTGGTTGAGCGCGAAGTCGCCTGCGATCCTGACCTCCTCGCGGTCAGCCACGTCGAACTTGAGGTTCGCCGGCGCGGGGGAAACGTGGAGGTAACGGCCGGCGTTGTCGTCGGAGACCTCCCCGGAGAGTTTCTTGGTGAAGGTCAACACCAGCCGGCGCTCGCCCTCGCCGTTGTTGTCGGCGGCGAGTTTGTCGAACTTGAGCGGGCTCACGTTGCCGAGGACGACCTCGTAGGCGGCAGGAAGTTTCGCGCCGGGCTCCTCGCCCACGAGCCCGGCCCCGGCGCAGAGCTTCCAGTCTTCGCCGACCGACAGCGGGCTGACCGGGACGGCCTCCAGGCAGTTGTGCAAATCGGGCGGCGCGCCGGCGCGGGGCTTGGCGTCGGCCGGGGCGTGCGCATCGAGGAATTGCTCGCGCCATGTGCGCGTTGCGGTATCAGTCCGCAGGCCGGACGCGGACTTTTCCGCGGCCGTGGTGATCCGCGCGGCGACCGACTGGCCGTTGGGTCCGTGGAACGAAAACGCCGTCGCCATGGCTTCCGCGCGCACGGGCGAGTTGAAGACGAGACGCACCCGGGGACGGGTGGGCAGGTCCTCGGCCTCGTTGGCGTTCAGAACCGTCGCGGTGATCTCCAGTCCAGGCGTGCGGAACGTGCGCTTGAGGTCCGCTGCCCCGGCGACGGGCTGGCCATCGGCGGTCTTCAGGTCGGCGCGGAGTTTTGCCTCGTACGACGCGCCGAGCGGGGGAGGCTCGGACAGGGTGTAAACGCCCCCGCGCTGGCTGGTCCAGCGGAACGTGCCGGGCAGCGCCGGAGTGAAGACGAGCGGCGACGCCCCGGCGTTCTGGCCGACCTGGTCGGCGGCGACCATCGTCGAGGCGAACCGCAGCCCGAACGCCGCCGTCGGCGGCAGGAGGCTTTCTTCGGGGGCAGGTTGGTTCTTTTCGGACGCGTCGGCGTCATCGTCATCGGCGGCGGGTTTCGGCACGCCGAGCAGGGTCAACTCGACGGGAGCGGCGGCGCGTGACGCGGTGGGGACAACCAGCGCGATGCCGACGGCCAACCACAGGGCGGAGAGAAAACGGCGGGTCATCATAAACAGGGAGAGACGTTTGGCGGCGGAGGCCCAGCGTGCCAGAAACGCGGGTCCGCGTCACGACGATTCCGCGCGCTGCGCCAACGCCCACGCGCGAAACGACGGGTGCGCGGGCTGCCAGCCGAGCGTGCGCAAACGGCCGTTGGCGACGCGTTTGCTCGTCCAACCGCGCTTGCGGTTCGTGTCGACCGGGCCGGACGGCGGCAGCGCGCGGTCGAACCCCACGGCCAGGGAGGTGTAGAGCGCGAGCTGCGTGACCGGATCGTCGTCGGCCACGTTGTAAACCCCCAACGGCGCGTCCGACTGCGCGAGGCGAATGAGCGCCGCCGCCGCGTCGTCGCGGTGGATCTGGTTGAGCCACCGGCCGCCGTCGCCTTCGATGACCGCCTCGCCGGCAAGGAACTTCCTCAGGAGGTTCGAGCGTCCCGGCCCGTAGATGCCGGCCAGTCGCGCGACGACCCCGCCGGGCGCGGCCAACACGGCGTCCTCCGTTTCCCGTAAAATCCGGCCGGTCTCGCGGTCGGGCAGGGCGGGGGACCCTTCGTCGAGCCACGCGCCGTCGGTTTGCGCGTAGACGCTCGTGCTGCCGGTGAAGACGAACCGCGCCGGACGAAACGCCGCCAGGAGGTTGCGCGCGCCTTCCAGATAGACGCGCCGGTATTGTTCCGGGCCGCCGCCACGCCCGGACGAAACGCTCATCACCACGGCGTCCGGCGCGGGCAGGCCGGCCGCTGCGGCGCGGACCGCCGCGGGGTCGGTCACGTCGTGGGCCGAGAGCGGGTAAGGCTTGGCCGCACCGAGCCGCGCGGCCGATTCGGACGAGGCGGTCCAACCCGACACTTCCCAGCCGGCGGCGTGGAACAGGTCGGCGGCCACTTCTCCCACGAAGCCGCAGCCGACGACCAGGGCGCGACCCATCTCCTCAGATGCCGATGGGCGACGAGGAATGGCGCGACCACTGGATGGCGCGCTGGATGAGTTCGCTGCCGTCGCGTAGGCCGAGCTTGGCCTTGATGTGTTCGCGGTGGCTCTCGATAGTCTTGCGGCTCAGGTGCAGGTTCTCGGCGATGAGACGCGTGCCGAGACCCTGACCGATCAGCCGGAACACCTGGAGTTCCCGGTCGGTCAGCCGGCCGACGTAGGCATCGGCGCTTTCCTCGGCGGCCTCCGGCCCGCTGACTCCGCCCAGGGCGAGACGCTGGACCGCATGGGCCGTCACCTGATCGCTCACGTAGATCGCTCCCGACAGTACCCGCCCGATGGCCAGCAGCAATCGCTCAAATTTCTCCTGCTTCATCACGTACCCGCGTGCCCCAGCGCGCAACGCCCGCTCGGCGTAGATGGTCTCGTCGTGCATGGAAAGCACGAGGGTCAAAACCTGCGGCAGGCGCGCGCGCAGGTCCTTGATCAATTCGATGCCGTCGCCCGTGCGCAGCGACAGGTCCACGATGGCGAGATCGGGTTGGAGCCGTTCGGCGGCGTTGAGCGCGTCCGTCCGGCCTTGAGCCTCGCCGCAGACGCACAGGTGCGGCTGCTCGTTGAGCACGTTGGCCAAGCCCTGCCGCAAAATCGGATGATCGTCCACGAGCAGGACGCGCTTTTTCTCGGTCTCGGACGGGGCAGGAGAGGGATGCATGAGAAAGGTCGTTCGCCGACCACAAACGGCCGCGGGTTTACGGCCGCCCTTTCTCCGTACGCATCGCGGGCGGCAGCGGTATCGTTTATGCCACGGGGGGTGGCTGTCTGCAAGCTTTTCCGACCGCGGTCAGTCAGGGATTTCCCCGTCAGGGGGCTGGGGTGCCCGGACCAAGGCAGAAACCGATTTCGGCCCGATGGCGCGACACCTCGCGGAAAGGCAGGATGGAGTCTGCCACCAAGCGGTCGACTCAAGCCGTCTCCGCCTCTCTTTTATGGAAGTATCCCAAGCAGCCACCTCTGAAACCATCCCTGCCCCAGATCACCCCGGCGACGAGGAGTTGATGAACCGCATCCTGGCGCGGGAGTCCGCCGCGCTCGACCAACTCTACGCGCGTTACCGGCCGCTGATCGGCAAGATCGTGTTGGAAATCCTGCCGAACGAGTCCGATGCCGAGGAGGCGCTGCAAGACGTGTTCATGGAGATCTGGAACCGCGCCGCCAACTTCGACGCGCGCAAGGGCAAGGCCCTGGGCTGGATCATCTGCATGGCGCGCCGCCGCGCGATCGATCACTATCGCAAGATCCGCCGCCGGGCGGATGCCAGCGAGCGGCTGCGGTTGGAAAACGACGAGGGACAAGGCGCGCTTGGAGCGAGCTTCCTCGGGACGGTGCCCGCCAGCAACGGCGCGGGCACCACGGACCTGAAGCAGTTCCTCAAGCGGATCATCGACAGCTTGCCGGTCGAGCAGGGGCGGGTGGTGCACCTGAGTTATTTCAAGGAGATGAGCCAGCGCGAGATCGCGTTGCGCACGGGCATTCCCCTGGGAACGATCAAGACGCGGCTGGACCTGGCGTTGCGCAAACTCGCGCAGAAGTCGATGCCGTACCGGAAGGAACTGAGCTTCGTGCAGTGAGGGACGGCCCGAGGCGCTGCGGTGGCTCCGGGCCGATGGCATTGCCTGCGACGACATGACGGTGTCTCCCGTGTGAGATATTTTTCACAACGAGGCAACTCTGCGTCGTTTGGCGCGCGATAGCTCACCGGAGTTTCCCTGCTTCTTTTTATGACTTGGCTTGCCATTCCCGTCTGGTTGTTCCTCGTTCGGCTGGCAGTCGGTGCCCCCACCCGGCCCGAGCAATGGTTTGCCCGCGCCGTCGTCCGCCGCCGCGTGCCACGTCCCGCGTCTCGTCTGTAACGACGCGCCGACCATGCGGTCGCCGCTGCCTGTACCGCACTCACGCCGGCTGCCCTACGGGGTGCTGATCGGCGTGGTGGCGATCCTGTATTTCGCCAAGGAAGTCCTCATCCCGCTGGCGCTGGCGCTGCTGTTCAGCTTCCTGCTGGGTCCGCTGGTTCGCCGACTCGAACACCATGGCTTGCGGCGGGTGCCGTCGGTCCTGCTGGTGGCGGCGGCGTTTTTCTGCGTTTTCGGCTCCGTGGCTTGGCTGACCACCTCGCAACTCGTGGACTTGGCAGGCAAGGTGCCGGCTTACCAGGACAACATCCAGCGCAAGCTGGAATCCCTGCGCGGCCACGGCGGATCGCTGCAAAAGGCGGTGCAGGTCATCGAAAAAGCCGCCGACAGCAACGGCAACAAAGAACCGACCGGTGAACCAACCGCCGAGAAAACGCCGCTGCCCGTGCGCGTGGTCGAGCCGCCGGCCAGCGCGCCGCTGTTTCTGCGCAACCTCTTCGGGCCGCTGCTCGGACCGCTGGGTACGGCGGGGGTGGTCATCATCTTCACGGTGTTCATGTTGATCCAGCGCGAGGACCTGCGCGACCGACTCCTGCACCTCGCCGGCCCGGAACGCCTGCCGCTGACCACCCAGGCCGTGGACGAGGCTAGCCAACGCGTGAGCCGCTACCTCCTGGCGCAGGTGGCGGTCAATTTCACCCTGGGTGTGCTGATCGCCGCGGGATTGTTCTACCTGCGCGTGCCCAACGCCGCGTTGTGGGGACTCCTGGCCGCGCTGCTGCGGTTCGTCCCCTACGTTGGCATCTGGCTGAGCGCGGCGGCTCCCCTGGCGTTGGCGCTGGCCTCCTCGGATACCTGGTGGCCGGTGTTTGAAACTGCCGGTCTGTTCGTCGTCTTGGAAATGCTGACCGGCAACGCGCTGGAACCGTGGCTTTACGGGACGAGCACGGGGTTGTCTCCCGCCGCGGTGCTCGTGGCGGCGACTTTCTGGACGTGGTTGTGGGGCGGGGTCGGGCTGCTGCTGTCCACCCCGCTGACCGTCTGCATCGTGGTGCTGGGACGCTACGTGCCGCAAATGGCCTTCCTCCACACCCTGCTGGGCGACGAGCCTGTGCTGGCCCCGGAGTCGCGCCTCTACCAGCGTCTGCTCGCCTTTGATCAGGAGGAGGTCTCCCAGGTGGTGGATGAATACCTCACTGACCACCCGGTGGTGGACTTCTACGACCAGGTGCTCATCCCGGCTCTCAACCAGGCCCAGAAGGACGCCCACCTGGGCAACATCGGCGAGGATCGCCAGGTGTTCGTCCGGCAAACGGTCGCCACCCTGGTGGACGAACTGCACGAGCGCCCGGCCGAGACCCTCGCCGCCCCGTCGCCTGCCGAGGACGAGGGGGCGGGCACCCCGCCGCCTGCCGCCACCGCCGCGGCGGCCCCGCTGCCCGTGCGTGTCCTGATTGTGCCCGTCAAAACCGACGCCGACGAATTGGCGGCCCGGATGCTGGCGCTCCTCTTTGAACTCGGCGGCGTCGGCCGCGCGGTGCTGCCGGCCCCGGCGGTGGCCAATTAAACCCTCGACACCGTTGCCGAACGCGGCGGGGC
>CAXTMD010000119.1:0-11597 GCA_964245035.1 uncultured Chthoniobacterales bacterium
GAGTTGGGACAACCCCGGCAGGCTGCTGACGTTCAACGCAAAGAACGCCGCCCCGGTCGTCCCCGCCGTCCACGCGATGTAGCGCAGGCACTGCCGCTGCAGCGCGCGCAACGTTCCCCCAAAACCCTGCGCGCGCTGGTAGATAAAATATCCATAATCAACGCTCAGCCCGATCATGATCGCCGAGCTGCCGACGCCGATCACCGTGAGCTGGCTCAGGAAAAAACCCGCGATCCCCAGCGACAGTCCGAACACCAACAGCAGCATCCCCTGCAACGCCAGCAGCGGCCGGAAACGCCGGTAACAGAACCAGAAGATGCCGGCGATGATGAGGAGGGTCACCAAGGCGGACGACTGCATGTCGCTCTGCATGCTGCTGGAAATCGAGGCCTCGATGGCGGGCGAGCCCGTATACGCCAGCCGGCAGCCGTCGCGCTCCTGCCACCGGGCGGTGGCACGCCGGACCCGCTCGACCCAGGCGATGGCCTCGTGGTAGTTCGCCAGCTTTTGCGCTGGCTCGACCAGGACGATGTGAAAGGTTCCATCCGCCGAGGCGAACTTGTTTTGTTCATCGCCGCCGCCCATCAACGGGCCGACCGCCGACCCGGTGAGGTCGTAGGGGTCATAACTCAGCAGGCCGATCTCCTGCGGCGACATCGACCCGGCGAGCTTGTCGAGCGTGTCGCGCAAGGTTTGCGGCGCGTGTTCCGGCGAGAGCCGGTCCACCATCGCACCGACCTGGTCGGGTGGTGCGTTGAGCACGAGGTAGGCGAGCAACTCGGCAAGCTGCGCCGGATCGCCCTCCCAGGGCGGCCGGGCGTACGCGCGCCGGGCGAGTCCCGGGTCGGCGGAGAGCGCGGCGGCGATGGCGTCGGCGTCCGCCTCCGCGGCCTCGGCGCTGGGAGCTTCGACGGTGACGATCAACTCGTCGTCGGAAACAAATTCCTTGAGCAGCAGCGACAAGCCCTGCACCTGCCGCGATCCCGAGGGCAGGAGCTTGAGGATTTCGACGTTGAAGCTGATGCGCGACAAACCCGCCGCGACGAAGACCAGCACGCCGACGGCGGCCGCCAGCCGGATGAAAAGCGCGCGCCGGTTACTTCGCATCGACGACCTCGTAACCGGTGAAATCGTAGTCGAACTCCCGCGGGTCGATCTTCGCGTTGTCGCGCACGTTGGAAAACTCGTTGCGCAGCGAGGAGCCGTCGCGCGTGACGAACTCGAACGACCCCAGGTGACCCGTCTCAGTATCGAAGTCGATCCGGATCGACGCCAGCGCGTTCCTGGCCTGCGGGTCGCGCGGCAGGATTTGCAGGTGGCAGCGCGTGCCCTCGACGGCGACCGACACCACCTCAAAGCGCCGGTTGAAGTCGTCGAAGTTGCGCGCGAACGGAAACTCCATCATCGGCATCTGCCGTGCGCCGGCGGCCGGTCCCGACGCGGCGGCGGCAGTCCGCTCCGCGCGCTTTTTGCCCGGGGTGATAACGTAGTAGTCCCCGCCTTTGCGGAGCACGACGGTCTTGGGCGGATCGCCGATCTCCCACCGGAACGCACCGGGCGCGCTGTACCAGAGATGACCTGGCGAGGCGAGCGGGTCGCGCAGGTTCTTGTAGGAGCGTGTCTGCGTGAAGTCGGCCTGGAGTGTGCGGAGTTCTTCCTGCTTGGCCAGCCAGCGTTTGACCGGAGCGAGGTCGGGCGCGTCCGCCGCACCGAGCGAGCCGGCGGCTCCGAGGACGAAAAGCAGGGGCAGCAGCAGGCGCGGGAGCATGGCGCGGACCTTGCACCCGGCCGGGAGCGCACGCAAACGGCGGTTGACGATCCCGCGGGTTGGAGGACGGTCTCCGCCTGCCCGCATGAGCGAACCCGAGCCCACCGACCGCTATGCCGTGCTGGGCATCCGCGACCTGCGGCTCTACCTGGTCGCGCGCTTCGTGGCCTCGTTCGCGCAGCAGATGCTCGGCACGACCGTAGGCTGGGATCTTTTCCACCGGACGCACTCCGCGCTGGCGCTCGGGTTCGTCGGTTTGACCCAGATCGGGCCGCTGCTGCTGCTGACGCTGCCCGCCGGGCACGTGGCTGACCAGCGTTCGCGGCGCGATATCATCGTGTGGATGCAGGCGCTCACCGCGCTGAGTTGCGCCGGGTTGACGCTGGTGTCTTGGGTCCAAGCCCCGGTGGCCTGGACCTACGGCTTCCTGTCCCTGAGCGGAGTCGCGCGGGCGTTCCTGTGGCCGGCGAGCGGGGCGTTTTTGCCGCAACTCGTGCCGCGCCACCTCCTGGCCGACGCCGTGACATGGAGCAGCGGCTCATTCCAACTTTCCGCCGCCTTGGGGCCGGCGGTGGGCGGGTTTGTCATCGCCGCCACGCACGGCGCGACGGCGGTGTACGCGTTCAACGTCGTGGCGGGGTTGGTCTGCTGTGCGCTGATCGCCCT
The DNA here is from genome assembly GCA_964245035.1 of uncultured Chthoniobacterales bacterium. Taxonomy (GTDB): domain Bacteria; phylum Verrucomicrobiota; class Verrucomicrobiia; order Chthoniobacterales; family SZAS-18; genus CAHJWO01. The sequence continues at coordinate 2,435 of CAXTMD010000119.1, forward strand.
TTTGCAGACGCGTCCTGAGCCCGTCAAGCCGCAACGCATGACGCTCGCCAACCTCGGCGTCGGCCTGCGCTTCGTCTTCGGCACGCCCGTGATCCTGGGCACGATCACGCTGGACCTCTTTGCCGTGCTGCTCGGCGGCGCGACGGCGCTCCTACCCGTGTACGCGGACACCATCCTGCGCGTCGGGCCGGACGGCCTGGGCTTGCTCAAGGCCATGCTGCCGGTCGGATCGACGTGCATGGCTTTGTTCCTCGCGCACCGTCCGCCCATGCGCCACGCAGGGCACGCGCTGCTGCTGGCGGTGGCGGGCTTTGGCGTGGCGACGCTTGTTTTCGGGCTGTCGCGCTCGTTCTACCTGTCGCTGGGCATGATGTTCGTGTGCGGCGCGACCGACAACATCAGCGTCGTCGTGCGGCAAACGCTCGTGCAGATCCTGACCCCGGACGAGATGCGCGGCCGCGTCTCGGCGATCAACAACGTGTTCATCGGGTCGTCCAACGAGTTCGGCGAGGTGGAGTCGGGCACGGTGGCGCATTTCTTCGGGCCGGTGTTTGCCGTGGTGTCGGGCGGGGTCGGCACGGTCCTGGTGGTGATCGCCACGGCGTTGCTCTGGCCGGGCCTGCGGCGGATCGGCCGCCTGGACACCGCCGGCCAGGCGGAAGCCTAGCTTTTAGGCTGGGCAGCCGGCCCATCTTTCGTGAACAGTGGGCCGCCAGCCACGCCGACCATGAACAAACTTCCCCGCCCCTATCTGGGCCTCGCGTTCCTGACCGGGTTGAACCTGTTCAATTATCTAGACCGCAACGTCCTCTCGTCGGTCCTCGACCCCATCCAGACCGACCTCAACCTCAACAACGCCCAGGGCGGCCAGCTCGCTTCGGCGTTCATGATCGGCTACTTCTGCACCGCGCCGCTCTTTGGCTACCTGGGGGACCGTTCGCCGCGCAAGTGGCTCATTGCGGTCGGCATCTTCTTCTGGAGCTTGGGCACGATCCTGAGCGGATTCTGCCATGGCTACTGGCCGCTGCTCGCCTGCCGGGTCCTCGTCGGCCTGGGGGAAGCCAGCTACGCCACGTTGGCGCCCTCGTGGATCTCTGACCTGTTTTCCCCCGCCCGACGCAACAACGCCTTTACGATCTTCTACGTCGCGATTCCAGTCGGCTCTGCTCTGGGGTACGAGGCAGGCAGCCTCGCGCTCGGCCACGGCGGCTGGCGCAACGGGTTCCTGTGGGCTGGCGCGCCGGGCTTGCTGCTGGCGCTGCTGCTGTTGACGCTGCGCGAGCCGGTGCGCGGCGCGGCCGACGAGGGGGTGGCAACCGACGCTGACGGCAACCCCGCCGTGGACAAGCCCACCCTCCGCGACGTGGGTAGCCTGTTCGCCATCCCGAACTATCTCCTGATCGTCTTGGGGTACACCGCCTACACGTTCTCGCTCGGAGCCTTCGCGGTGTGGGCGCCGAAGTTCCTGTATCGCGGCCACGGCATGGACCTGGGCAAGGCCAATTTCCTGTTCGGGCTAATCCTTGCCGCCACGGGTCTCGTCAGCACGATGCTCGGCGGCTTGGTCGCCACGGCCTGGCACCGGCGTAACCCGGCTGGGTACGCGCTGCTGTCTACGCTCTCCGTCGTCCTAGCCATTCCGGTGGCCTACGCCGCGTTTCTAGTCGGCACCGCCGAGTCGGCGATCACCTGCCTGGCCGGCGCGATGTTCTTTCTGTTCCTCTCCACGGGTCCCATCAACACGCTGACGGTTGAGAGCGTGCCCATCGCGCTACGGGCTAGCGCGATGGCGGTGTCCATCTTTTGCATTCACCTGCTGGGCGACCTGATGAGCCCGACGATTGTCGGCTATCTGGCGGACTTGGGCGCTCGGCCCGGTCAGCCGAACGCCGGCCTGCAACGTGCCTTGCTGCTGCTGCCGACGGTGCTGATCGTCTGCGCGGCGTTGTGGGCGTGGCTTGCGTGGCGGCAGCGTAACGACCCACAGTCAGCTGAACCCGTGGTCGGCGCGCCCGCGCAACACTGAGCCGGGTCAACCGAGGCGAAAGAACCGCTCAGCGGTGGCCGTGGTCTGCGAAGCGACCATCTCCAGCGTCTCGCCGCGGGTCTGCGCGACAACGAGCGCGGTCTCGCGGGTGTGCGCCGGCTCGCAACGTTTCCCGCGAAACGGCACCGGCGCGAGGTACGGACAATCCGTCTCCACCATGAACCGGTCGGCGGGCACGGACGCCGCCGTCTCGCGCACGGTCGCGCCGTTCTTGAACGTCACGATGCCCGTGAAGGACACCAGGTGCCCCCATGCCATCACCTCGGCGGCCTGCGCGGGCGTGCCGCCGAAGCAATGGAACACGCCCCGCAGCCGGCCGGTGTAATCGGCGAGAACCGCCAGCGTGTCTTCCCAGGCATCGCGCTGGTGGATGACCACGTTCAGCCTCAAGTCGGCGGCCAGGTCGAGTTGACGGCGAAAACTCGCCTGCTGGCGCGCCTTGGCCGCCGCGGCGTCGTCTAAATTCTCGGGCAGGCGGTGGTAGTCCAAGCCGGTCTCCCCTACAGCCGCCACGCGCGGCTGCCCGGCGAGGGTGCGGAGTTCGGCGTAGTCGCCTTCGGCCGCCTCGTCCACGGTCGTGGGATGGATGCCGACGACCGCGTAAACCGTCGGGTGGGCGGTTGCCAGTGCCACCGCGCGGCGGCTGCTCTCGGCCGAGGTGCCGATGGTGATGATCCGCTCCACCCCGGCGGCCTGCGCCCGCGCCAGCACGGCGTCGAAGTCCGCCGCAAACTCCTCGTAGTCGAGATGCGCGTGGGTGTCGATCAGCATCAGGAAAACAGGCCTGAAACCATGTTGATGCTCAGGCCCAGGATCGCCAGGTTGAAACCGAAGGAAATCACCGAATGCACCAGCGCCAGCCGGCGCAGCCGCCGGGACGTGATCGAAACATCGGAGGTCTGGAAGCACATGCCGATCACGAAAGAGAAATAGGCGAAGTCGAGATAGTCCGGCTTCTGTTCGTCCGGAAAGTTCAGTCCGCCGTGCGCCTCGTCGCCCTCCGGGGTGTCGTAGTAGACGTGGGCATAGCGCATGGTGAAGACGGTGTGCACCAACGACCAAGACGTGAAGATCGCCAGCAGCGAGAACAGGATGTGCCCGGCGAGATACGCGCGGTCGAGTCCCTTGGCGGTGCCCAGTTCCGCGCCCACCGCGAACACGCTCGCAATGGCGGCAATCACCACGAAAAAGAAAATGGCTCTGCGGCTGGAATCTTGCAGGCTGGCCTCGCGTTGCGCCTCACTGGGATCGGCGCTCACGATGACGTACCAGGTCATCGCCAACGCACTGACGCTGTAGGCGATCCAAGTGACCACCGCGCGTGTCGGCCAGTGCCAGGACGGAGGCACAGCCAGACACACAACCGCGGCAACGCCAAGCGAGATAAAGAACCGATGGTGCGCATCCCAGCGCCCGAAGCGGTTGTGCAACTCCGGGAACAGTGGCGTGATGTCGTTCTCTGCTTCCTCTTCGGCTTCGGTGGTTTTCTCGTCGGCCATAACGCGGTTTTGTGGCGGGAATCTGTACCGCCGCGGCCGATCTTACCAGTCGATAATTGCGCTGGCCCAGGTCAGGCCGCTGCCGAACACGACGAGCAGCACCTTGTCGCCCGGCCCGAATCGGCCGGCGCGGTGCGCCTCGTCGAGCGCGATGGCCACGGCCGCCGCACCCGTGTTGCCGTACACCGCAAGGTTGAGAAAAAACTTCTCTTCCGGCACCTTCAGCCGGTCGGCGATGGCGTCGATGATGCGGAAGTTCGCCTGGTGCGGGATGATGCAGGCAATGTCGTTGATCGACAGCCCGGTGCGTTCGAGCGCCTCCATGCAAGCGTTGGTCATCGCGCTGACCGCTTGCTTGAAGGTCTCCTTGCCCATCATCTTGATGGTGTTCAGCCGCTGGTCGAAGTTCTCCCGCGTAATCGGGCAACGCGTGCCGCCGCCGGGCACGCCGAGGATGTTGCCATAGTTGCCGTCGCTGGCCATGTAGGTCGTCATGACCCCCGCCCCGCGACCCTCCGGCCGCGCGCCGAGTACGACCGCCCCCGCACCGTCGCCGAACAGGACGCACGTGTTACGGTCCGTCCAATCCACCATCGCGCTGAGCTTTTCGGCACCGACGATGAGCGCGTAGCGGATCGCGCCGCCGACGATCATGTGCCGCGCCATTTCCAGGGCGTACAGAAATCCCGAGCACGCCGCGGAGATGTCCATCGCGGCCGCCTTGTGCGCGCCGATCTGGCTCTGGAGCATGCAGGCCGTCGAGGGAAAGAACATGTCCGGCGAGGCCGTGGCGACGAGGATCAGATCGACCTCCGAGGCGGCGACGCCCGCCTGTTCCAAGGCCGCCCGTGCCGCCGCCGCTCCGAGGTCGCTGGTGTGCTCGCCCTCGGCCGCGATCCGCCGCTCCTTGATGCCGGTGCGCGAGGTGATCCAGTCGTCGCTGGTCTCGACGATTCTCTCCAGCTCCGCGTTGGTCATCACGCGGGCGGGCAGGTAGCTGCCCGTGCCGAGCACCGAGACGCCGGCCGGCGTCGGGTCAAGCGGCCGGTCGGATGTCGGAGGGATCGGGGTGCTTGGCATAATAACTTTTGATCTCCTCGACGATGTGTGGATTTACCTGGTGATCAATACTTTCCAAGGCCACCCGGATGGCGTTCTTGATCGCCAGCGCCGAACTGGAACCATGCGCGATGATGCAGATGCCGTCCACCCCCAGGAGCACACTGCCGCCGTACTCGTCCACGTTGGTCTTTTTACGGATGCTCTTGAACGCGCCCCGCGCCAGCGCCGCGCCGGCCATGCGCAGCGGGTTTTTCTTCAACTCGTTGCGCAGCCACGAAAAGATCGCGTGCGCCAGCGCCTCGACGCTCTTGAGCACGACATTGCCCAAGAAGCCCTCGCACAGGACGACCTCCACCGGATGCTCGAACAGGTCATGCCCCTCGACGTTACCGCGGAAGTTCAGCCCGCTGGCCTTGAGCATCTTGAAGACTTCCTTCGTCGACTCGCTGCCCTTGTTGTCCTCGCTGCCGATGCTCAGCAGGCCAATGGTCGGGTTCTTGTAGCCGAGGACGTGGCGCGAATACACCGAGCCCATGATGCCGTATTGCAGCAGGTGGATCGGCTTGGCGTCCGGGTTGGCCCCGGCGTCGATCAGGACAAAGAGGTTGCTCTCCGTCGGGATCGTCGAAGCGATGCCCGCCCGGTCGACGCCCGGCAAGAGCCGCAGCTTGATCGTGCTCGCCGCCACGGCCGCGCCCGTGTGGCCGGCGCTGACGATGGCGTCGGCCTTACCCTGCTTGACGAGGTCGACGGCGCGGCTGACCGACGAGTCCTTCTTTTTGCGCACGGAGGCAATCGCCTCGTCGCCCATGTTGACGACCTGCGTCGAGTGGAAGATTTCGACGCGCTCGTCCGTACAGCCGAGGCGCTGAAGTTCCGTCTCGACGGCCGTCTGGTCGCCGACCAGGTACAGCTTGCGGAGGTGCGGGTAGGCGGCGAGCGCCAGGACGGCACCTTCGACGATGTTGCGCGGGGCGTAGTCCCCGCCCATCGCATCCAGGGCAACCCTCATCTTGGAGAGAGATGCGGCCGGGATCGCTCTAGGCCTCGATGGTCAGCACCTGCCGGCCGTTGTAGTAGCCGCAGGAAGGACAAGCGATGTGCGGGAGCACGCGGGAACTGCACTGCGGGCAGCGGGACAGTTGCGGGGCGTGCCAGCGGTTGGCGGCGCGCCGGGTGCGCAGGCGCATCTTGGAGGTTTTGCGTTTGGGGACTCCCATAAAGACAGTGGTTCCTTTTTCTACGAGCGGTCGAACGGTTTTTTGAGCTGATCGAGCGTGGACCACGCGGAAGGCGGCTCGGAGCCACCTTGGCCATCGCTTTCTCCAAGCGGGACAGCCTTTTCCGCCGACTGTACCTGCGCCGGACAAACTCGCTCGCCCGACCAATCGCAGTGCGGATAGGCAGGCAAGGCGAGGAGAATATCGTCACGCAGCAGCGGCGTCAAGTCCACGGTTTCGGTCGTAGGCCGCTCCATTTCCACCACGAGGTCGGTGACTTCCAACGGGTACGTGAACGGCTCCAGGCAGCGCACGCAGGTCAACTCCAGGTCGACGGCCAGTTCGCCCGTCGCCCAGAGACCATCGGCGTTGACGCCGATGTCCAGCGAGTAGCGCAGCGGCCCGAGCGCACGCACGCCGTCCTTCGTCGGCAGGTCGAGCCCGTCGGCCGACTCCTCACCCTCGATGTGCAGGCCGTCGGGCGGGATCTGTCGCTGGTGGATCTTCATGGCTTCGGTGACGCGGGCACGCCGGGGTATTTGCCCCGGAGCGCGGCGGACACGCACTCTGGCACAAAACTGCCCACCTCGCCACCGAGCCGGGCGATTTCCTTGATGATGCGCGAACTCAGGTACGTGTATTCCTCCCTAGGCATGAGAAAAATCGTTTCCACGGAGCCTTCGAGCTTGCGGTTCATCAGCGCCATCTGGAACTCGAACTCGAAGTCCGACACCGCGCGCAATCCGCGGACGATGGCCGTCGCGCCTTCGCGCCGCGCGTAGTCCACGAGCAGACCTTCGAGACGCACCACGCGCAGGCGGTCGGCGTGCGCCCGGGTGGTTTCCGCGAGCAGAGCGAGGCGTTCCTCGAAGGTGAACAGCGCCTGCTTCTGGCTGTTGACCGCCACGGCAACGATGACCTCGTCAAAGAGCTTCACGGCCCGCGCGATCACGTCGAGATGGCCGTTGGTGACGGGATCGAAACTGCCGGGGTAAATGGCGCGGCGCATCGGGGGAACGCGGAGGTTTGGGTGAATAGACCCCGCAACTTTCACCGTCTGACGAGGTTGATCAAAGCCGAATGAAAATCCTCCAATTGAAATGGCTCGCCCTCGCCGGCGGGTGCCTCCTGACGGGTTGTGCCGACGGGCCGCCGCCCCCGCCGCCGCGGCCGGTGGTCGTCTACGAAGGCCGACCGGCCCCGCCGCCACCGGTGGTCTATGATAACCGTCCGCCGCCCCCGCCGCCGGTGTACGCAAACCGTCCGCCGCCTCCGCCTCCCGTCGAGGAGATCCTGCCGCCCCGACCGGCCTATGCCGTGGTTTGGGTGCGCGGCCACTACCGCTGGAACGGCTACCGCTACGTCTGGGTGCGCGGCCACTACCGGCCGGCCTGAGCTTTGGGTTGATCCCGGCGGGTTTCCAGCGCCCGCCGGCTCACTCCCACTCGATGGTGCTCGGCGGCTTGCTGGAAACGTCGTAGCACACGCGGTTGACGCCCTTGACCTCGTTGCAGACCCGGCTGGAAATCCGTGCGAGCAGTTCGTAGGGCAGCCGCACCCAGTCCGCCGTCATGCCGTCCTGGCTCTCGACGATGCGCAGGGCCACGGTGTTCTCGTAGGTGCGCTCGTCGCCCATCACGCCGACCGACTGCACCGGCAGGAGCACCGCAAACGACTGCCACACTTTGTAATACCACTCGGCGGACTTCATCTCGTTGACCACCACGGTGTCGGCGTCGCGCAGGATGCGCAGCCGCTCGGGGGTCACCTCGCCGAGGATGCGCACCGCCAGACCCGGCCCCGGGAACGGCTGCCGGTGCGTCACTTCCTTGGGCAGCCCCAACTGCGCGCCGACCTGCCGGACCTCGTCCTTGAAAAGCTGCCGCAGGGGTTCGATCAACTCGAACTTCATGTCCGCCGGCAGCCCACCGACGTTGTGGTGGCTTTTGATGAGCGCGGCCGGGTTGCCCGAGATTGACACGCTCTCGATCACGTCCGGGTAAAGTGTGCCCTGCGCGAGGAACCGGTGCTCCCCACCCTCGTCTTTGCCGGCCCGCAACTCCTCCGCCGCCTCCTCGAACACGCGCACGAACTCGTTGCCGATGATCTTGCGCTTCTGCTCGGGATCGGTCACGCCGGCGAGCCTGGTCAGAAAACGCTCCGAGGCATCCACGGTTTTGAGGTGGATGTGGAAATTGTCGCCGAACAGCCGCTGCACCGCCTCGGCCTCGTTCTCGCGCAGCAGCCCGTTGTTAACGAACACGCACGTCAACTGGTCGCCGATGGCTTGGTGCAACAGCATGGCCGCCACCGACGAATCCACCCCGCCGCTCAACCCCAAAATCACGCGTTCTTTGCCGACTTTCTCCCGGATTTCCGCGCACGTTTGCTCGATGAACGAACCCATCGTCCAGTCCCGTTCGCAACCGCAGACGCCGTGCACGAAGTTTTCCAGGATCTCCTTGCCCCGGGGGGTGTGCGCGACCTCCGGGTGGAACTGCAATCCGAACAGCCGTCGCGCCGGGTTCTCGACCGCCGCAAAATCCGAGTTCTCCGTGCTCGCCACCGCGCGGAAACCGGGCGGCACGGAGTTGACCTTGTCGCCGTGGCTGTTCCAGACGTCGAGTTTGTCAGGCAGGCCCGCGAACAGCGGACAGTCGCCGATCTCCACGTGCAGGGTGCCCGCGCCGTATTCGCGCTTTTTGCTGGCCTCCACCTTGCCGCCGAGGTGGAAAAACATCAGTTGCAGCCCGTAGCAAATCCCGAGCACCGGCAGCCCGAGGTCAAACAACGCCGGGTCCGGCTGCGGGGCGTGCTCGGCATACACGCTCGCCGGTCCGCCGGAGAGGATGATCCCCTTGGCTCCCATCGCAGCCAACTCCGGCGCCGGCGTGTCGTAGCGCACGATCTGCGAAAACACCGCGCACTCGCGCACGCGCCGGGCGATGACCTGCGTGTACTGCGAGCCGAAATCCAAGATCAGGATCTTCGACCCCTCGAAGGCTGCAACCGTCCCCTCCGTCATATCACCCCCTACTTCTTGACGACGAACATGCTCATGGCGTCGCCGACTTTGAGCTGGTCCACCACGCTCATGCCATCGTCGAGCACCTTGCCGAACACGGTGTATTGCATGTCCAGATGAGGCGCGTTCTTGAGCACGACGTAAAACTGGCTGTTGGCCGAATGCGGGTCGTTGGTGCGCGCCATGGCCAGGCTGCCACGCTCGTTCTTGTAGGCGCGGTTGACCTCCAGCGGCAGATTCCCGTAATTCGACCCACCCGAGCCGATGCCCGGGCCGCTCATGCCGTTTTTGGTCTTGGGGTCGCCGACCT
>CAXTMD010000120.1:0-10983 GCA_964245035.1 uncultured Chthoniobacterales bacterium
TCGCCAAGCCAGAACGGGCTGAGTGCGGGTCCAGACAGCGCCTCCTCGCCTGCGCCGAGCGTACCAGCCGCGCCGCCCATCCCCGGCACAGGCACGAGCGCGCTGCCTCCCATGCCGGCCGCGGCCGCACCCGCGCCGCCGAGCTACGCACCACGCCCACGACTGCTCCAGATACGAGTGGCGGCAACGCAAGCTTTGGGGTTTCCGCCCCCACGCCAAAGCCTGCGACGTACCCGGCACAGTCGCCGCAGGGCTTCGGCGCGCCCCCTTCGACGACGCCAACACCAGCCGCGCCCTTCGATTTGACGGGGGGAGGCGGCGCAGGTTACGGCGGCACCCCAGCACAGCCCCGCGCTAGATCCTGCTACTTCTTCACCGCCGGGCGGGGCGGTGTCGGCGAGGGACGTGGCGGAGTCAGAACATTTGAAGCGGGGCAGCCATTTGATCCTACAAAAGCCATTTGAGTATCTTGCTTGCCCGTTGTCTTAGCTTCCACTGCCATCATGACAACTTCTGCCCGAGGGTTTGCACTAAAGTTTGTGAGCTTGCTGTCGCCCTCATCAATCGCGCGCCCGCTCTTATTCTCCTTTTTCATTTGACGGCGGTGCTGCAGCTTTCTTTGACGTGGGGGGTGCCGGAGCCGGAGGAGGCGGAGTTCGCTGACCCGAGCGAGGATTTGACGAACCATGGATGCTCGTCACATCGGCGCTGCGCCGGGGGTTGGCCGAGTTGGCGTTTTTGATGAGTTTGTTTAAATCGGAACGCTTCATGGCTTTTTCGATGAGGGCTTTGGCGGCGCAGGAGCCGGTGCGGGCGGTTTCACGTTCGATGGCTTCACCGAAGGGTTTGCGGACTTCTTGGGGAAGTCTGCGCCCCATGGCGGGTTCTGGCCCTCGTTAGTTCTCTGGATCGCTCGTTTGTTCATCGCTTGATGGTGGCAGCATCAACGTTTCTCCTTCCCCTGCTGGGTCTGGCCCGATTGCTGGAAGCGCGGCGGCGGCGGCGGCGGCAAGCTCACCGGTCGATCCGGAGCTGGTCCGTTCCGGCCGATCAGCGGAAGTTTCGGCTGTTCTTTCGTGTCTTGGACTGGCTTGCTCATTGGAAAAATTAAGAAACTCAATTAACAGGATGCCACTTTCCTTGTCCAGCAGGATGCTGATCCGCTCTTGGTTGACGTACTGGTTGTCCTCGGTCAGCCAACTTGCGTTTTCCAGAAACACCGCGCGTTCGGACGGATCGTCCGAGTAAAAACGGGGCCAGCCGTAGATCCGCCGGTCGTCCTTGAGGTGGACGATCACAAACTTCTGGTTGTCCACGAACGTCTCACTCCATGTGGACACCTTCAGAGTCTTGCGGGTAACCCGAAGCCAACGAAGGAAGCGAAACACATACTCGTTCGTCGCTTCGTACGCCCACGCCAAACCGATGAACACCGACACGGCCGTCATCAGAGACAGGTTTCCGGCCGAGAAAAAGTCGCGGCGGTCGAAACTGACCCACTTCGTCATTTCCATGCCGCTGCGCCCTACGGCAAAGACGGCGAGGTTGATGGTCGTAAAAATTAGGGCTTCGATGCACTTGTCGAACGTCTCCCGAGGCTTTCGCACCACGAGCATGCTCACGATTCCGCTCGAAAGGAAGCCTGGCAGCAAAAACACGAGGATCGGCAGGAGGTCGTTGAGTCCCTTGAACGGGTCCATGATTGACGCGATGATTGAATGCGACACTATGTTGCATGCCTATACCTGCAAACGAATATAAAATTTATCGTAGCCTGTACATCCCAGAGCTTTCTCGCCCCTTAGTGTTCATCACATGCGTGGACTACGTGATTTCGGGTTTTCCGATCATTCGTGCTGAATGCATTGTGGCTCATCCAGACAACCCTATAAAGCCAAAGATTGTCTCGATAGATAAGCGGTACTTGCCACGCGACAAAGACGTTGCATTGTTCTTCAAAACTTTGCAGGAAAGTGCCTTAGGGCAAGCGGAAGACACCTTGGAGAAAATTGCTGGCCAAGGAGTTGTCTTGGAGGAGATCAAGCCAGAGGAGCTTGCCAGCTATATCCATCGCTCCGGCTGGGCTGAGAGATGGAGGGAGATATACGACTTCACGCATTGCGATCCCCTGCGATCATTGCTTCGGGAATTCACAGAATCTCAGCTTAACCGATTGATCGAGTGGAAAGACGCAGCACCCCGCAAGTAGTCGAGGGCACCGCAGTCGGACAAGCGGCGGCATCGTATACATTCTCCGGAGCTGCATAACTTGCCGCTAGACCTTCTCGATTTTGGCTGGGTAGCCCTCTTGCACGCCTATTTTACGCACGATCACCCGAAATCTGAGAAGTTCGCTTGGAACTCCATCGGCGGAAATAGTTGCGGCGATCTCGAAAGAACCGAGAGCCAATGGCGAATGTGCAGCTGTGGGCACTTCACCTCCGAGCTCAAAGGCAGGAAACGAAATGGTAAATGTGTCGCCATGCACACTTGTGCTTGCTTGCGTTCCAACCGAGCCGAGGTGCAGAAGCCGGAAGCTCTTTGCTGGTATAGAAGGACATGATGGCTGCTCGGTATGACACCATAAAAGTCGCATTGGAACAGTACCAAAGACAGGTTCGACGTTTGTTGTAGAAACCTTGGCAAAACCTTCCAAGAATATCTCCACGTTCTTTGCCTCGCTTTTACCATCGTTATAGATGGGCACGCGCAACCAGTAAGCACCGTTAACCGTTGAAGAGAACTCCGCAACCCGCGTGTAAAGAATATCAAGCTTCGGCCGAGCGCAGTACTTGCTCCACTTTGGAAAAAAGGCACCTCCAAGAGCTATTGCTAGCGCGGTTATTACGCCGAGTGCTGTGCATATGACGCCTAAAGCAGTCCACCAACCCATGTTGATGGTGAGTGGTGTGGTTTCAGCTAGTATAAACATGCTCTCGTTTTTATGTTACCGCTTCTTTGTATGACGTGGCTCCTTCTTTTTGGCTAGGGGTACTTGTGGCTTGGGCATAGCTGTTCCAGCAACCGCCGCGGGTCGCTCCCGGCCACACGGAACGCCTGTGGCAAAACGACCGCCGTCAGGTGTTGAAGAACTCGATGGCTTCCCGGATCGAGTCGATCACCGACTTGTCCCCCTTGATGACAGCTTGGTGCAAGAGTCCTGCCAAGATAGCGTTACGTGTGTCCTCGGGGATGACGCACGGGCTTAGCACATTGCGCGAAAGCGGGAAGTTGTCCCAGTGCACGCCAAGAGCCTTATCGCCGTGGCCACTCTGGTTTAAGTGATCGTAGCGGCCGATGATCAGCGTCAAGCCGTCGTCGGAGTAAATTGTTTTGGGTTGTTTCCAGTAGGAGATCATGATTAGTGCTCTAATTATCTGTGTTCAGGCTTATCTGGGGAACGCTGGCAACTCACACAGCTGGTCTTGCATCGTCGGATCACCGACAACATGAAAGCCCCAAGTGGCGGAACCAGAGTCGGGAACAAGTTCTACATCCTTGCGGCGGCCACCCTGCAAAACATAAAACTGATAGGCGTCTCTGCGAACTCCGCTCATGGCATCATCCAAAGGCAAACACCATAGTGAGCCGTTGGGATTGTAGCCTCCGAGATGTGTGATCCTCGGTGTGCCCTGCGCGCTGTAAACGAGCCGCACAAAGTCGATTTGTACATTCTTCGGCTGCCCTGCGTGCGGAGTCGAAGCAGCTGTCTGTCGGCTACCTTTCAACGCGCGAAAGTCTGCGTCTAGCCTTTGGAGGAACGCGCGATCTTCAGGGCGGTCTTCTTCACGCGCTGCCTGAATTTGTGATGTGCTGATGACAGTTCCCGTTGGTGAACGTCTGGCTCTGAGGAGTTCGACGGCTCGTTCCGTGATGATCAGCGGCGCATTGTCTTTGGCCAAAATTGAGTCTTGCCTGGCCTGTAAGTCCACGATCTGATTTCTGACCTCCCTTGCCAGGGGCGAGTCTTGGTCGAGTAGTTCGGGATAGAGTCGCTCGGCTTCCCGCCTAGATGCCAAGATGCAATCTTGGTGATTTGCAGATTGATCCCTGGCGGGCGCGGAATTCTCAGCGGTCGCTGCATTAGCCATAGTCACGTGCGTAGGTTCTGGCGCGTTGTTTGCGGCCAGAAGGAGGGCCAGTGCAACGGCTGCAAGCCCGATCCCAGTGGCTACCCACCACCCGACCGAAATCTCCGCCGGCTGCCCTATCTGCTTGACCAATGCCGATGATATATCATCACCTCGGCTTGGAGCATCGAAACGTTCCGCAGCACCGGTATTGGACGTTGTAAGCGCTGGTTGCATCACTTGCCTTAAAGCATCGTCGGGCTGCGCCTGTTGCGACGGCGACCTGTGCGGTAGATCCTTCAACGGTACTCCGACGGTTGGCGGTTCAGACCAGCACGCGAGGATCACGGGCGGGGTGGTGCATTCTGGTTGCTCGCGGTGAATACGGCTAATGGCAACTGGTCCGTTGGCCGGAGGTGCTGACGCATCGCCAAGTCGGATGCCTCGCTTCAAGCATTCTTCAATGCGTGCATCCCAAGCGTGCCATCCCAAGCGCCAAAGCAACCAAATCCCTGGCATGCCAAGCACGGTGGTGCTGCCGAAAAGTGCGGTGCCGGCTGCACTTGCTCCGGCAAAGGCAAACAGAGCCCAGCAAAAATAAACCCATGTGTACGAGGTGTGGCTACGCTGGTAGTTCTTCGCCCACCACTTACGAAAATAATCATCCTTGAAGCCAGCAGCGGTGCGGAAGCTCCATCGACGTAAGCCGCGATCGGTTGAGCGAAGCAGAAAGAAGTAGCCAGCCAAGAGGAACGCGAACAAGCAGATCACAGCACCCATCTCGCCGTCCTACCAAAAGCCCCTACGATGGGCAAGTGCAAAAATGTTCGTCAGCAGTCAAACTGAAAACCGGAAGTTCACCGTCGTTTCGGCTTGACCTCCGCGCCAATCCCAAAAACGTGCGGCGGGCGTGGGATACCTCGACTCGACCTCCGCTTCCGCGCTTTCCGTGCCCCTGCTTCCTCCGCCGCCCCCGATCCTTCGGCAGCGCCGTCAATGGATGAAATTCGTCGCCGGCTGGCCGCGGCCGGCCTGCCCAACGGCCTTGACCTTGCGCCGCCCGCTGCGTCCGCGCCGTCGCCGAGCGCGTTAGCCGCACCTTCTGCCCTGGCGGTCCCGGGCATGAGCGGTGGCACGCTGCACCCGCCGCCGCGACGGCTGACCCGGCCGCGGACGCGGGGACATATCCGTCAGCGCCGAAGCCGCCAGCGCTCGCGTCCACCCGATCTTTCCGGCAGCGTGCCGCCGCCCCGCGCCGGGTCCAGCGATCCGTACACCATCCCCGGCCTGGAGAACTACGACGCGGGCCTTGCCGCGCAGAACGTCGACGCGGGCTACCGGGGCCGGCTCGTCGCCTGGACCAAGAGCATTTGAACTGGAGCGTGGAGGTCGTGCAAAAACCCAGCCGGTGGGGCTGGTATCCCGACGGCGTCGAAGCGCCCCTGATGCCTGCGTTTACGATCCTCAAGAGACGCTGGGTGGTCGAACACACCTTCGCTTGGCTGGGCAACTACCGACGCCTCTCCAAAGACTATGAGTTCCTGCCCGCCACCGAGGAAAACTTTATCTACCTGGCTATGAGCCGCCTCATGCTGCGCCGCCCTTGCCGACCAGCAAAAAGCTGACCAAAGCCCACTTTCCAGATGCCCTCTAGGTTCTGTGGGGGGCTCAGAACGGATTACCGCCGAACGCCACGAGGTTAAGCGTTCCCGATGCTCTTGCCAGCGTTACCTCAGTTGGTCGTGACGTTCAGCTAGTTTCTAGGCCGCGAAGATAGCGCAGCAAGCTTGGAAGTGAGATCAAACGTTTTCCCTTCGAGCATCCTGGACGGCGCAGCGATATGGATTTGACCGGCGGTTTGTACCCGTTCTCCCTACACGGTAGGATCAAGAGGTTCAAAGCGCCTCGTTTGAGGCCCGAATAGAACTCGGTGGCTTTTCCAGAAGGTAGCGGGACAAACTCCGGCATCTCCGCATTCCAAAGGAGAGGTGAAGGATGAGGATTCGAGCTTAAATCGACGACTTTATCCGGCATGTGCCACTTTTAAAGCAAAAGCTGTGCCGTAATAAATTACGTTTCTGCACAGAATTAATCCTGACTTTTCCGGTTGCTCGCCCTGCTCTCGGACTTCGGTGGCCCAGCTTGGGAAAAGGTCCTGATGAATAGTTGCGATGCCCGCCTCTGCGCCCGATCCCACGAAGACCGGTCGTTGTACAGCGACTTGCCCGTCACCGCCTTTGTATGCTTAGCTGCTTCTTCAATACTCAGGTAATGCCGTAACCTCAGGGCGCTTAATGCGTTGAGACTATCAACTGCGGATTGTCTTCCCGTCAGCGAGGTCGATGGGAAGCCTTTGGGACGCTGCTTCCTCAACCAAGCCGTGAATCCCTCGACCAGGGCGGAGTCTCCTTTGTTCCAGTCAACCTTTACCGTGAGCATCTGCCACCTGCCTGAACGGGATAGTTCTTGGATGAGGCCAGGATGCTGCGCTTCCCAATTCTGCGACTCGCCCGGTGTGTGGAACGTAATCCCCGTTAGGAATTGCTCGGTGTAAATCTGTAGGTTGCTCTGCCAACTCTCGTCGAGCGCAAGCCAAGGCTTTTCGCTTAAGTCAGGTGGGTAGCCACGCATGGAGCCATCGGGATAGAGAAAATACAATCCAGGAAGCACTTCGCGCCCCAATGTTTCCTGTCTGACAGCAGGCGCATCAAACAATCGAACGTACATCTTGGCTCGTACCTGCTTGAAGTCTTCGCTCGCCTCGCGGTGCTCCCACGCTGCCACCGCCATAGGTTCAAGTGCAAAGGGGGCTTGTTCCCGGGATGAGAACACGGAGAAGTAAGCGTCGTGATGTTCGACCTCTCGGGCTAGTTCGTAGCGCAGACAAGCCTCGGTGTCCTCTTCGAGGATCTCGGAAAAGTTCCATTCCTTGTCGGGAAGGTCGGTGATTCTCTGACGCTTTGATCTGAACATACCGTTAAATTACAAGGGAGCTGAGATGTCGGGTATTGTGTCCATTGCCACCCGCACGGTTGAGGTTTCGATGTGCGTGTAGTGATTGCTGATTGCCGGAGAATCATGTCCAACAATTTGCCGCGCAACCGCATCGGACACGCCGGCATTTTTGAGCATGCTGGTGGTGTTGTGGCGAAGACAGTGAAAGCACAACTCTGATCCCTCACGCTTCCCGGAACGGCCTTTGCCAGTTGATCTTTTCGACCTTGGAGGTACCAGGCCTACCTTTGCCATGAAGGCGTGAAACTGGTTGCTGAGCGTACCGACTCTGCCTTCTGATTTGGCGGCTGCCTCAAATGCCGCCGGGAACAGTGGTGTCGTGGCGCTGCTTTTCTCCCATTTCCCGAGTAAGCGCAGGAGCGGCTTTGCCAAAGGGAGGACAACGTTGCGTCCCGTCTTCTTTGCGACAAAGCGGAGTTCCTGTTCGGCGAGGTGCAGGTTGCTCCACGTCAAGGTGCTCAAGTCGCCCAACCTCTGACCTGTGTACAGTCCGAAGTGGATCAAGTCGTTCCACTCCTGATCCGCGACGCTGAGGATTTTCTGGATTTCCTCTACCGTGAATGGCCGCCGAGACTTCTTTGCTTTCTCGCCGTGCTTTTGCTTTTCATGCAGGTTCTCGACTTGGAGTGCGTGATTGGACTGCATCAACCCCGCCCGACAGGCAGCGTTAAAGGCAACACGCAGGATCTTCAATTCATGATTGATGCTCGGCGTGGAAAGCTGACCGATTAATCCGTCGCGAAAGGCGCGAACATCGTGGGCCGTGAGGTGGTTGAGATCAATCTTGGCCCGTGGACCGAGATGGTTCAGGAAGCGGTGCGCCACGCTGCGGTATGCGACGGCGGTAGCGTCAGAGGCTTCGGCTCCTTTGCGCTTAAGCCAATCTTTGAAAAAGTCTTCCACGGAACTGACGGCCAGAGACGTGCCGTGGATCTCCTTGAACAGGTCGGTCATGACCTGCCGGATCTGCGTCTCCGTCTTCAGGGCGCGGGCGGCGGCTTCGTACTCGTCGGCAATGCGCCGGGCGTCCTTGCGAACGTGCGTGCCGGTCGAACGCTGCCGCCGCCGGCCGGTCGCGTCCGTGAAGCAGGCGATGAGGTTTTTGGTGCCGGGAAGGTTTCGCAGGCTCGCCATACCCTTACAACATTCCTTACAACGCCAAGGTCGTCAAAGCTGTTTTTGCTGTTTGCTCCACGTAGGAAAAAGCATGTTGCAAGGGCTTGGTTAGGAACCGTGGGTTCGAATCCCACCTCTTCCGCTCCGCTCGTTTGCAGCGCTTTATGGAGGTTTGAGGGCGAAGCTTACAACAATTTGTCCTTGTCGATGTTGTCACCGAGTATTGCGGATGTCTCACGCTACCTGCCTCTGAAAAGTTTGCGTACCTGCCACGCATGATGCGCGTGCAAGCCAGAAAGTGGCCTGCGGATTTAGAAAACCGCTGAGCAATGCGGGTTCTCAGTGGCAGGAAGGTTTGCTGAATCGTGTGAGTGGCGGCTGTTCTTCGCGCTTGCCTTTGATGAGGCGGCCTGTGGTTTGCCAAAGTCCGGTCGCACCGCGAGAAGGACGCCGGGATGCTCTTTCCCTACGACTTCTGGTTTGACGCCTCCTGAATCGCCGCAGTGGCCGGCGCTCTTCGCGAGCGCGCCGGACGAAACCCCCTGGCACGGTCACTTCCATGCTGCGCTGTTCTACCGAGCAGCCGGGGAACGGCCTGACGGCTGATGGTCAAACTCAGGCTGTGTTACGCTTTTGTTGCCACTTAAAACTGTCGCATGGCGGTGATCATTCTCATGGTCGGTTCCGCACCTGCTGCAAACCACCACAACCATGAAAAACTCCATCGCTCCACGCAGAGCAATTCTGAGGCTGTGCGCGGCGGTTATGGGCACGGCCACGGTCTTACCCGGCCTCCACGCTCAAACTGCCAGCAACGCCCCCACCGCCGCAGCCACGTCGGCCAAAGACCCCAACGCGCTCGCCGCGTTCCCAGCCGACTTGAAGAAGAAAATCAAGTACGTCTTCGTTCTCTACCCCGAGAACCGTTCCTTCGACGGCCTCTACGGCAGCATCCCGGGAGTCAACGGCCTGTCCCAAGCCACCGCCACCAACTACACCCAGGACACCCAGACCGGCACCCCGCTGGCTTCCCTGCCGCAGCCGACCACCAGCGGCATCCCCGGCTTGTCCGGCGGCCCGGACACCCGCTTCCCGAGCCAAATGCCCAACGCGCCCTACAACCTGCTGCCGAACGTCCCGTTCGCTAGCATGCAGGGTGACATGGTCCACCGTTTCTACACCGAGCAGTACCAGATCAACGACCCCGAAGGCCGCTACCGGCTCAACCCCAAGAACGCCGGGGGCAACGCGATGAACAAGTTCGCCGCCTGGTCGGACAACCCCGGGCTCGTGCTCACCCACTACGACGCGCAGAACCTGGGCGAGGGCCTGCTCGCCAAGCAGTACACGACCTGCGACAACAACTTCCACACGGCCTTCGGCGGTTCGTTCCTCAACGCCCAGTTCCTCATCGCCGCGCGCGCCCCCGTCTGGTCCGCCACCGCCAACCTCACCGCGGCCCAACGGGCGCAGGAGCCCGACGCCGCCCCGCCGCCCGCCACGGGCACGAACGTCACCGTCTTCGACGCCAACGGCTACCCGGCCGTACTCACCAACGGCACCGTCAGCGATGGCTACCTGACGGCCGACGGCGACCTGCCGCCCTTCGACATGTCCAACGCCAACCAGAGCCTCAGCCCCGGCGACTACTGGACGGTCAACACCATCCGGCCCCTGCGTGGCCCGGCGGGTGGCTACACGACGGCCGTCACCACCCCCGGTGCGCCGACCTCCAACACACCCGTCAGCGGCCGGCTGCCGCTCCAGTACCACGACACCATCGGTGATCGGCTCTCGGACGCCGGCATCAACTGGGCCTGGTATTCCGGCGGCTGGAACAACGCCAAAGCGGGCAAGGCCGACTACCTCTTCCAGTTCCACCACCAGGCGTTCGCCTTCTTCGCCAAGTACGCGCTGGCGACCACGCCCGTGCCGGCCACGGCGACAGCGGCGGCGATCCCCGGCACCGACAGCCCCGGCTCGGCCCTTCACCTCAAGGACGAGGACGCAGACTTCTACCCTGCGCTGACCGACAAGAAGATCACCGCCGACCTGCCGCAGGTCATCTTCGTCAAGCCCATCGGCGAGGACAACCAGCATCCCGGCTACGCCGCCGTGCAGGCTGGCGAGGACTGGATCGCCCAGGCCGTCGCCAAGATCCAGGCCAGCAAGGTCTACAAGGACAGCGTGATCTTCATCACCTACGACGAGCACGGCGGCATGTGGGACCACGTCCAGCCGCCACGCCAGGACTTCTGGGGGCCGGGTTCGCGCGTGCCGCTGACGGTGGTGTCGCCCTTCGTCAAAAAAGGCTTTATCGATCACACCCAGTACCAGACCGCCTCGGTGCTGGCGTTCATTGAAAACCTGTACGGCCTGCCACCGCTCAACGAGCACGACGCCAACGCCATCCCGATCACGGCCCCCTTCACGGGTCAGCCGGACCTGATCGTGCGCGCGCAGGCCAGGCAGCCCTTCACCTACACACTGCCCGCCTACGGCCAGCCGGAGCCGTTTGAAGTGGACGGCGAACTCAACGGGCTGACGTACAACTCCACGACCGGGGTGCTCGCGGGCACGCCGAAGAAGAAGGGCAGCTACACGCTGGAAGTGCGCTCGTTCGTCAACGGTGCGGTGCAGACCTCCAGCCTGCGTTTGGACGTGTTCCCGCCGGAACAGTCGATCTACCCGACCTCGGCCGAATAACCCTGCTCCATTCGTTGCCACGGGCGGCTGCGCGGCTTTCGGGACGCGCAGCCGCTTCCGTTTCGCCGTGCGGCGG
>CAXTMD010000120.1:10993-11586 GCA_964245035.1 uncultured Chthoniobacterales bacterium
GGCCCCCAAACCCCCGCGCCCTGTGGGGGCCGGGGGGGGGGGGGGGGGGGGGGGCCCCCCCCCCCCGCTTCCGTTTCGCCGTGCGGCGGCGGGCCGCCCACCGCAACGTGCTTTCTTTTTCGCTTCCCATGCTCCGTCTTCTGCTCCGTTTCGTCCTGCGCCACCGCCTCGCCGTCGCGGGCTTCGCCCTCGGATGTTTTCTCTGCGGGCTGCGGCAAGCGGGCCGCCTGCCGCTCGATGCCTTGCCCGACCTCTCGAACGTGCAGGTGCAGGTCCTCACCGCCGTGCCCAACCTCGCCCCCGAGGAAGCCGAAACGAGCGTCACCCGACCCATCGAACTGGAGATGAGCGGCCTGCCCGGGCTGGAGGAGACCCGCTCGGTCACGACCTTCGGCGTCTCGCAGGTGACGCTCATTTTCCGCGACGGCACCGACCTCTACCGCGCGCGCCAGACCGCCGCGGAACGTCTGCCGGCCATCCTGGACCGCATCCCCCGCGGCCTCTCGCCGCGTCTGGGACCGCCGACCACCGGCCTGGGGGAAATCTACACCTACGCGCTGCTTTATCGCCCGGACACCGCCGAGCGCCCGCCG
>CAXTMD010000121.1:0-1982 GCA_964245035.1 uncultured Chthoniobacterales bacterium
AGAGCGCGGTCAGGCGCATGGCCGTCGTGCGCGGCGAGATGTCGCCGTAGCCGAGAGTGGTCAGCGTGGTGCCACTGAAGTAAAACGCCTCGATCCAAGTCGGCGAGCGGGCTTTCTCATCCACGTTGAAGCTGGCGGGCATCTGCGGCCAGTAAATCAGCGCGTAGCCGAGCATCAGGCAGAAGATAAAGGTGACCACCAGCGCGGGCAGGAGCAGGGGGCCGACCGAGTTGAGAATCACGTGGCGGCGCGGGCGCGAGCATCGGAACGCCACTCCGCGGGCCAGCCACCAGAGACGCCGGTTGAGGTTGTGTCCGATGGGACCGCCTTGCGCGCGCGAGTGCAGGATGGTGGCGTACACATCGTAGGCGACCAAGCCGAGTAGGCTAATTCCGGCGAGCGTCGAGAGAATGGCGAGCCAACGCATGGTGAAAAGTCGCGGTCTTCCCCGAAAGGTTCCAGGATCGGACAGTCGTCCAGTTCTTAAACCCAAGCTTCCGCAAACCGGTGCTGAAAACTATTTAGCCAAGGTGATTCGATCCTGGCATGGAAGAATCGTGTTGTGAGATTACGTAAAAACGAACTCCTCGGAGCGCGAAAGCCCGGCTGGTACGCGGTTTTCCTGCTTGCGCGGCTGAAAAGTCTGGATTTGAATGAAACTTCTTGTAGTAAAATTACAAAATTGGCAGTTCTCCCCTTGCTCCCCCGCCTTTGCAGCTTTCCGATCTGGAACACCCGAGTTGCGGTGCACCCTCGCCTTGGTGGCTACGCGAGCACCCGCATGCTTTCCCGCAACCTGCTATGACGAGCACACTGGAAAGCTCACGCCAAGTGGTCTCCGGAACCGAGCAGCAAAAACTGTTCTGCTTCGGGCAACAAACAGCGCGGGGCGACGGTCGCTGCGGCCAGGGCCGCCACCTCGCCACGGTCCACCGTGTTGAAGGCGAACATGCCGAAATGATGGGGGACCAGGTACGGGATGCCGGCGGCGCGGCAAAGTTCCGCCGCCTCTTGGAAAGTAAAGTTGCCGGCCACCCCCTTGCCCCGGCCGTTGACCGGCAGCAAGGCCAACTCGATCCCGCGGCCAGCCACCAACCCCGTCAGCCCGGGGAACGGGACCGAATCGCCGGAGTGGTAAACGGCGAACGGCTCCGTCCGCAAAACGTATCCCAAAAAACGGTGCTCGCCGCGTTCGTTGCGCTCGAGGGTTTCGTGCGCAGCGGGGAGGGCTGCGAGCGAGAGTGTTTCGTTCAGCGCGAGGGTTTCCCCGGCGTCGACTCCTTGCAGTTGCGCGGCCGCGATGCCGAGCGTGCGCGCCTGTTCCAGGCTCGCGCGCGGCACGACGATGCGGCAGGCGGGGTTTCGCGCCGCCAGTTCGGGCAGGGCTTCCGGGTCCAGGTGGTCGCCGTGCTGGTGGGTGCACAGGACGAAGTCCACCCCGTCAAACGCTGTTACCCCGGCCGACGGCATCATCCGGTCGTGGGGCCGTTCGCTGCCGCGGTACTTCCGTTCCAAGTGATCGGACAGGTAGGGATCGATCAGCAGCCGCGTGCCGCCGAACCGGAGCGCAAAGCCGGCTTGACCCAGCCAGGCCAGGCCGAAGCCGACGGGCGACGCGGCGTTCCAGAGGGCGGACACGCCGCCGGGGACGGATCGGAAGGGGAGGGGAGAAGCCATGGGAGGGAAAGATGCGCGGCCGCAAGGCCAGGACGAGGCGCCGGAACCCGCGCCGGCCGCTTGGGCAGAGTTTACCGGCCTTGGCCGCGAACACCAGCCGTTTGCGGAGCGTGCACCGTTCCCCCCAGCCCTTTATGAGTATCTACCTCCCAGCGGACCGGCCGACCTTTTATTTCATCGGCGTTTCGACCGGCCAGTCTTCGATCATGCGGGTGTTTCCCGCGTGGGCGAAGTTCCTCGGCCTCGGTGACGTGGCGATCAAAGGCGTCGACCTGAAGCTCCACGACTCGGCCGAGAACTACCGG
>CAXTMD010000121.1:1992-11501 GCA_964245035.1 uncultured Chthoniobacterales bacterium
GAGGTGGTCCAGTTCATCAAAGCCGACCCTTTGTCGGTCGGGGCGCTGGTGACGACCCACAAGATCGACCTGCTCCGCACCTGCCGCGATCTCTTCGAGACCTTGGATTTTTACGCCCAGGCGACCGGCGAGATCAGTTGCCTCTCCAAGCGCGGCGGCGCGTTGCACGGTTACGCCAAGGACCCGATCTCGTCTGGCCTGACGCTGGAGGCGTTCGTGCCCGCCGGCCATTGGCGGCACACGGGGGCCGAGGTCCTGGTGCTCGGGGCGGGCGGTTCGGGGGTGGCGGTCACCGCTTACCTGCTCGATGCCAAGCACGGCGACAACCGTCCCGCACGCATCCTCGTCGCCGACCGCAACCCCGAGCGTCTGCACGAGGCCGCGGCGATCCGCGGCCGGTTCCCCTCGCCGGTGCCGGTCGAGTACCGCCAGGTGACTTCGGCGGCGGACAACGACCGGTTGATGGACACTTTGCCGCCGCGGTCGCTCGTCATCAACGCCACGGGGCTGGGCAAGGACGCGCCGGCTCGCCGATCACCCCCGCCGCGCGCTTCCCCGAAGGCGGTTACGTCTGGGAGTTCAACTACCGCGGCGACCTGCTCTTTCTCGACCAGGCCAGGGCGCAGGCCGCCAGCCGCGGTCTGCACGTCGAGGACGGCTGGCTCTACTTCGTGCATGGCTGGACCCAGGTGATCGCCGAGGTTTTCGGGGTGGCCATCCCAACCGAGGGTCCCGTCTTCGACCAAATTTCGCAGATCGCGCTCGATGCCCGCTGACCTCCGCATCTTTTCATGAACTCGTCTTACCTGCTGCCCGGAACCTCCCTGATCCAACCATTCACCGTCCACGTCGATTTCGCGGAAAACGTGATGGGCGCACCGGATGCGCGCAACGTGCGCCCGGCTTCGGCGATGCGCGGCTACTACCAGGACGCGGCCGCCCTCGAAAAGATCGTTCGCGAAGAGGGCGACCCCTTGCACTACGAGACCTTCGAGAAGCACGTCCCGGAAGAATACGGCCAACTGCTGATGTGCGTCAGCAAAATCCAACCTGGCTTGGTGGGGGAGGAGTTTTTCATGACCAAGGGGCACTACCACACCCGGGTCAACACCGGGGAAGTTTACTTCTGCCTGCAAGGGGAGGGCTACATGGTGATGAAGACACCCGCGGGCGAGTCGAACGCGCAGCGCATGACGCGCGGCGCCGTGGTCTACGTGCCGCCGTACTGGGCGCACCGCTCGGTCAACGTCGGCGGCGAACCGCTCACGATGTTCTGCGTGTGGCCGGGCGACGCCGGGCACAACTACGGTGACATCGAGAAGGAAGGCTTCCCCAAGCGCGTCTTCCGGCGCAACGGACAAGAGGTGCTGGCATGAGCGGCCGGGTTCTGGTCACGCCGCGCTCGGCCACCCGGGATGGTCACCCGTCGTTGGGGAAGCTCGCCGACGCGGGTTACGAGGCCATCTTCTGCCGTCCCGGCGCCCTGCCGACGGAGGAGGAACTCCTGGCGTTGCTCCCGGGCTGCGTAGGCTACCTGGCCGGGGTGGAGAACGTCCCGGCGCGGGTGCTCGCAGCGGCCGCGGACCTGCGCGCCATCAGCCGCAACGGCACCGGCGCGGACGCCATCGACACCGCGGCGGCGGAGCGGCTGGGCATCCGGGTGCTGCGCGCCCAGGGGGCCAACGCGCGCGGCGTGGCGGAACTCGCCTTGGGCCTGATGCTCTGCCTCGCCCGCTCGCTGACGGGCAACGACCGCGCCATCAAGGCCCACCGCTGGGAGCGGCACGCGGGCTTCGAGTTGGAAGGCCGCACCCTCGGACTGGTCGGCTGCGGCAAGATCGGGCGGCTGGTCACCGGGTTCGCGCTGGCGCTCGGGATGAAGGTCGTGGCCTACGACCCGATCCCGAACTGGGACGATGCCCCGGCCGGCTTCCGCTACGCCGAACTGGGCGAAGTGTTCTCCGCCAGCGACGTCGTCAGCTTGCATTGCCCGCCCCGCGCCGGTGGGCAACCGGTGCTGGACGCCGCAGCGATTGGTGGCTTGAAACGAGGGTGCCTGGTGGTGAATACCGCCCGCGGCGGTTTGATCGACGGCGATGCGATGTTGCAGGCCCTCGAAGACGGCCAGGTGGCCGGGGTCGGGCTCGACGTGTTCGACGGGGAACCGCCGACCGACTGGCGTCTAGCCGAACACCCGCGGGTGGTGTCCACTGCGCACGTCGGCGGGTTTACCCCGGAGAGCATCGACCGCGCGCTGACGACCGCCGTCGACAATCTCCTCGCCTTTCTCGCCACCGCCCCGCCGCGCCGGTGAGCGGCACGTCCTCCCCTCATACGATGAACTATCCCTCCACGTTCAAATTCGATGACCGTATCGTCCTCGTCACCGGCGGCGCGCGGGGCATCGGCTACGAAACCGCCCGCGCCTTCCGCGAGTGCGGCGCGACCGTCGCCCTGGTGGACATCAACGCCGAACTCGGCCAGAAGGCGGCGCAGGAACTCGGCGCGGACTTCTTCCAGGCCGACCTGACCCAATCCGGTCAGGTGCGGGGTCTGGCGGATGCCGTGCGGCAAAAGTACGGCCGGCTCGACGTGGCCTTCAACAACGCGGGCATCGCCTGCAACGTGCCCAGCGAGGAGTGCAGCGACGAGGACTGGCTGCGCGTCATCAACGTCAACCTCAACGCCGTGTTCTACGGCTGCCGGGAGTTCGGCAAGCTCATGCTCGCGCAGGGCAAGGGGAGCATCATCAACACGGCGTCGATGTCCGGGATGATCTCCAACTATCCCCAGCCGCAGTCAGCCTACAACGCTTCCAAGGCGGCGGTGATCATGCTCACCAAGTCCCTCGCCGGCGAGTGGGCCAAGCGCGGCGTGCGGGTCAACGCGATCTCGCCCGGCTACATCGGCACCGAACTGCTCAAGCGCGGGATGTCCAACGAGGAGTGGCGCACCGCCTGGCTGAACCTCACTCCGATGGGCCGGGTGGGGGAGCCCGCCGAAGCCGCGGCGGCCGTGCTGTACCTGGCCTCGGACGCGAGCACGTACTGCACCGGCACCAACCTGGTGCTCGACGGCGGCTACACCTGCTGGTAGCACCCGGAGACTTGCACCCATGAGCTCCCCCGACCTGTTTCTCGCCATCGACGTGGGCACGGGCAGCGTGCGGTCCGCGCTGCTGGACACCCGCGGCGAAATCCTCGCCTTCCACGCCAAGGAACACGCGCAGATCGTCCCGCGGCCGGGTTGGTCCGAGCAGCGTCCGCGCGAGTGGTGGGACGGCGCGGTGGAAACCACGCGCGCGGTGCTGACGATGCTGCCGCACGCCGCCGAGCGCGTCGCCGCCGTCGCGGCCTGTGGCCAGATGCACGGCACGGTGCTGATCGACCAGGCCGGCGAACCCACGCTCGACGCCGTGCCGCTGTGGAACGACAAGCGCACGCGCGACCTCGTCGTTCGCTTCGAGCGGGAGCACGGGGTGGAGAAGCTCCTGCCCACCACGGCGAACCCGCCGTCGTCCGCTTGGCAAGCGTTCAAGCTGGTGTGGATCAAGGAAAACCACCCGGAGGCGTACCGCCGCGCGGCCACCGTGTTGATGCCCAAAGATTACGTCAATTTCCGGCTCACCGGCGAAAGGATCATCGACCATCCGGAAGCGACGTGCAGCTTCCTTTACGACTACCGGCAGGGTGGGTGGAGTCAGGAGGTCACGGACCTGCTCGGCCTGCGGCACGAACTGCTGCCTCCCTTGAAGCTGCCCGCCGAGTTCATGGGCGCGGTCACGCGCGACGCCGCCGCGCAGACCGGGCTGCGGGAGGGCACGCCGGTGATCACGGGGGCCGGCGACTTCCCGTGCAGCCTGCTGGGCTCCGGCGTCATCCGTCCCGGCACGGGGTCGGACTCCACGGGCACCTCCACGCTCGTGACGCTTTGCACCGAAAAGCCTTCCATCAATCCGACGATCACCAACGTGCTGAGCGTGGACGGCCGCGCCTGGAACGCGTTCACCATCCTCGACGCCGGCGGGGACGCGATGCGCTGGGCACGGCGGGCGTTCCACGAAAACCAGTACACCTACGACCGGATCGTGGAACTGGCCGCGGCCGCGCCGGCGGGTTCCGAGAACCTGCTCTTTTTGCCGTACCTCAACGGCGACCGACTCGGCGCGCACCAGAACGCCCGCGCGCAGTTCTTCGGGCTGACCAGCGGGCACGGCACGGGGCACCTGCACCGCGCCGTCCTGGAAGGCGTGGCGCTGGCGGCCCGGCGCAACCTGCGCCTCATGGAGGCGGCGGGCCACCCCATCGAGCGGCTCGTCGCCAGCGGCGGCGGTGCCAAGACCCTGCTGTGGCTGGAGATCAAGGCCAGCGCGTACGGCTGCCCCATCGTCGTGCCGACCAAGTCGGAGTGCGGCGTCGTGGGCAGCGCGATGCTGGCTGGCGTGGCGACCGGGACCTTTCCCGACCTAGACGCTGCGGCCGCGCGGTGCGTGGAGTTCGGACCCGAGATCGCGCCGAACCCTCTCTGGAGCGCACGCTACGCCGAACTGGGCGCGCTCTTTGACGATCTGCTCGAAACGAACCAAAGTTTCTACGACCGTCTGGACGCCCTGTCGGCGGCCTGACTCATCCACTCCCCCCAAAACGATGAAAGCCGTTGTCTACGATGCTCCCCGGAGCTTTTCTTACCGCGAGGTGGCCGACCCCGAGGTCGCGTCGCGCGAAGCGTTGCTGCGCATCGACGCCTGTGGTCTCTGCGGCACCGACCTGCACATCCACGAAGGCGAGTTCGGCCCGCGCTTCCCGCTGATCCCGGGACACGAGTTCACGGGGACGGTCGTCGAACTGGGTGCGGAGGCGCGCGGGTTGCAGATCGGCCAGCGCGTGGTGGCCAACAACCAGATCGTCTGCGGTACCTGCTTCTACTGCCGCCGCGGCGACTTCCTGTTGTGCGAAAACATGACCTCCTACGGCGTCCACCTGAACGCAACTGCTCAAGCTTAACGGCGCGGCGCGCCTGGTGGTTGCCGCGCCCACCGGACCGAAGCTTGACCTGGTCGCGCGGCTCGCCGCCGCCGAGGTGGCTGCCATCGACCGTCACGACCCGGAAGTTCACCGCCGGCGCTTGCAGGAACTCAGCCCGAACGGCTTCGACTACGTGATCGAGGCAACCGGAGCGCCGCACCTGTGCGAGGAAGCCCTGCGGTACGTGCGGCGGCGCGGCACGGTGTTGATCTACGGCGTGTATCCGGAGGCGGCGATGGCGCAATTCAATCCGTTCGACTTGTTTCGCAAGGAGGTGTCCATCAGAGGGTCGTTTGCGCAGATCGACACCTTTCCCCGGGCCATTGCGTACCTGGAAAGCGGCCTGGTGAACGTCAAAGACGTGGTGACCGACGAGCTTTCCTTCCGCGACTACGGCGAGGCGTTGGATCGCGCGTGGAAACGTCAGGGCATCAAGACGGCGCTCTTCCCGGAAGCTTGACGTCCTCCGGTCAGGCCGCGCAGCGGCCGGTCGTTTACAAGGTAGGGATGGCTCTCCCAGCCGGCCGTAGCTTATCTGGCGCGGCGCGCCGGGTGGCCAGCCATGTCCCAACCCAATCTAGGGACGGCTCGGAGAGCCATCCCTACCTATTGGGACGATGCCGCTGACGCGGCGGACTCGCGCTCTACCCGCGTTCCGACTTCCCTCCTACCGGGCGGTTCTGGACCGACAAATCTCCGGACCGCTTGATGCCCCGACGGTGCCCGGCCCGCATGTCGGCCAAGCCTTGTTTCATGCGGGCGAGTTGGGCGTGGTGCACGTCGTCGCGCCGGAACGCGACGGCCGTGGCCAGGATGTCGATGAGCACCAGCGCCGCCAAGCGCGAGATGGTCGGCGTGTAGAGGTCGGTGTTTTCCAGCGTGTCGGAGATCAGGCCGACGTGGCAGCGTTCGAGCAGCGGGCTGCGGTGGCCGGAGATGCCGATGACCGTCGCGCCGTTTTCCAACGCCACGTCAACCGTCTCCAAAATGGCGACGGTGCCGCCGGTGTTGGAGATCGCCACCGCCACGTCGCCGGGCTTCATCATGGCCGCCGTGATGAACTGCTGGTGCGCGTCCGCGTGCGCCGAGCAGGGCACCCCGAACAGGGGGAACTTCTGCTGCGCGTCCTGCGCGATGATGCCCGAAGCGCCGAAGCCGAAGAAGTCGATGCGCGCGGCCTTTTCGAGCACGTCGATGGCCTGCGCCAGCGCGCGGTGATCGAGTTGCCGCCGCGCCCAGTCGAGGCTGTTCATCGTGTAATCGAACACCTTGTCGGCCAGCACCTGCGGAGAGTCTCCGGCGGCAAGCACCGACAGCGTGGCGGGCATCCCCAGCGTCATGCTCTGGGCGAGCCGTAGCTTGAA
This sequence comes from uncultured Chthoniobacterales bacterium, assembly GCA_964245035.1. Taxonomy (GTDB): domain Bacteria; phylum Verrucomicrobiota; class Verrucomicrobiia; order Chthoniobacterales; family SZAS-18; genus CAHJWO01. The sequence continues at coordinate 8,381 of CAXTMD010000121.1, forward strand.
AGCTTGGTAACCCTCGCAGCCGATGGCCTCGCAGAAGCGGATCACGGTCGGCTCGCTCACCTGCGCGCGGCGCGCGGTTTCCGCGAGGGTGGCACCGACCAGAGCGTCCGGGTCGGCCAGCACCAACTCACCCACCTTGCGGTCCGAGCGGCGCAGCTTTGGCAGCAGGGAGTTGATGACCTCCAGCACGTTGCGCGCGGGGTCAACGTGTTCGGGGGCGTGACGTGGTTTTGGCATGGGCACGGCCTGCCTCAGCGGCCAAGGAGGCAACGTATAATGTTGGAGCAGGCAAGCGCAACTCCCCAAGCTACCTAGAAGTTTTGTTGCAAAACTACGCTTTTTGGGATGACCAGGCCAAGATTTCTGCGTATTGACCGAGATTTCTGTTGCAAATGCTGACCTGCTGCCATTCAATCAGGTGTTGCTTGTAGCAAAAATACATTGCTGCACGGCCGATCCCCCAGACATCCCCCGGCTGATCCCAGGACTCTACTCTGCCGTGCCTGCGCATGGCGCGGGAGCGCCTGCCAGCCAAAGTGGACCCAGGCGGGACCGCTTCTCCGAACACCACCGCAGCCAGCACTCGACATTCCTCCTATGAAAAAACTCCTCCACTTGGTGAGCGCCGCCGCGCTGTTCACCGCCTGTGCGTTCCATGCGCAGGCCAAAGACAAGGTTCTGAAAATCGGCTATTCCAGCAAGACGCTCTCCGCGCCGTACTTCGCGGCGCAGCAGGCGGCGGCGCAGAAGGCGGCGGCCGACGCGGGCTACAAGTTCGTGTCAACCGACGCGCAAAACAGCCTGACCAAGCAGATCGCCGACGTGGAGGACCTCCTTTCGCAGAACATCGACGTGCTGCTGCTCAACCCGAAAGACCCCAAGGGTCTGGTGCAGGCCACCAAGGCCGCCACGGCCGCGCACGTGCCGGTGATCATCGTGGACAGTTCCATCGACCCGGCGGCGGACTATGTGACCATCGTGCAGTCGAGCAACACCGCCAACGGCGAAGCCATCGGTGAGTGGCTGGTCAACACGGTGGGCGACAAGGAACTCAAGATCGGCCTGCTGAGCGGTGAACAGGGCAACCCCGTCGGCCAGGAACGCCGCGAGGGCGTGTTCCAGGGCATCCACGAGGCGCAATTGCGCAAGTTCGGCAAGACGAACCTTACCATCGTGGGTCAGGGCTGGGGCGCCTGGACGCAGGAGGGCGGGCTCAAGGCCGCCGAAGACCTCTTGACGGCGCACCCGGACGTGAATGCTATCCTCGGCGAAAACGACAGTATGAACCTCGGCGCCCTGCGTGCCCTGGACGCCGCGGGCAAGAAGGACGTGCTCGTCTTCGCCGCCGCCGACGGCCAGAAGGAAGCGCTCAAGCTCATCATGGACGGCAAGTACGGCGCGACCGGGCGCAACGACCCTGCCGAAATCGGCAAATTGGCCGTCGAGGTCGGAGCCAAGGCCGCGCAGGGCAAACTGTCGCCTGGCTATCCCAGATTGACGACGACCGAGCCGGTGGCCATCACCAAGGCCAACGTGGCGAAATACTACAAGGCCGACGCGGTGTTCTAGCCGCTCGCCCTTCACCTCCCCCCGAGCCGCCTGTCACCCGGATAACCCATGCAAGACTCAGCGCCTGACAACGGGGTGGAGATGGTCGGCATCTCCAAGCGGTTCGGGGGCATCCACGCCTTGAACGGCGTGTCGTTCGCCGTGCGCCAGGGGGAGGTCCACGCCCTCCTCGGCGAGAACGGCGCGGGGAAAAGCACCCTGATGAAAATCCTCTCCGGCGCGTACCAGCGTGACGCCGGAGAAATCCGCGTGGGTGGGAAAAAAGTCGAGATCTCCAGTCCCCGCGTTTCGCGGGAGCTGGGGATCTCGGTGATCTACCAGGAACTCGTGCTGGCTCCGCACCTGAGCGTCGCGGAGAACATCTTTCTCGGGGAACTGGGCGGCCTCGTCAACCGCCGCCGCCTGCGGGAACGCTCCCGCGAACTGCTGCGCGACATCGGTTTCGACCTGGACCCGGATGCGCTCGTCGGCGACTTGCCGGTGGCGTACCAGCAGGTGGTCGAGATCGCCAAGGCCATCTCGCACGACGTGAAGGTCCTCGTGCTGGACGAGCCCACCGCGGTGCTCGCGCCGCAGGACGCCCGCCGCCTGCTGGAGATCGTCCGCAACCTTTCCAAGAAAGGGGTCAGCGTCGTCTACATCTCCCACCGGCTGGAGGAAATCTTCGAGGTCGCTGACTCGATCACGGTCATCAAGGATGGCCGCACCGTCGGCACGGTGCTACCCAAGGACATCGACGTGCACCAGCTCATCGACATGATGGTGGGCCGGCGCGTGACGACGCTGTTTCCGCAGACCCCGCGCAAGATCGCCGAACCCGTCCTGCGCGTGCAGAACCTCCGCTCGGCCCCCAAGGTGCTCGACGCTTCCTTTGAACTGCGCGCGGGAGAAATCCTCGGCGTCGCCGGACTGGTCGGCAGCGGACGCACGGAGATGGCGCGGGCCATCTTCGGGGCGGACCGGGCGGGGGGCGGCCGCGTGACGCTGGACGACCGCCCGCAGAACATCCGCTCGCCGCGCGAGGGAGTGCGCGCCGGCATCGGCCTGGTGCCGGAAGACCGCAAGGGCCAGGGCGTCGTGACCTCGCTGCCCATCCGCGAGAACACCACGATGCCGGTGCTCAAACGCCTGACCGCCCTGCTGGGCTTCATCAAGAGCAAGGCAGAGCGCAGCATGGTCGGCCGACTGATGGGGCGCTTGGCCGTTAAAGCCCGGGACATGGATGCTCCGGTGGATTCTCTTTCCGGCGGCAACCAGCAAAAAGTCGTGCTCTCCAAATGGTTCGAGGCGGGCTGCCGCGTGATCATTTTGGACGAACCCACGCGCGGGGTAGACGTGGGTGCGAAGGCGGAAATCTACCGCCTCATCGACGAACTGGCCGCGCAGGGGTTGGGCATCCTCCTGATTTCGTCGGACCTCATTGAGGTCATCGGGATGAGCGACCGCATCCTTGTGATGAGTTACGGCCGCGTCGCGGGCGAACTCGCCAAGCCGGACTTCTCCGAAGCAAACATCATGCGGCTGGCCCTGCTCGGCCGCGAGCAGGAACAGA
>CAXTMD010000122.1:0-449 GCA_964245035.1 uncultured Chthoniobacterales bacterium
GGGTTTCTCCGTCCGGTGCGGCCCCGGCCTGCCCGCGGTCGTCCACGGCGACGAGGGGCGGCTGCGGCAGGTGCTGCTCAACCTGCTGGGCAACGCCGTGAAGTTCACCGCGCGCGGGGCGGTGGAGTTCCGGGTGGAGCGCACGGAGGGGCGGGTGCGCTTCGAGGTGAACGACACCGGCGTGGGGATCGCCCCGGACGAGCTGGACAACATCTTCCTGGCCTTCCAGCAGGCCCGCGGCTCCGACGCCACCCAGGGCACCGGCCTGGGCCTGGCGATTGCCCAGCGCCTCGTCGCCCTGCTCGGCGGCGAGCTGCGCGTGCAGAGCACCCCCGGCGTCGGCAGCCGGTTCTGGTTTGAACTGGCGCTGCCGGAGGTCATGGCGGAGGGGACGGCTGCCCCCGCGGCGGCCACCTTGACCCCGGACCCGGGACTGGCCGTCGTCACCG
>CAXTMD010000122.1:459-11498 GCA_964245035.1 uncultured Chthoniobacterales bacterium
GCCACGGGGACGGCCTCGTTCCCGGTCCCGCGGCTCGCGCCCGTCACCGGTTACGAGGGTCCGCGCCGCCGTCTGTTCGTGGTGGACGACGACGCCACCAACCGCAACGTGCTCCGGGAACTGCTCGCGCCCCTGGGCTTCGAAGTGGAAGAGTTTCCCGGCGGCGACGAGTGCCTGGCGCGTTGCGCCCGGCTGCCCTGGCCCGACGCCGTGCTGCTGGACCTGCGCATGGCTGGCACCGACGGCCTCCAGGTCGCCCGCGCCCTGCGGCAACTGCCCGGCAGCGCCGGCCTCAAGATCATCGCCGTGTCGGCCAGCGTCTTTGAAGCCGACCGCCGGGAAGCGCTCGACGCGGGCTGCGACGATTTTTTACCTAAACCCTTCACGGAGGACGTGCTCCTCGCCGCGCTCGCGCGGGCCCTGACTCTGTCCTGGGTCACCGACCGCGCCGGGGGGGTGGCGGTCGTCCCCCCAGCGGAGGAACTGAGCGCGCTGCTGGAACTCTCGCGGCGCGGCGACGTGCTCAAGATCCGTCGGCGGCTGGCGGACCTGCTCGCCGCCGACCCGCGGCACGCCGGTTTCGTGGAGCCTCTGGCCGCCCTGGCCGCCAGTTACCAGATGAACCGGCTGCGCGACGCTTTGCTGGAAAAAATGAAAGGAGAAGACCAGGGACGATGGCTGCGGATGCGAGTGTAGAAACTGTGGAGGAGAGCGGCGCGCCGCCACGCCCGACGCTCCTGATCGTGGACGACCTGCCCGCCAACCTCGGCGTGCTGCTGGACTTCCTCGACGCCGCCGGCTACGAGGTGCTGGTGGCCGAGAGCGGCGCGGGCGCGTTGCTCCAACTGGAGTACGCCCTGCCGGACATCATCCTGCTCGACGTGCAGATGCCCGGCGGCATGGATGGCTACACGACGTGCGAGCGGCTGAAGGCCGACGCACGCTGGCGCGACATCCCGGTGCTCCTGGTCACGGCGCTCTCCGAACCCATGGACAAGGTGCGCGGGTTCGCCGTCGGCGCGGTGGATTTCATCACCAAGCCGCTGCACCCCGAGGAGGTGTTGGCGCGGGTGCGCGCACACCTGCAAATCCGCGCCCTGCAACGCCGCCTGGAGGAGAGCAACGCGCTGCTCCGGCACGCCGTTGCCCGGCGGATCGAAGCGGAGGAACACCTCGCACAGTCGCTCGACCGCGCCGTGATCGTGGTCCGCGACGGGGACGCCATCGAGTTTTGCACGGACCTCGCGCGCCGGCTGCTCGTGCGCTATTTTCCCGGCGCCGCCGACCCGGACCGGCTGCCCGGCCCGCTGGCGGGTTGGGTGGATGGTGCCGACCCGCACCCGTGGCAGGGAAGCAGTGACGGGGGGCGCCTGGAGGTCCGGCGTTTCGCGGAGGCGGGGCCGGCCGGAGGCACGGGGTTCATGCTTCTGTTGGAGGAAACGCTCCCGCCTGACCCGGTCATGGATTCACCCGCCCGCTTGCAGGAACTCGGGCTGACGGGGCGCGAGGCGGAGGTGCTTTATTGGGTCGCCCACGGCAAGAGCAGCCCGGAGATCGCCGTCATCCTGGACTGCGCGCTCAACACCGTGAAAAAGCACGTGCAGAACGTCCTGCTCAAGCTCGGCGTCGAGTCGCGGCTGGCGGCGGCGTTGCGCGCGGTGGAGGTACTGGGGCTGCGCGGGGCGGACGTGCTGGGGCTGCGTCCAGATTGAGTGGGACAAAGATGTGCTCCGGCGGCTGGGTGGTTTGCCCGTCTGCGACAACTTGCCGAACATTTGCACCGGCACGACCAGCGGAGCAGTGTTTCCGGTGAGTTCGCCGCCAGGATAGCCGGCAATCAGCGGTGAGCAGTTGCGATTACTTTCCCCTTCGCGGGTGGGTGACGACGGCAAACGCGCTGTGGTTATGAATGCTCTCTAGGTTGACGGCCTTGACCTCGAACGAGGCGATGCGCGCGTCCTCGCGCAGGCGACCGGCCACGTTGCGCACCACGTCTTCGACGAACACCGGGTTGTCGTAGGCCTGCATGGTGACGTGGCGTTCGTCCACGCGCTTGAGCAAGGGATAGATGGGTGCGGAGGCGGAGCGTTCGGCCACCTCGACGAGTTCCTCGATCCACACCAGTTGCCAGCCATCACCATCGCGCTCCGGCCGGATGGACATGGTCACGTAGCCGCGCTGGTTGTGTGCGCCGTAGTCGCTGATCACCTTCGAGCACGGGCAGAGCGTGCTCACGGGCACCTCCACGCGCATCAGGAAGTCATCGCCCTCTTGCCCAGACTCGCCAATGAACGCGCAGCGGTAGTCCATCGGTGCCGACAACCCGCTGACCGGAGCTTTGCGCTGCAAGAAGTAGGTGAACGCTACCTCCAGGCGCGCCGCTTCGGCCGCGAGGCGCTTCTTCAACTCGTGTAGGATGGCGGGCAAGGTGCGCATGGTCACCTCGCCCTGGTGGTGAGCGAGCACTTCCAGAAAGCGGCTCATGTGCGTGCCCTTGAAATGATGGGGTAGGTCCACGGACATGGCAATGGTGGCCGCCGTGCGCTGGCTCTGGGCTTCGCGGTCCAGGACCGTGATGGGATACGTCAGGTCGCAGATGCCCACCTGGTCGATGTCCACGCCGCGGGTGTCGGGCGTGGTCTGCATGTCGGCCAAGTCGAGGTGAGTGGCGTAGTTCATCAAAACAAAATAAAAAACCTCATTCCTGGCTGTACTCAGCCCAGGAGGAACTGGTCTCCCACACGCGCACTCGCACCACGCGCAGGCCAGCCTGGAGTGAGTACTTGCCCGGCGCGTTGCGGCCGGCGGCGTCCAGTTGGCTTTGCAGATAGTCGTGGATCTCCTTGGCCAACACTTCGGTGGTCGGGTCCACTTGCTCGAAGCCGATGATCTGCTCGCCGTAACGTTTTTTCATCTCGGCGTACATGGGATCGGCTACGTTCATGCACATGGCGTGGTCGAAGCGGTCCACGTACTCGCCGACCATGGTTTTCACGGCCTTGAAGTCGCAGACCATGTCGTTGGGGTCCAGCGCGTCGGCTTCGAGCACAAGTTCCACCTTGCGCGTGTGCCCATGGGGAAAGCGGCACTTGTCGGGGTGCTTGGAGAGCATGTGGCCGTTCTCGACCTCGAAGCTCTTGCAGATGCGGTAGGGCATGGCGGCTTGATGTTCCTTTACGTTCCCTTGGTGTTGCCGAAAAGCTGGATGTGCAGGCGGTGGCAGTAGCGGTAGCCGTGCGTCTTGCATGCCTCTAGAAGGAAGTCGTCGCGGCCGGCCAAGGTGTCCGGGTCGGTGCCTTGCGGCATGAGCAGCACCTTCCAGGACGGCACGTCCTTGCCCAGCGCGGCGAGTAGCGCCTGAATCTCGGCGAGGTCAGTCTCGCCCTCGACCACAAATTTCAATTGGAAATCATGCTGCGTGATCCATTGCCGGATGACCCCGGGCTGAAGCCGGGTGCGTTCGTGGCGTGCGATCCAATCGTCGGGCAGCGTACCGGCGGCAGGCGTGGAGTTGGACAGCTTCGGGCTGATGGAAGCCAGGTCGCAGGCGATGCCCTCCGGCGGCAGGGTGCCAGCGGTTTCGACCGTGAGGTGCTTGCCGTGGGCACGCAGTTGGGCGGCCAGGTCGTGGATGCCGCGCGCGGCCATCGGCTCGCCGCCGGTCAGCACGACGTGCTGCGCGGGAAAGGCGAGCACCTGCTCGACGACCTCCCCGACCGCCATCGTCTCGCCCTCCGGCCGCCACGAGGCATAGGGCGTGTCGCACCACGCGCAACGCAGGTTACACCCGGACGTGCGCACGAACACCGACGGCACGCCCACCAGCGCACCTTCGCCCTGCACGGAGTAGAAAATCTCGGAGATCAGCACGGGGGCAAAGCGCCTCTACGCGGCGACCGGCTTGGCGGGCAGCGGCGCGTGACTGGCGTACTCGGTCGGATCGTCCAAGCCGGCCAACTGGAACGCCTCGCGCCGCTCCACGCACGTGCCGCACTCCCCGCAGTGGGTCTCCCCGCCCACGTAGCAGGACCATGTCCGCGCGAAGTCCACACCCAACTCCGCCCCGCGCGCGGCGATCTGCGCTTTGGTCAGGTGGATGAAGGGCCGTCTCAGTTCGATGTTCGCGTACGTGCCCAGGCGCATGGCGTCACCCATGGCGCGCATGAAGTCCTCGCGGCAGTCCGGATAGATCGCGTGGTCACCCGCGTGCGCGGCGATGACAAGGGCCTGCGCCTCCTGGCTCTCGGCAAAGCCGGCGGCGACCGCGAGCATGATACCGTTGCGAAAGGGCACGACGGTCTTCTTCATGGACGCTTCTTCGTAGTGGCCCCTGGGGACCTCGCCGCCCGAGGCGAGCAGGTCGGAAGCAAAGTGCCGGCCGATGAAATCCAGCGGGATGACGAGGTGCGGCACGCCGAGCTTCCCGGCGTGCCAAGCGGCGAAGGGAATCTCGCGGTCGTTGTGCTTGGAGCCGTAGTGGAAGCTCAAAGCTGCCGCGACGCTCCCGCGTTGCACCGCGTCGTAGAACACGGACACCGAGTCCATGCCGCCGCTGAGCAGCACCACGGTCTTGCCGTCGGGGTTCACAGGCTGATCCGTTTGGCCGAGCCGTTGAGCTTGACCTCCTGCGTGTGCTCGACATCCACCGTGACGCTGATCCCGCCGCGCGCGGCGAACTCACCGTGCACGCGCAGCACCCGCGGCTGGCAGGCGGTCACCAAGTCTTCCATGATCCGGTTGGACACCTCCTCGTTGAAGGAGCGGGTGTCGCGGTAGGAGGCGAGATAAAACTTGAGCGACTTGGTCTCGATGCAAAGCGCATCGGCCACGTATTCGATGCGGATCTTGGCGAAGTCGGGCTGTCCGGTCACCGGGCAGAGCGAGGTAAAATCGGCGCAGTCAAAGCGAATCCAGTAGTCGCGCTGCGGATAGCGGTTCGGGAAGGTTTCGAGGATGGCGGCACTCGGCTTGTTCGGGAAGCGCTTCTCGCTGTGACCGAGAAGTTTGAGGCCGGGAGCTTTGGGACGGGTCGGGCGGCGTGTCACCTGGGAAAATGCTACAAAACCGCCTTTTGCACAAGGCCGGGCTCCATCCGACGCGCCCGCGACGCCGCCTCGGCGTCGCAAGGCGAGGGCCGGCAGCAAGAAGGCGATGGCCACAATCCGGCTGCCCACGATCTGCACGCCGATCTCCGCCCGCCGGCTGGGCGGCAGCGACGGCTACGCGCGGCTGGTGTTCGCGTCTTCGCCCAAATTCGGTCCCGACGGTCCGTGGGTGCACGGTGACGGCTACCAGAAATTTAACGGCGCGGTGCGCTACAGTGTAGGCAATACGCAAAACGGCGCGAGCGTGACGGCGCTGGCCTACCACGGCGACCGGAACTCCAGCGACCAAGTACCCGACCGCGCCATCGCCGAGGGCCTGATCAGCCGCTTCGGCGAGATCGACCCGACCGACGGCGGCAACTCCTCGCGCTACGGCGTCAACGGCGAGTGGCACCGCGGCAGCGACACGGAGCGCACGCAGGTCGTCGCCTACGCGACGGACTATGATCTGGAACTGTTCAGCGACTTTGACTACTTCCTGACCGACCCGGTCAACGGCGACCAGTTCCAGCAAAAGGACCAACGCGTGCAACTGGGCACCAGCGCCAGCCAGAGCTGGCACCTGACGCTCTTCGGCTTCCAAACCGAGGAGACGGTCGGCTTGCAGGAAAGGACAGACTTCATCCGGCTGCAACTCAACCACACCAAGGCGCAGACTGTTTTGAACGCCATCCGCCATGACCACGTCGTCGAGACGCGCGTGGGGCCGTACCTGGAACAGAAAACGACCTGGCTGCCGTGGCTGCGCACCGTCGCCGGCTTCCGCGCCGACGTGTACAACTACCACGACAGCGACTACACGGACAACATCCACGGCGGCGGCACGCAGGCGGTCGTCAGCCCGAAGTTCAGCCTGATCCTGGGTCCCTGGTACAAGACCGAGTTTTACCTGAACGCGGGCGAGGGCTTCCACTCCAACGACATCCGCGCCGTGGTCGGCCCGCCCATCGCCGGCAACGACGCGCCGGCGGGCAGCGTGGACCCGCTGGTCAAAGCCAAGGGCGCGGAGTTCGGCGTGCGTACCACGGTCGTGCCCGGGCTGCAAAGCTCGGCCACGCTCTGGCTGCTGGACCTGGACAGCGAACTGGTCTTTGACGGCGACGCCGCCGATAACGAGCCGAGTGGCCCGAGCCGGCGCTGGGGCGTGGAACTGGCCAACTTCTACACGCCGAAACCCTGGCTGACGCTCGACCTGGATTTTGCCTACTCCAACGCGCGCTTCACCGACCACGAGGCGGACGGTCCCTGGGTGCCCGAGGCCATCGCGACGGTGCTGGATGCCGGCGTGGCCGTGCACGACCTGGGGGCCGGCTGGACGAAAGGTTTTTACGGCGGCGTGCGTCTGCGCTTCTTCGGCCCGCGCAACCTGACCCAGGACGCCAGCGAGAAGTCGGAGGCCACGACGCTCGTCTACCTGCAAACAGGTTACCGGTTCGGCAACCATTGGGACATGAACTTCAGCGTGTTCAACCTTTTCAACGCGCACGACAGTGACATCGACTACTACTATGTCTCGCGCCTGCCGGGCGAACCGGCGGCCGGTGTGGCCGACATCCACACGCATCCCGTCGAGCCGCGGGAACTGCGCGGCGGCGTGACCTACCACTTCTGAGGGTTGCCGGGTGGCGCGGGCGGGTTGCCTTCTTGGCCGCGCGTCGGCAAAGTGGGTGCTCCCCATGCTGCTGACCCTTTCCACCACCCACGCGCCCGCGACGGAACTCGGCTACCTGCTGCACAAGAACCCGGCCAAGACGCAGGCGTTTGAACTGCCCTTTGGCCGCGCGCAGGTGTTCTACCCGCAGGCCACGCCGGAACGCTGCACGGCGGCGCTGTTGTTGGAGATCGACCCGGTGGGACTGGTGCACGGGCGCGGACCGGCGGGGGAAGGCTTCGCCTTGCAGCAGTACGTCAACGACCGGCCCTACGCGGCGTCCTCGTACCTGAGCGTGGCGCTCTCGCAGGTGTTCGGCTCGGCGCTGGGCGGACGCTGCAAGGATCGCCCGCAGTTGGTCGAGACCGCGATCCCGCTGGAGGCGCGGCTCTCCGTGGTGCCCTGCCGGCCGGGCGAGGAGTTCCTGCGGGGATTGTTCGAGCCGCTGGGCTACGCGGTGGAGGCCGAGCGCCACCCGCTGGACGCCCGCTTCCCTGATTGGGGCGAGGGCTTCTACTTCACACTGACCCTGCGCAAGACGACCCGTCTGTGCGACCTGCTGCGCCACCTGTACGTGCTCGTACCCGTGCTCGACAACGACAAGCACTACTGGATCGGCGACGACGAGGTGGACAAGCTCGTGCGCCAGGGCGAGGGCTGGCTCGCGGAGCATCCGCAGCGCGAAAGCATCGTGCGCCGCTACCTCAAGCACCGGCCCACCCTGGCGCGCGAGGCGTTGGGCCGCCTGCTGGCCGTCGAGGAGGAAGCGGACGCCACCGACGACCCCGAGGCGGTCAGCCGGCGGCGCGACCGCGAGGAAGAAGCGGTGGAACGGCCCCTGAGCCTGAACGAACAGCGGCTGGCCGCCGTGCTGGGGGCGCTGCGGGCGAGCGGCGCGGCGAGCGTGCTGGACCTCGGCTGCGGCGAGGGGCGGCTGCTGGTCCTGCTGCAAGGGGAGCGGGCCTTCACGCGCATCCTGGGCATGGACGTGTCCCCGGCCACGCTGGGGATCGCCGCGCGGCGGCTGCACTACGACCGCTTCACCGAAGCGCAACGCGCCCGGCTGGGCCTCGTGCAGGGTTCGCTCCTGTACCGCGACGGGCGGCTGGAGGGCTTCGACGTGGCGGCGTTGGTGGAGGTCATCGAACACCTCGACCCGCCCCGGCTGCGCGCGGCGGAGCGGGTGGTCTTCGAGTTCGCGCGTCCGGGGACCGTGGTCGTCACCACGCCCAACCGCGACTACAACCCGAAGTGGGAAACGCTGCCTGCGGGCAAGTTCCGGCACCGGGACCATCGCTTCGAGTGGAGCCGCGCGGAGTTTCAGGCGTGGGCCGGCGGCGTGGCGACACGCTTCGGCTACACCGCGCGCTTTCTCCCCGTCGGCCCGGAAGACGCCACGCTTGGCGCACCGACCCAGATGTGCATTTTCAACCGTGCAGACTGACCAGCATGGAGCTTGTTCTCTGCATTGGCATCCCGGCGACCGGAAAAAGTACCTTCTGCCGGGAGCGGTTCTACGACACGCACCTGCGCATCAACCTGGACATGCTGCGCACCCGACACCGGGAGCGTTTGCTGGTGGCCGCCTGCATCGAGGCCAAGCAGCGTTTCGTGGTGGACAACAACAACGTGACCCGCGCCGAGCGCGCTGCCTACATCGTGCCCGCCAAAGCGGCCCATTTCGCTGTCACGGGGTATTTCTTCCGCTCACGGGTCATCGAGGCATTGGAGCGCAACCGGCTCCGTGCAGGGTCTGCCCGCCTCCCTGACAAAGCCGTGCTGGGTATGAGTGGGAGACTGGAGTTGCCGGTCGCGGCCGAAGGATTTGACCAACTCCACTTCGTACGTCTGCTCGACACCGGTGGGTTTGCCGTGGAAGATTGGCAACTCCCCTCGACATGACTTTCGACGACTTGGACGCCAAGATGCGCCGCTACGAAACGGCGCACGCCCACTGCGTGCTGCCCGGCCTCTTCATGGTGGCACGGCTGGACGGACGTAGCTTCACGCGGCTGACAAAGGAGACGCACCGCTTCGAGTCACCCTTTGATGTACGCGTGCGCGACCTGATGACCGGCACGGTCGAGCATCTGATGAACTGCGGCTTCCGGGTGATGTACGGCTACACGCAAAGCGACGAGATCTCGCTGCTCTTTCATCCCGACGAAGATCTCTTCGACCGCAAGCTGCGCAAGTACGACAGCGTGTTGGCCGGCGAGGCCAGCGGCAAGTTCTCTGTGGGGCTCGGCGCACCGGCCTGTTTTGACTGCCGCCTCTCGCAACTGCCTACGTCCGCGCTGGTGGTGGATTATTTCCTTTGGCGCGCCGAGGACGCGCACCGCAACGCGCTCAACGCACATTGCTATTGGCTGCTGCGGCGCGACGGGATGAACGCGCAGGAAGCGACCGACCGGCTGCTGGGTTTGTCGGTCCCGGATAAGAACGAATTGCTCTTCCAGCGCGGCCTCAACTTCAACGACGTGCCGACGTGGCAAAAGCGCGGCGTCGGCGTGTACTGGCAGACGTACGAAAAGGCGGCGTTCAATCCCAAGCTTAACCAAGCGGTCACCGCGCAACGCCGCCGGTTGCATGTCGATCTAGAACTGCCGCTCAAAGATGGGTATGGCGAGTTTCTGATGGAGCGGTTGGCTGGGTAGACCACGTTTGTTATGCGACTCACCATCCCCGAACTCGCGTTGATTGTGCTGATCGGCCCGAGCGGCGCGGGCAAAAGTTCGTTTGCTCGCAAACACTTCCTGCCCACCGAGACGCTTTCCTCCGACGAGTGCCGCGGGTTGGTCAGCGACGACGAGAACAACCAGGCCGCCACCAACGACGCCTTCGAGGTGCTGCATTTCATCGCGTCCAAGCGCCTCGCCGCCGGTCGGCTGACCGTCGTGGACGCCACCAACGTGCAGCCCGAAGCACGCAAGGGGCTGGTCGCCCTGGCGCGGCAGTTCCACTGCCTGCCGGTGGCGGTCGTGTTCGATGTGCCGGAAGCCGTGTGCCACGCGCGCAACAAAAACCGGCCCGAACGCCACTTCGGTCCGCACGTCATCCGGCAGCAAAGCGCGCAGCTTCACCGGTACTTGCGCGGGTTGGGCAAGGAAGGCTTCCGGCACGTGTTCACTTTCTCCAGCGTGGAGGAGGTGGACGCGGCCACGGTCACGCGCCAGCCGTTGTGGAACAACCGGCGCGACGACCACGGGCCGTTCGACCTGATCGGCGACGTGCACGGCTGCTTCGACGAGTTGTGCGAACTCCTTCCGAAGCTCGGCTACACGGCGGGCGAGGGGGGCGTGTTCGTGCCGCCCGCCGGGCGCAAGGCCGTGTTCCTCGGCGACCTGGTGGACCGCGGGCCAAAAATCCCGGAGACGGTGCGCCTCATCATGGACATGGCGGCGGCAGGTCACGCGCTGTGCGTGCCGGGCAACCACGACATCAAGTTCCTGCGCGCGCAGTTCGGCAAAAAGGTGCAGGTCAACCACGGGTTGGCCGACTCGCTGGAACAGTTCGCCGTCTACGACAAACACCATCCCGGGTTCTCCCGCGCCGCCGCCGACTGGATCGACAAGCTGGTGAGCCACTACGTGCTGGACGATGGCAAGCTCGTCGTGGCGCACGCCGGCATGAAGGAAGCCATGCAGGGGCGCGGCTCGGGGGCGGTGCGCGAGTTTGCGCTGTACGGCGAGACCACGGGCGAGACGGACGAGTTCGGCCTGCCGGTGCGCTACCCCTGGGCCGCCGAGTATCGGGGCCGCGCGACGGTCGTCTACGGCCACACGCCCGTGCCGCAGCCCGAGTGGCTCAACCGCACGCTCTGCCTGGACACCGGCTGCGTGTTCGGCGGCGCGCTGACCGCGCTGCGTTACCCGGAGATGGAATTGGTTAGCATGCCTGCCCGCGCTACGTACTGCCAGCCGGCCAAGCCGTTCCTGCCGCCGGAGGACGCCGCGCCCGCCCCGAGCGCGCAGCAGGCCAACGACGATGTGCTCGACCTGGAGGACGTGCTCGGCAAACGCATCGTCTCGACCCGCCTGCGCGGCAACGTCACCGTGCGCGAGGAAAACGCCACGGCGGCCCTGGAGATCATGAGCCGCTTCGCGGTCGATCCGCGGTGGCTGATCTACCTGCCGCCGACCATGTCGCCGTGCGAGACGAGTCAGGCGGAAGGGATGCTGGAGCACCCCGCCGAGGCGTTCGCGTACTACCGGGATCGCGGCGTGCCACGCGCCGTCTGCCAGGAAAAGCACATGGGCTCCCGCGCGGTGGTGGTCGTCTGC
>CAXTMD010000123.1:0-11425 GCA_964245035.1 uncultured Chthoniobacterales bacterium
CTTCTTCTTCGCCGCCGCGCCCGACCGGACAAACCTCGTCGCGAGCGGCCCCACTTCCCGGACCGACGCCCCTTCCTACGCGCGCGTCGCGCCGGGTTCCGTCCCAACCCGCCTGACCGGGCCAGGTCCGCTCCCGGCCACCGCCCGGATGGCCGTCCCTGCCGGTGTCGGGTCCGTTCCGCGCGCCGCCGGGCAGAGCCTGATCGTCAACAGCACCAACGCCACGCCGCTCGGCGTGACCAGCCCCGTGTACGGCGGGGCAACCTACGCGGTCAACGCCGATCAGACCTTCGACAACGTCTACGTCGGCTACAGCGGCCAGGGTACGCTCAACCAGAACGCGGGCAACTTCGCCGCGACCAACCAACTCTTCGTTGGCGGCGACAGCGCCACCAACGCGCCCACGACCGGCAACGGCACCTACAACCTCTACAACGGCACCCTGACCGTCGGCGTGCAGGGTCAGTTCGGTAGCCAGTTCGCTGTCGGCGAGAGCAGCCCGGGCACCTTCAACCAGTACGGCGGCACGGTGAACAGCGTCAACGTGACGTTCGGCCTGAACGTCGGTGAGGGCGGCCCGGGCACGTACAACCTCGTCACCGGCACGCTGACCACAGGCAACGTGCTCATCGGCGACGCGAGCGCCTTCAACCAGAGCGGCGGCGTCTTCACCACCAACGGCGATTTCCTGGAGGTGGCCTCGTACGGCGGCGCAAACAGCACCTACACCATGGGCGGCAGCGGCAGTCTGACCACGGGTGGCCTCCAGGTGGGCCGCTCGGGCATCGGCACGTTCACGCAGAACGGGGGCACCGTCACCGTCACGAACGGGTTGAACCTCGGCACGTTCGGTGGGGCGGCCGGCACCTACCGGCTCAACGGCGGCTCCCTCACCGCCAACCAGATCACGCGGGGCGGCGGCACGGGGACCTTTTACTTCAACGGCGGCATCCTCCAGGCTGGCGCGAGCGACAACCCCACCGCGACGAGCAATCCCACCACCTTCCTGGCGGGGCTCAGCGCCGCCTACGTGCAGACGGGCGGAGCCATCGTCAACACGGCCGGCAACAGCGTCACGATCGCGCAGGCTCTCAATCACGACCCCGCGCTGGGCAACACCGCCGACGGCGGCCTGACCAAGACCGGCACGGGCACGCTGACCCTCACGGGAGTCAACACCTACACGGGCAATACCCTGGTGAGCGGAGGTGCGCTGGCGATCACCGGCGGCAGCATCGGAGCGGCGGGCAGCACGGCCACGTTCGCCGTCACCGCTACGGGCGGCATCCCCGCTAGCATCCTCAGCGGCACGGCCAGCATCAACGTGGGCGCGGCCACCATCGGCGGCCCGGGGAGCAACGCCGCCTTCGCGCAGTCCGGGGGCAGCTTCAGCACCAACGGCGGGCAGTTCGCGGTCGGCCTGGACAGCGTGGGAACCTACAGCCTGAGCAACGGCCTCCTGAGCACGGGCACGGCCTTCGTCGGCGGCGTGACGGCCGCGGGCAACGGCTTCGGGGCGGGCATGTTCAACCAGACCGGCGGCACCTTCACCACCAACGGCAGCCCTTTCTACGTCGGCTACGTCAACACCAGCGGCAACTACGGGGTCCAGGCCAACTACACCATGAACGGCGGCCTCCTGAGCACGGGCGTGGCCACCATCGGTCAAAATGGTATCGCCCAGTTCATGCAGGGCGGGGGAACCTTCACCACCAACGGCTCTGCTTTTGTCCTCGACAGCTTCCCGAACGGCGATTCCAGGTACGAGATTGACGGCGCGACCAGCACGCTGTCCACCGGACCGATGACGGTTGGCCGCAACGGCACGGGCTTCTTCGTGCAGAGCGACGGGGCCAACGTCACCACGAACGGCAACTCGCTCATCCTCGCTGCGGAGGCGGGCAGCCGCGGCGATTATGCCCTCAACGGTGGCACGCTGACCGTCGGCAGCATCGTCGGGGGCAGTGGCAAGAGCAGCTTCACCATCGGGAATGCTACGCTGCAAGCCGCCGTCGAAGGCGCGAACCTGCTGAGCGGGCTGACCACGGCGACCCTCCAATCGCCCAACATGGTGTCTGTCATCGACACAAACGGGTTCGATGTCAGCATTCCACAGTCCCTGGGCGGCGGCGGCGGCCTGGCCAAGAACGGCGCGGGCACGCTGACGCTGACAGGCAACAACACCTACGACGGTCCGACACTCGTCAACGCCGGCACGCTGGCCATCACCGCAGGCAGCGTGGGCGGGGGGGCGACTTTCGCGGTCTACGGTTCGGCGGCGAGCAACGCGACGGCGGTCCTGAGCGGGGGCAGCTTGTCTGCCAGCGAGGTCTACATCGGCGCAGTGGCTCCAGGCACCCCTCCCACCGTCCTCGACGGCACGGGTGCCTTCACGCAGACGGGGGGAACTTTCACCGTGGGCAGCAACGGGTTTTTCATCGGTGGAGGACCCAGCAGCGGGTCGATCAACAGCCGCGGCAGCTACGATCTCCAAGCGGGCATCCTCTCCACCCAGTCGGTCTACGTCGGCGCCGATGCGATGGGCACTTTCACCCAGATGGGAGGCGCGTTCACCACCAACGCCAAGACGGTCTACATCGGCAACGGCGGTGAGTACAATCTGAACGGCGGCCTTCTCACGACAGGCAACATCGCCGGATTCGTCGGGGGGGCCACGGGCACGTTCAACTTCAACGGCGGCACGCTGCAGGCCGGGGCGAGCGGCACGGCGTTCATGCAGGGGCTGGCGACGGCCAACGTGAGAGCGGGCGGCGCACTGGTCGACACCAACGGCTTCGACGTGACGGTCGCCCAGAGCCTCCTGCACGACACCACGCTGGGCGCGGCGGCCCGCGACGGCGGGTTGACCAAGTTCGGCGCGGGCACGCTGACCCTCGGCGCGGCGAACACCTACACGGGCGGCACGGTGGTCCACGTGGGCACCCTGGCGGTGGCGGTCAACGGGGCGCTCGGCACGGGCAACACGACGCTGGACGAAGGGGCCACCCTGACCCTGGACGTAGGGGTGACGGCGGCGCACAATGCCAGCCTGGACACCACGCTGACGCTGGCCTCCGCCACCACCAGCATCGTCGATCTGGCGGGCAGCGGCGTGCAGGACACCGTTGGGCTGCTCATCATCGACGGCGTGGTCGAGCCGGTGGGCACCTACGGGGCGGCCGGCAGCGGCGCGACCTACACCGACATTGCGGACTTCACGGGCACGGGAGAGCTGCTGGTGGTGCCTGAACCCTCCACCGGGTGGATCGTGGCCATCGCTGTGGCGTTCGGCCTGATGATCTGCCAACGGCGGCGCGCCGGAAGTTGCAGGATACCACGGTGAGGCAAACAGCGCCCGGCGTTTAGCCGGACGAGTTTGGCCCACGGCAAATCGCACCGGTAGCCCGCCGTTCCAAGGGGGCTTCCGGGGAAAGTGCGGACGAGGCGTCAGGGGGTGACAGTGAGTTTTGGAGCAGAAGACTTGCCTCCGGCAAGTTGCGCGTGTGGCCAAACGGATGAAACCGGACCTGTGCAATGCCGATGTCCGCGCTTCGGATGCACGACAAATGGGCGTTCTCATGTTGTGCAGAATAGGAAAACGCAATCAACTTGCATTTAGCACTTGCACACTCGCTGCGGGGGCCGAAGATGCACATAGATTGCAACAAGCGTTTTGCTTGCTGCCCTGCTGCAACAACCCCGCGACGATCCATCCCTATGAAACCCGGCATCCATCCCACCCTCCACCGCGTCTGCTTCGTGGATCTTGCCAGCGGCAAACGCATCCTGACCCGCTCGACCATGACCTCCAAGGAGATCGAGGTCATCGACGGCGAGAAGCACTTCGTCGTCCCGCTGGGCATCTCCTCCTACTCGCACCCGTTCTTCACGGGGGAGGAACGCTTCCTCGACACGGCCGGGCGCATCGACAAGTTCAACCGCCGCTACGCGAGCCGCAAAACTGGCGGCGGCAAATAGCTCCACCGGTCAACAGATGGTCAAGGCGACCCGCTCCAGCGGCGCGACTGGCGGGGCGGGTTGTGCCTTCCACACAAAAGAAGCGGCGACGGTGTCGGGCGCTCGCCTGCGCGCCACACCGCCGCTTTCAAGCCGACTGACCGTCGGAGGATCGTCAGGCTGACTTTTCCTTCACCACCTCCACCGGCCCGTGATCGTCGCAATGGTCGCCGTGCGGATGATGCAACTGACCGTCCACCAGGTAATCCACATGGTCGCCGTGCGGCACGGCTTCATGGCCGCAGTCTGGCCCGTGCCGGTGCTCAGCCTCGTGGCCGCCGTTGTTTTCGCCGTGGGTGCAATCGGCCGGGTTGCGGGTGCTGACCTCCAAACGGTGTTCCTCGACCACGTCGCCCTCGCCGGTCGGGTGGTGCAGGTGGCCGTCGTGCAGGTAGTCCACGTGTCCGTCGTGCTGGACGGCGGTGTGGCCGCAGTCGGCGCCGTGTTCGTGGTCGTGGTCGTGGTGGGTGGCGGGATGTTCGGAGTTCATGGGTGTTCGTTGAAAGGTTGAACGACTTGCAATGAGCACCGTGCGCCCTTCCAAACGCAAAGGCAAGCCACTTGCAACAAGCAGGGATCGGATGGTCGTTCCGGCCGCTGCGGTTGGCTTGAAGGCGCGCCGCTGCCTGGCGGCCGCCATGGAGCAGCAGATGTGGTTCTTCGGCTGCGATGCCGCCTGCGCGGACGGCAATCTTCTCGCACGCTTTGGCTTTCGCCGCCACCGACCGGAAGGCCACCGGGGCGAGAGCAGCTGCTACCGTTTCCTGTGGAGTCCGGATGGCGCGGCTGGCGATGGGGCGGCGCGAGTGGACCTGCACGGTTGGTGCGCCGGGCTGCACTCTGGCGGGAAGGACGGCGGAGGATTTCTCTACGTCCGGGCAGGCAACCGGCTGGGCTGGTACGACGCGCCGCAGCCTCCCGCGCCCGGCGCGTACGACGACGATCCCGCCGCCCGCCGTGCCTTCCGGTTGCTCGGCTGCCGTCTCGAACACGGCTTCTGCCGTGTCGCCGTTCTCTTTCTCGGCTGGCTGGAGGAATACGAAGGCTGGATCGAGCAAACCTGTGGCCCCGACTACCGCCGCCGCTGCTTCCAACGGGCTCCTCTGCCCTGGTTGCCGCCTGCCGACGCCCGCGGCTGGCTCGCCCGCTACCGCCGGGAAATCACCCACGCTACCCACTTGCTCGAAGACTACCACCCACCCGACCCACGATGAGCGACCTACCTTCCTTCAGCAGCGACAACGCGGACGGCTCCCGGGGAGTGCGCACCGTTTCCGAAGCCCGGCGCTGGCTGGCCAGGCTCGCGCGGAACGGGGCGGCAGACGTGCAAATCCAAGAACCATTTCAGCCGGTGGCGGCGGCTTGGTGATCGTGCAAGCTTCGCTGGTCCGCGAGGACGGCGCGCGGGTGAACGTGGCCGTGTACTGCTACGACGACACGCCGCCTTCCGTCGTGGACTGGCTGCCGCCCATCCCTGCGACCGGTGAAGATGGACGGTCGCAAGATGAACAAGACTTCTACTGACCCGGCGTCAGGCCAGGGACTCGGCCATGGTGCGCATCTGCACCTCGATGATCCGCGACCGCGGCGACTGCGTGCAGGCCATCAACACCACGCCGGCCACGTCCTCGGGGTCGAGCATCTCGGACTGCGCCACCTTCTCCTCGGTGCGGCCCTTGCCGAGGGCAAACTCGGTCTTCACCCCGCCCGGACAGATCGCGCCGACCTTGATGCCCTTCTCGCGCAACTCGCGGTCGAGCGCCTGCGCAAAGGCCACCTGCGCGAACTTGGTCATGCAATACACCGCCTCGCCGCCGAAGCCGTAAACGCCCGCCATCGAGGACAGCATCAGGATCGTGCCGGACTTCTGCGCGACCATCACCGGGACCGTGTGCCGGGTGAACAAGAACGTGGAGCGCACGTTGGTGTCCATCAGTTCGTCGTACTCCTCGGCCGAGGTGTCCACGAGGTTCTTGTAGTTGCCCGCGCCGGCGTTGTTGATGAGGAAGTCGATGCGGCCGAACGCGTCCTGGGCGGCTTTGACGGTGTCCAGCGCGGTCTTCTCCTCGCGGGCGTCGCCGGTCACGAAAACGACTTCCGAGCCGTGCTTTTTGGCTTCTTCCTTGAGGGCTTCGAGGCGTTCCTGACGGCGGGCGGTCAGGACGAGGTTGGCACCTTCTTCCGCCAGCGCGCGGGCACAGGCTTGGCCGATGCCGGCGCTAGCCCCGGTGATGAGGGCGACTTTTCCTTGGAGTTTATTGGACATAAGATTGGGAGTTTGGATGTGGACGAGGTTCAGACGCCATACAGACACTTCGCCAGATAACCGCTGAGTGCGGTTGCGCGATTGGTCCGACGGTATTCTTCGATCTGGGCGCGGTCCACCTTGGCGGCGCGCTCCCAGAGCCAGACCAAGTTCTGCCCGGAAACGGTCAGGATGTCCTGCACGTCCTTCACGTCGTCGGTGCGCGGCGCCTTGAGGTCAAAGGCGATGATGCCCTCGTACCTGGCATCTTGGAGCACGACACACAGGGCGAGATCCTTCAACGGCTCCGTGTAGCCGTAGGGCAGATCCTGGTCGTAGCGTTGGCCGTCCTGCGAGTTGAGGTGGATGTGGAAAAGCTTGCCGGCTTCCAGGCACAACTCCACGTCCCACACGTAGTCCAGCCCGGCGATGCGCGAGTGCGCCGTCTCGGGGTTGACCCCGAACTCCGCCCGGACGCCCTCGTCCAGCCGAGAAATGAGGTAGAGCACCTCACCGACGTTGGCGAGGTACATGTTGGCGCGCGGCTCGTTGGGCTTAGGTTCGAGGGCGAAGCGCAGGGTGCCCCGGCCGTGCTTCTCCTGGGCGTACTGGCCGACGGCGTCGAAGCCTTCGATCAGGCGCTTGAAGGAATCCTGCCCGTTCTTGGCCAGCACGAAATCGAACCCCTCCCGTCCGTTCCAGAAGACCAGCGTCGGTGCGCCGAGGGTCACCGCCGCGTCGACCGCGCGCTTGGCGTTTTCCAGACCCCGGGCGCGGACCGCGGGATCGTTGGAGGTCATGGCACCGTCTTTGAAAAGCGGATCGGTGAAGTACGAAGGCGTGTACATCGCGCATTGCAAACCGCACTCCTCCGAGCGTTTGCGGCCGGCCTCCGCCATGTCGGGGGTGATCTCCGTGTCGTGCGCCTCGTAGTACGTCATGCCGGCCTCGGCGATCAGGGGCAAGCGGTCCAGGATCGGGATGACCGGCCGGGTGGGACCGCCGAAGGGATCGCCGCCGGGGCCGAGGTTCCAAACACCTGCACCGAGGCCGTTCTTGCCGGGTTTTTGCGAAAGGACGTAGGGAGTCATAAGGGAAAGCGGATTCGCTCCGGACGACCAAGACGCGTCCGGCAGAGTGGGTTTGAGGATGAGTGGAGATGCCCGCCGATGCTGGCGAACGGAGAGATCAGCGGCCGCCGCGGCGGGTCAGCGCCACGTCGAGCCACACCGCGCCAGCCAGCACGCCGCCGCGCACGATGTACTTCATCTCCGGGGAGACGGCCATGAGCGTCATGCCGTTGATGAGCGTGGCCATGATCAAGGCGCCCATGATGACGCCCAGCACCGTGCCGCGGCCACCCTTGAGGCTCGTGCCGCCGATGACGCACGCCGCCACGGCGTCGAGTTCCATCAGGTCGCCGACGGTGGTGGTCGAAGCTCCGGCGTAGGCCGTTTGCATGAACCCGGTGATGGCCACCAGCACGCCCATGATGCCGAAGGCCCCCACCACCACGCGCTCCACCGGCACGCCCGAGAGCCGCGAGGCGTCCTCGTTGCCGCCGATGGCGTAGAGGTAGCGGCCGAAAGGCGTGCTGGTGCTGATAAAATGGACCGCCAGCGCCACGACCGTCAGGATCGCCAGGGGCAGCGGCACGCCGCGGAACTTCGTGGCCACGAAGATCGCCGCCGCCACGAACACGGCCAGCCCCGCCAGCTTGGTGAACGTGCGCCGCGCGCTCACCGGCGGCAGGCCGTAGCGCGCCCGCGCCCGCGCGCCCGCGACGCTCAATGCCACCGCGCCGGCCACCAGCACGACACCGAGCGTCACCCCCACGCTCGTAGGCAGGTAGTAGGTGGTCAGCATCGAGTACAAGTTCTCGCCGCCGCCTTGCACGACCGGGATCGTCTGGCTGCGGATGACCAGCCAGAATAATCCTTTGTACACCAGCAGACCGCCCAGGGTGATGATGAACGCCGGGATGCGTTGGTAGACAATCAGCGAACCCATCGCCGACCACAGGACGACCGCGATGAGCAGCCCCACGCCCAGTGAGGCTTGCGCCGACCAGTCGTGATCGAAAACCAGCGTGCTGGCAATGCCGCCGATCAGCCCGACGCCGCTGCCCGCCGACAAGTCGATGTTGCCGGTGACGATGATGAGCAGCATGCCCAGGGCGAGCACGGCCGTGATCGACAACTCGATGGAGAGCATCGAGAGGTTGCGCGGGCTGGCAAAGTACGGCGTCTCGTACGTGAAGAAGATGAACAGCGCCACCAGGGCGAAGAGCATCGCCAAGTCGCGCCAGGCCGAGAGCTTGCCGCTGCCCGGGGGCTTGGCGGCCGGCTGTTCCGTGGTTCCCTTGACCTCCCGGGGCACCACGTTGCGGGGATCGGTGGCGGGGACGGTCGCCAAGGCGGCGTTCTGGCTGTTGTTCATGGGAGGAGGAACCAGGGAGAGAAAGCGGGGCGGCTTCAAGGAGCGGCCAGCGCGGCGGCATCAGCCAGCGGGTCCTCGCGCATAGCAGCGGCAAGGAGTTTCTCCTGCGTGACCTCGCGGCGCGGGAAGATGTTCTGGGCCTCGCCGTTGTGCAGGACCATGATGCGGTCGCTCATGCCCATGAGTTCGGGCATCTCGCTGGACACCAGGATCACGGCGCAGCCCGCCGCGGTCAGCCGGTTGATGACCTGGTAGACGTCCACCTTCGCGCCCACGTCGATGCCGCGGGTGGGCTCGTCCAGGAGGATGACCCGTGGCTGGACCAGCAGCATCTTGCCGAGGACCACCTTTTGCTGGTTGCCGCCGGAGAGCGACCCGACACGGGCGAGCTGGAGCGCGCGGATGGCGAGCTGGTCGATCTGTTGCTGGTTGCGCTGGATTTCCGGTCCGCGCTGGATGAAGCCCGCCGTGGTGATCGCCTTGAGGGTGGCTAGCGACAGGTTGAAATGCACCCCCTGATCCAGCACCAGCCCGTAGTGCTTGCGGTCCTCGGTCACCAGCGTCATCCCGGCCTGGATCGCCGCGCGCGGGTTGGCAGCCGCGAAGGGTTTGCCCAGCAGTTCGATCTGGCCGCCCAGGCGCGTGCCCCACGCGCCGAACAGGTGCGAGACCAGTTCGGTGCGGCCCGCGCCCATCAGCCCGCCGATGCCGAACACCTCGCCCGCCGCCACCTCAAAAGAGATGTCCTTGAGAAAGGCCGGCGTGCCCTTGCGCGGGGCGACGGTCAGGTTTTGGACGCGCAGCAGCGGCTGGCCCACGGCGTGTTCGACTTTCGGGAACAGTTCGACCAACTCGCGACCAACCATGTTGCGGATGACCTCGTTGCGCGACGTCCGCTTGGCGTCCAGCGAGCAGATGGACTTGCCGTCGCGCAGCACCACGATGCGGTCTGCCAATTCGAACACCTCGTCGAGCCGGTGCGAGATGTAGATGCAGGAAATCCCCCGGCGGCGCAGGTCCTTGACCACGCGCAGGAGTTCCTGCGTCTCGCGCTCGTTGAGCGCGGCGGTCGGCTCGTCGAGGATGAGGATGCGCGGGTTTTGGATCAGCGCGCGGGTGATCTCGACGAGTTGCTGCTGGCCGATGCCGAGCGTGCGGGCCTGGCGGGTGGGATCGATGACGATGTTCAATCGATCCATCGCCTCCAGCGCCTGCTTGGCCATCCGGTTCTTGTCGATGAAGCCGAACCGCCGGGGCTCGTTGCCCAGGAAAATGTTTTCGGCCACCGTCATCTCGGGCACCAGGGCGAGTTCCTGGTGGATGACGGCGATGCCGCGTTTCTTAGAGTCCGCGATGCCGCGGAAGTTCACGGCTTCGTCGCCCATGTAGAGCTGCCCCTCGAAGTCCCCGGCCGGGTAGATGCCCGACAGGACCTTGATGAGGGTGGACTTGCCCGCGCCGTTCTCGCCGCAGAGGCCGAGGATCTCGTCAGCGCGCAGGTCCAGGGAAACGCCGCCGAGCGCGACGGCGTTCCCGAACTTCTTGACCAAACCTTCCGCGCGCAGGATCGGCCGGTGTTCGCCGTCCGGTCCCGTCGCGTTTGTCACCTCACTGGAACTCGTCATCTGAGATGCGGAAGGGATTCAGAACTGGTTACTTCTTGTTGCCGTAGACCTGCTTCTCGGTGTGGAAGCCGTCCTTGACCACCGTGTCCTTCATGTTGTCCTTGGTGACCGTGATGACGTCCAGCAGGATGCTCGGCACGTCGTTGGTGCCGTTGTTGAGCGTCGTGGGCGCTTCGGGCTTCTGCCCCTTGGCCATCTCCACCGCCACCTCGCCCGCCTTGTCGGCGAGCTTCTTGAGCGGCTTGTAGATGGTCATCGACTGCGTGCCGTTGACGATGCGCTGGCAGGCGGCGACTTCCGCGTCCTGGCCGGTGACCTCGACCTTACCCGCGAGCCCTTCCTCGCTGAGCGCCTGGATGGCCCCGCCGGCGGTGCCGTCGTTGGAGGCGAGCACGGCGTCGATGTTGTGGCCGGCCTGGGTGATGGCGGCGTTCATGATGCGCTTGGCGTTCTCGGGCTTCCAGTCGTCGGCGTAGTCCTCGCGGACGATTTCCACCTTGCCTTCCTGGACCAGTGGCAGGATGACGTTGTCCTGGCCCTGCTTGAAGAGCAGCGCGTTGTTGTCGGTCTTGGCGCCGTAGATGCGCACGAGCCGCATCTTGCCGCTGGCGGGCAGGTGCTCCTTGAGGTAGTTGCCCTGCACCTCGCCGACCTTCACGTTGTCGAAGGACAGGTAGATGTCCACGGGCGCGCCCTTGATGAGCCGGTCGTAGGCGATGACCGGGATGTTGGCCTGGTGGGCCTCGTTGACGGCCTTGGCCATCACCTCGGCGTTGTGGGCGACGATGACGAGCACCTTCACCCCGCGGCCGATCAGCGCCTCGCAGTCCTTGATCTGGCGCACGTCGTCGCTGTTGGCGCTCTGCACGAGCACGTCGCCGCCGAGGTCCTTGACCTTCTTGACGAACATGTCGCGGTCACCCTGCCAGCGCTCTTCCTTCAGCGTGTCGAGGGACAATCCGATCAGGGGCTTGTCCGCCGCCGCGGCCTGGAAGGAGGGCGCGACCAGACTGGCCACGCCGAGGGTGAGGAGGGTGAGTAGTGGGGGTTTGGTTTTCATGTCGAGTATTCTGAGGGTATGACCTGGCGGATTTGTCTC
>CAXTMD010000124.1:0-8070 GCA_964245035.1 uncultured Chthoniobacterales bacterium
GCCGCGCCGGATCCGGTCAGGAACACCGTGCGCGTGGCGCTGTCGGCGTCGGACGACTCCTCGGCCACCCGAGTCAGCGGCACGCTCTTGCCGGCGATCTCGAACCCGCCGGGCACGGCGGCCTCCAGCAGTTCCCCGCCCGCCGCGAGCAGGCGCGGCAGCGCGATGCTGCCGCTCCCGCTGCCCAGCAACTCCAACGCCGAGGAGCGCAGCAGCGCGGCGGGCAGCGGGAGCGTAGGCGCGCTGGTCGATCGGTTGCCGGGAGCCGTCTTCGACGTGGGCGGCGTCCTCGGCGCGCCAGCGGTGCCTGACACTCGCTCTCCAAGTGCCTGTCCGTACGGCGCAGTCAAACCACTGCCTGCCAACGCTTGATCCGGCGCACCCGCAGCCACTTATTTCCTGCAACCTTGGCGATGGCATCCGCACGGACAACGCGTATCCGTCGCACCGCCTCCGCCTCGTCGCGGTCTGAAGATTTACCCAGGTACGCTTGCCTTTGACCTGCTGGCTGAACCAGTACGTGCCGCGTCGCAAGTAGAGATTCCGTGCGTTTTTCTTCACGGCAGCCACGTTCACACATTCAACGTATGAAACAGCCTCAAACAGCCGTTTTCAGAGGAGAAAAAGATTGCGCGATACAGGGTTCGAACCTGTGACCCCTACCGTGTCAAGATAGTGTTCTTAGGTGCTATCTTCACAGAAAATTGTTCACACATCGTTCGACATAGTGCCAACCACATGTAGATAGCGCTCAAACAGGGTGCGCACGCCGAAGTGCACGCCCAGTTTGTCCACGGCGTCGGCCAGGTCGATGCCTTCCGCGCCGGTGACGATGTGGGAGCCCCCCCCCCACGCGCGCAGGCCCTCCACGTAGTCGGCCGGGGCGCGCTCGCTGACCATGCAAACGAGCTGGTCACCGCGCACGTCGGGACCCGTCCAGCGCAATTTGCCCAGGGTGTCGAAGGACACGGCGTACAGCTCCGCCCGGCGCGCGACGAACACCGGCCGCGGCCCCGCGGAGGTGTTCGCGGCCGAAACGAAAGGCTCGTCGTCGCCGAGGATCTCCTGCATGGTCGCCCGGCCGCAAGCCCAGGCGTCGAACGGAAGTTGCGCGCTGGTCGCCTCGTACTCGCCCGAGGGGGTGACGGCCTCCACAACGTCGCTGTCGGTGCGACCGTCCAGCGAGGAAAGCATGTGGCAGATGATGCGGGGCTTCATCCGGCTTCCTTTGCGTCGAATCACTCGTCCGCACAGCCGTTTTCGTGACGCTTGGCCATGTGTTTCCTCTGGGTAAGCCGGCGTCGCCGCACGAGGATGATCCTTGTTCGCCTTATTCGAGCCTCCGGTAAATCCTGATCCACCAAAGGAAATTCTTGCGCCTGCGTAAACCCCATGGTGCGTCGGGCTCCGTTTGGTTCTTAGGACCGGCTTCTTTTTTCTTCAAATGCCCACGAAAAACTAAGTCCATCCACGCACGCCATCCGGATTAGCCCTCCGTGCAAATCTTTCACTTACGATTAACTACAAGAACTAGCGATTTTCTGCTTCGTTTTACTGCGGTCCCGCTCGTCGGGATCGCTCTGCTCGCTCTGAACACGCCCGGAACTGTCCACGCCGCTGTGGTCTCCTTGACGCCCGGCATCACGACGGTTGCCAACGGCGGCGTCGCACTTGGCGATGGGACCGACTACGCCTTCTTCGGGAACGGCAACCCGATCGCTCTTCCTGATTTCACGCTGAGCAACGTGACGGCACAATACAGGGGTGTCAGCAGCAACGTTCCCCAGTACAGCACTTTGCAGGCACCAACCGGCGGGACGGCTTTCACGACCGGCATTGCTTACAATGATACCGCTGGTCAGACCAACGTAGCGAGTTTCACACTGAACACCGGCACCAACCAGAACTACACCGTCTCCGTCCTGTTTGGGAACAGCGATGGTAACGCAGTCTTTGACCAAAACATCGGCTTGAGCGTAAACGGCGGGTCTGCGGTGACTGCGCTCGTGACGGATACCCAAAGCAGCAACGACTTCCTGACCTTCAACGTCACGGGTCTGAACGCGGGTGACGCCCTGACGTTCAGCGCCACGCCAGCGGCCCAGGATGCCTTCGGACATGCGAATCCGGCGCCTTACATCGGTGCGGTGAGCTTTGCTGCCGTTCCAGAGCCATCCACCTGCGCAGTACTGCTCGGCGGTGTGATCTGCACGCTGGGCCTCGCGTTGCGTCGGCGCGCTCGCCGGGCATGAGCGTCCACTAATCCCCCTTTGTTCTCTAACCCTCTTCCCAGTGCTCAGCCGGGAAGAGGGTTTTGTTTGCGGTGAAAGTGGCCGCCGCGCGTTTGGGGCAGGCGGAGACTTGTGGATTGCTACGATGCTCCGCTTTCGCGCTTCCGTGGCTGCTTTTCGGTTTCCGTTGCTTTCCACCTATCCATTGCTTCTTCGTAAACCCTCTCGGTTCGCCGCGCCGCCATCTCCCAAGTGTAATCGCGCCTCACCGCCTCAAAGGCATTTTGTCCGGTGCGTTCCAGATCGGCGGGCGCGGTCAGGCAAACGTTTGTGATGCAGGTAGTCAGAGCCTTCGTATTGCCTCTTGGCACCAACCAACCATTTTCGCCGTGTCGGATCAGTTCGGGCAGTCCACCCGTGTTCGTTCCGATGACCGGCGTCGCGCAGGCCATCGCTTCCAGGCACGCCAGACTGGTGGCTTCCATCAAAGACGGAAAAAGGCAGGCATCCGCGATGTTCATCAGTTCCGCCAGCGTTGTGGGAGCAAGGTTCCCTAGAACACGTACTTCGCAGCCGCTAGCGGCGAGGATGGACCTGACGTTCCTTTGATAACGGCCGTACCCGGGGGTCTCGTTGCCGGCAAACACGAACACGCTACACGCACGGACGGAACGCGGTAAATCGTACAATGCTGTGGCCAGATGGATAATGCCTTTTGTCGGGGCCCAGCGGCGCGGACAAAGGAACACGCGCTTGCCCGCCAACAGATGTCTCGCACAGATTAGTTCGCGCTCCTGCTTCGAGAACGGGAAAAACAACTTTGTATCGACCCCGTTCGGCACATAGCGACCATTGTTGGTGCGCGGGGTCAGTTCACGGCTGGGACCGATGGCCATGGTGAACCGACTTATCCATCGCCGTTGTAGCAAACGCGTTAGCGTCCAACGCTCCAGATGTAAGTAGGCACCGGTGTGATTGGTGAAGACGATGGGATACTTGGCCGAGAGCAAACGTCGGATGCGTGACCCGCCGATGTAACTGTGCTGATGCACGAGGTCGGGGCACAGACGGTTTACCTGTGCGGCCACGCGTGATCCGTGGCGTGATTCGAGCGAACGGCGACTAAGCATCAAGAGGGTTTCGACCATCGCATCCAAGCGCTGGCGAAGGGAGGTTGGCAGAAAACCGAATCTTGGCGAGACGGCAACCGACGACGTGTCCGCACTCCGCTGGACTGATCTCGAAACGCTCGCCGTGCGCACCACGAAGACCTCGTGTCCGAGTTGTTGCAGCGCAGCGGTCAGATACTTGACGTGATACTCCAAACCGCCGGTGATTTCGGCGGTGGTTGACTGCGTCAAATGCACGATGCGCATGGAACGTTCGAGCCTCCCTTCAACTGTGCACCGCGCACGCGGAGAAGCTCTCTTCACACAAGGCTTGTGCGGCCGTGCTGACGGTTTCAATGCAGAAGCCTTCGTCCTGGGCCACCTCGACTAATTCGGCGACTTGGTCAAGAGCATGGATGCCGGCGAAAAACGGATGATCGTACACCATGGCAAACCGCTTCTTCGAGCTGAGTTGCGTGCGGAAATCTTCGACGACCCGCTGCCGGCTCCAACCGCGCAGCCGCATGATCTCCAGATAACCGGCGGACGCTGGTTCGGCGGTGATGTTCGTCGGAACGTTGATCAGATTGTCTCGGCTCTCGATGCCGTCCCAGGTCGGGTCACAGGTGTCCGCCAGCAAACGAAATCCATGTGACGGCAACACGCGCCGCAACGCTGGAGGGCTGTTCCAAGCGGGAGACGAGAAGGCGCGGGGAACCGGCACCGCACACTCCTCCAGCCAGCGCAGACCGGCCTCGATGTCGCGGTGCAAACGCTCCGCGCTCCAAAAGTGAGCGGAGCGTTCCCACCAGGCATGGTTCCGGCCGCCGTGCAGCCCGATTTCGTGTCCCGAGCGAACCGCGGCTTGCAAAGCGGCGGGATGGGACCTGCCCGCCTTGGGGTTGAGGACGGCCGCCACGAAGGCGGCCCTCCAACCGAGCTTCTCCGCAACCGGCAAGGAGCCGCGCCGTCCTCCCCGCAACAATCTGGCAACCGCCTTCGCCACCGTGATGCGTGGATCAAAGGAACGACCCATGTTCACGAAAAAGGTGAACTTCGCATCCAATCGGTCGCCGAGTTCAACCAACTGGGGAATGCCTCGGGAAACGCACGCGTGCGTGTCGGCATCGAATCGAAAGCAACAGTATTTCACGCGGTGGTAGGAAGAGGGACTGGTTGGGAAGAACACGGGTTTGCGCCGCCTAGCAGGTATTCGCGGGTGATCCGGAGGATCCGGGCGGTAGCTCGACCGTCGCCGAAGGTGCGGCGCAACGGCTGATCTAGGCAGACCGGCGCTGGGGGAGAACCCAGGAATGTGGCAGCCGCGGCAAAGATCGCGTCGGCGTCGGTGCCTACTAGCAGGGCGTTCCCGTCGGAAATCGCCTCGACCCGTTCCGTCACTTCGCGCGCCACGAGCACGGGCAGACCGAGGGTTTCCGCTTCTTCGAGCACCCCACCAGAATCACTGATGATGAGGGAGGCGTCCGACAACAACCGGACAAACTCGACGTAGGACAAAGGGGCCAGCAGGTGGATGTTCCTGACTCCTTCCAAGCGTTCCCGGATGGTCCGCTGCACGGTCGGATTAGGATGCACCGGGAAGAAGATCTCCGTGTGTCCGTAGGCATCGACGATCCTGCGCAAAGCGTCGCAGACGTTTGCCAGCGGTTCTCCGAAGCTCTCCCGCCGGTGCAGGGTGACGACCAGTTTCCTGTGGGTTGGTTCGGCGGCAAACCTTTCTTTGTCCGGAAAGGGACTGCTCCGGGCCACCGTTTTCAACACGGCTTGCAGAGCATCGACAATCGTGTTTCCGACCACGTGTACGCCCTGGGTGATCCCTTCGCGGCGGAGATTGCTGACCGCCTGCTTGCTCGGGGCGAAATGCAGTCGGGCGATGTGTCCGATGATGGTACGGTTCAGTTCTTCGGGGAAAGGCGAGCTTTTCCGATGGGTGCGCAGTCCTGCCTCCACGTGAGCGACCGGGAACCCGCATTGGCTCGCAGCCACCGCGGCCGCGAATGCACTGGTGGTATCGCCCTGCACGAAGACCAGTTCGGGTCGCAATTGCTCCATGACACGCTCGCAAGACGCGATGATCCTGGCGGTCATGGCAGCCAGGGATTGATCGGGCAGCATGACATCCAGGTCGTAGTCCGGCCTGACATCGAACGATGTCAGGAAAGGATCGACCAATTCGCGGTGCTGCCCTGTGACACAGACGCGGGTGTCAAAGCGGGCTTCGGCCCGAAACGCACGGATTACCGGCAGCAACTTGATTGCTTCCGGCCGGGTCCCGAGAACAAAGAGTAGAGAACGCCGCTGAACGGTTTGCATGAACAATTTCCTTGGTGCGATCCGTCAGGCGAGCAGCGTCTCGTAGACATTCAAGATCTCCCGTGCGCCACGACTTGCGCGGAAGTGCTCGCGGACGTGTTGATACCCGTTGCAACCCAAACGCATAGCATAAGGAGGGTCTTCCAGCAGCGTGAGCAAGGCGGAGGCGAGATCCCCGGCATCCCCCATCTGGGTGAGCAGACCGTTGTCGCCGTGTGACACGATCTCCGGGACTCCCCCGCCGCGGGTGGCGATCACGGGCAGCCCCGCAGCCATTCCTTCCAAAATCACTTGGCCGAACGGTTCGCCGCTGGTCGAGGCATGGACCAGCAGATCGAGTTTGCCCAGTTCGCCGGCCACGTCGCTCGTAAATCCATGGAACCGGACACGGTGAGAAATGCCAAGGGCTTTTGCTTGTCTGTGCAGGCTTTGTTCGTAGGCATCTTCGCCAAAGAGCGCGGAGCCGATGATCACAAACTCCGTGTTGTACCCGGCGGCGATGATCCGGGCTGCCGCATCCAGAAAAATGTGCTGTCCCTTCCAACGCGCCAAACGCCCCACGATCCCGACCCGCAACGGGGTGGCTGTTCCAAACGCGGGCCTCTGCTTTGCGCTGTCGGCGAGTTCCTCGTCGGTGAGGCCATCGAGTACGACTGTGGAGCGCCGCTTCGGCCCGCGGAACCGGAGTTGTTCCATGACGCTGCCCGAAACCGCGACCACGTGGTGTGGCAGATGCCGGGCCAGCAAGCGGACGGCGCGCACCACCGGACGCGGGAAATAGGATTCGTTGACGTAGTCCCGCAAATGCCAGACCACCGGCAGACCGGACAAACGGCCGGCGATCCCGCCGTAGACGTGGGCTTTGATCGTATTCGTGTGGATGATCTGGATGTGGTGCCTCCGCGCAAACGCGGTTAGCTTGGCGACGTACGTTCCGAGCGCGGCGAGGCGCCCCAGACCCAGCAGAGTGCGAGCGCCGAGTTTGTCCTTGCGGGCCTCCCGGACTTTTGCGGCGAGGGGGAGCACATGGGCTTCCACGCCGATCTTCCGCATGGCTTCGACCGCCGGACCTTCCTCCCCAAAGACGACCACCGGTTGTACCCGGCACCGGTCACAGGCACGCAGCATCCGCCACAAGGCGATCTCCGCGCCGCTTGGTTTGGCGGCATGGTTCAGGTACAGCACGCGGATGGGAGTCGGGTCCATAGGCTCAGGCCGCACAGAGACGGGTCTCCGTCTGCCGGGTCACTTTGAGGTAAACGTCCCGCGTTTGTTCGGAGACGCGCTGCCAGGTGTAACGCGCTTCCACCTGCCTCCGACCGGCCTGACCCATCTGCCGCGCCAGGGCAGGGTGGTCTTTCAGCTTCAGGATCGCCGCGGCCAGTTCGTCGGAGTGACCTTCTCGCACCGTCAGTCCACCCGTTCCGATCACCTCCGGGATCGCGCCGGAGTCGGAGCCGATGACGGGCGTTTCGCACGCGTGCGCTTCGATGATGACCCGGCCGAACTGCTCTTTCCAGGTTGCCGTGGTGCGCGAGACGAGCAGCAACGCATCCAGGGCGTTCATCACGGCAGGAAGCGTCTCCATCCGGCGCGGTGGCAAGAAGAGAACTTGCCGGACCAGGCCCAGTTCTTCGGCGCGGCGCTGTAGCGTGGACTGCAACGGTCCGGAGCCGACGAAAACCAATGTCACTTTAGCCGGGATTTTTGACACTGCCGCCAGCACGTCCATTAGCCCCTTTGCCTCGATCAATCGTCCGACGTACCCGACCACAAACCCTTCCACGCCCAGCGCGTGTTTGCACGCCGCGCGGTCCAGGGGACGGAAAAGATTCGCGTCCACCGCGTTGCCGATGACCTCCACGGGTCCCCGGTAACCTTTGTCACGGAGCACCTCGACGCCCTCACTCTGTCTGGCAATTGCGTAATCCGTGTTTTTCAACGTGTAGGATCGGAACTGCCGAAACGGGAACGGGTGGACCCGCGGGATGTTCGCCTCCGTTTCAGAAACGATCTTGGCGGTGGGCAGCAGGCGGTTGCGCAACCAACAGGTGTGTACGCTGACCAATCCCCAAGCCTCTTCCCACAGGTCGATCACATCCGGCCGAAAAGTGCGCAGCGTCCCGCTCAACAAAGGATAATGATGAAAATACCACTGTGCCGGGCCGGACCACGGAAACCGAACGGTCTCCGGCTGCAAGGTGTAGGAAGCGGCTTCGGGAATCTGTACCTCACGCCACACGCCGTACTCGTACCAGCGATCCGGAGTGATCACTCGCAGGTCGATGCCGGGAAGCCGGCCGAGTTGTTGCGCCCTTTGTTGACCTTCGTGGCTGACTTGGCAAGCGTGGGCAATCAAAAGAACTTTCACAGGATCAAGCGGGTAGAGCCGCGGG
>CAXTMD010000124.1:8080-11380 GCA_964245035.1 uncultured Chthoniobacterales bacterium
GCGCAGGAGGACGGGTTCGTCCACGGTCAAATCAGCCGAGGTGACGCGCACGCCCGGGAAGGTCGGATCGCGAAGGAGGGCAATGACTACGGCCGCGCGGGTGACGGTGAAAACACGCGGGTCCGCCGGCGCGGCGGCCCCCCCATTAACCGGGGCGCGGGACGTGGATGCCAGAAGGGCAAGCAAAGGAGAAAGCGTCAGGTGAATGAGCAATCCGCTTTCCTAATGGGCTTGCGTAAGCCGACGCACCTTCCAGCAGACCGTGGACAATCCCGCCAGCGCAAGGATCCACGGCGTCCCGGGTTCGGGTACGACCTCGACGATGCCGTAGTAAGGGCCGAGCGCCCGGTCGTTGGTGGGATTGTAGCTGACCGTGCTACCTCCGTTGGCCAGATCGTCCCAGGTGCCCATCACATTGCCCGAGCCAAAGGAGTAATGCCAGTTCAGGGCGACGTAATGCTCATCGCCGTTCTGATCGTTCGGCTCGCCGGGATTGAAGTTCGTGTACGTGACCGGTTCACCCGTCGTCCAGGTAGAATAGTTCGCGGAACCGGCGGGCGGTAGGTCCGTCAAGCCGATCCAGAGCGGCACCGTTGCCATGCTGCCCACTAGGAAGGTAGCATCCACAAAATCTTGTTCCGCCTGACTGTTGATGCTCACGAGATGGCCACCCATCGCTTCGGCGACTGCTTCCTCTGCGGTCCAGGTGCTACGCGCTGGGGTCAGCTCGTAGAGATGTCCATTCCCCCCGTTCAGAGTTGACCAAACGACGGGCGTGCTGAAATCCGCTGCGGTGTCCGCCTCAGAAACGGGTGAAGTCGACACAAAGCTATCAGCCTTCAAATAGGCACCGAGGTTCGCCTTGGCGCTAACGGCGAGATAGAGATAGATAGCAAGACCGAAGGTAAGCGATCGTTTCATGATTTTGCCGAACGAAGAGGTGGTACGGATTGTTGTCGGCCCCTGTTCGTCGGCGCGCGACAAGTTCGGTGTACTAAACTGCTTCAGCCTTCATTTTCCGAGAATGCCTTACCTGCGCTTGCGTGTTCCTTGAAGTACTCGTTCAGCAAATCGCTGATGCGATGATCTGCATTTTGCGGAGCAAGGGAACCGTGTGTGAAACGGTGATGCAAAAGGCGCGGATCTACGCCACCGCTTCGCGGTAGACGCCCATCATTTGCTCTGCCATTCGTCGCGCGGTGAACCGGGCAAGGAAGCGGGCTCTTGCAGCCCTGCCCATGTCTGCCCGGCGTGTCTCATCTGCAAACATGGCAAGGATGCCGTCCGCCAAGCCGCGGGCATCTCCGGGAAGGGTCAGCAACCCTGAGCGGCCTTCCTCCACGATTTCCATCGGCCCGCCCGCTCGTGTGGCGATGACCGGGATACCGAGAGCCATAGCCTCGACGAGCGACAGACCAAACGGTTCGGCGACGCTCGGCAGGACGAGCAAATCCGCCGACGCCACCAGCGAAAGCGGGTCTTCCACGAAGCCGAGCAGCCGTACAGGCCAGGGTGGAAGCATCTGGACAAGCTGGTTCCGCAAACAGTTTTCCAGTGAGCCCTCACCCGCGATCAGGCAAACCGCGTTCTTCAACGGTGTTGACACGATCTTCATCGCATCGATCAAGGTGGTTAACCCTTTTTCGGGTTCTAACCGTGCCAGACAGACAATCAGCGGCGCATCATTGGTCAGCTTCAGAAGCGCCCGCATCTCCGCCCGGCTTTTCAACGCCTGCTTTGTCGGATCGTGGATGCCGTTGAGAACCACGTGCAGCTTGGCGGCGGGTGTCTCGCGCCGTGCGAGCATCGCGTCGCCGACCGCACGGGAGATCGCCACGTGCCGCCCGACCGTCCGACCGGTCAAGCCATGTGCCGCCTGCCCGGCGAGCCGGCGGAGACCACGCCGCGTTGTCCTGGCAGGAGTCAGGAAGTGCTGTGTCGCCACGAGCGTGCCGCGTCGTGTCATCCTCCTAGCCAGAGCTGCGTGCAAAGCCATACGGCCGTTGTGAGCATGGATCACCTCGCAGTCGCCGCTTTTCCAAAGAGCCGCGAGTTGGATGATGATCTGGGGATCGATGGCCCGGCGTTTTTCCATCCCGAGCACGCGCAGGCCTTCGGCCTGTCCTCGCCGGGCCAGCGCGCCGACAATGGGACAAACCAGAGTAGGATCATCGCCCAAGCCGCGCAGTGCGACGGCGAGATCGAGCATGTGCCGTTCGGTGCCCGCAAAAACGTCGGAGTCGGTGAGCAGCGCGATTTTCATGCTAGCTTGCGACCCTGCACGACGACCGTGCGCAGTTGCGCAAAATCTGCTCGTAGCGGGACAGGATCTGGGGCCACTCGTAGCGTGCGACCGAGCGGGAGATTTCCTCGTTGTCGACGCGCGGCAGACGCCCGAGCACGGCATCCAGCTTGGCGGCGATCTCTGCTTCGTCTCGTGGGTCATCGAGCAGTTCACCCGTCCGGCCTGCTTGCACCGCCACCGCAGCCCCCGCCAGCTTGCTGGTGAGCACCGGCAGACCGCACGCCAGCGCTTCAACAATCACCAGACCCCACGCTTCGTACTGGGTGGGCAGCGCGAACACATCGGCGGCGGCGTAGAACCGGGAGACCTGCGCACTGGTGCCGGGAAAGTGCATCCGGCCGCCGAACCCGAGCGACGCCGCCAACTTGACGCTCGGCGCAGGATCGAAGCAGCCCACCGCCAGCACGTGCAGCGACTTGTCACGGAGCCTCGCCACGGCGCGCAGGAGCTGCGGCA
Organism: uncultured Chthoniobacterales bacterium; assembly: GCA_964245035.1. Lineage (GTDB taxonomy): Bacteria > Verrucomicrobiota > Verrucomicrobiia > Chthoniobacterales > SZAS-18 > CAHJWO01. Next base: position 10,842 of record CAXTMD010000124.1, read on the forward strand.
GACCTTTCCTGCCAGCCTCGTTGGCGACGAACAGGACGACGGTCGCATCGTGCGGAATCCCCAACTGGCGGCGAACCGGCTCGCGGTCTCGCCGACGGACTCCCGGGTTGAACTCCGCGGGTGAAAATCCGTTGGGCAGCACCTCCACGTCCGCCGCCGGCACGCCGTAGAACCTGACCAGATCGTCGCGAACTTCCGGCGTGAGCGCGATGAGACGCCGATACGCGCGTGGGCGGAGCATCTGTTTTTCCGCGTGGAGGATCATGGGATGGAACGGGTTCAAGCTCTGCCGGAACCGCTCGCGGACTGTCCGCGTCCGCCGCGACACCTCCAGCCAAGCCGCGTGGACGCTTTGCATCCAGACGACGCTGTCCGGAGCTGCCGCCACCCCGAAGCTGGCGGTCACGTCCGGCTTGAGCGCGCCGAGCGCGCGCGTGCTCTCGCGGCGGAAGCGCATGACCCTGCCCGCCGCTAACAGCGCGCGGGCGGGCACCTGGTGGCAGACCACCTCCGGCCGCAGGACGGCGTGATCCCACTCG
>CAXTMD010000125.1:0-10939 GCA_964245035.1 uncultured Chthoniobacterales bacterium
CTGGTGGCCGCCAGCGCCGGCGCGGCGCGCTACCACGTCTGGCACGGCCTCGTTTCGCCGAACGTCCGCGAGTACGTCGGCCTGCGCGATCAGGTGCGCGCGCAGTTCCCGGACGGCGCACCGGACCGGCTCGTCTACCTGCTGCCGCCGCCCACGCTGCTCGCCGCCGGCCGGATGACACCTTCCTGGGAATATGGCCTGGTGTCGTCGCCGTTCTGGTGGGTGACGAAGCCCTTCCTGCTCTTGCTGTTCGCAGAAAACTCCCCCGGCCGACCGGCCCCGACCCAACTGACACTCTTCTACCAGGAAGCCCGCCATCCCGGCGTCCCCGTGCTCGACCCGCTGCCCGTCCTGCTGCGCGAGGCGGGCGTGTGGCGCGAAGACCCACACTGGGGCAAGGTGCGCGCCTTCAGCCGCGGCCGGCTGTACTCGCCCTGGTTCGGTTACTTCGACGTGGCGGAGTTCCCGATCATCCAGCACGTCCTGCTCGGACCGTTGATTTTCACCAGCCAGGCCAAGGACGGCAAGGACCTGTGGTTCTACCACGACGGACTCGGCCAGATGTTTGTCGATCCGCAGAAGTTCCCCGACCTGTTCCTGGCCTCCTCGAACCGATGGCTGACGCTCTCCGACGACAACCCGGCCCACGCCTTCCTCGAAGACCGCGCCACCGGGGAGCGCCGGCCGTACCCGCGCTGAATAGCCGCTGGACAGACCGGCGTCCCTGCGCCATATTCCGCGGCCTTTCGCCCGTTGGCGGCAGGCAGCCCAACCCCTAACCTCCCCTGTCGGTCTTCTTTATGATCGTATCGCCTCGCGTTCGTTCCCTCCTCGCCCGCCTACGGCCGGCCGCCCTGCCGGTCGCGCTGTTGGCGGCCCTTCCGCTGGCCAGCGTCCAGGCCGCGCCGTACAACCAGATCATCATCTTCGGCGACAGCCTCTCCGACGTGGGCAACGACGCCCGCGTGTCGGAAAATGAGTACAGCATCCGCTTCCCCAGCTACTATCCCCAGGCCGGCATCGACTACGCGGACGGCCGGTTCACTGATTCGACCAGCACCGCTCCCGCCGCTTCCACGACCTACGTCGGCATCTGGCACGAACAGCTCGCCACCCGCTTCCTCGGCCTGCCGGCGGCCACCGCCAGCCTCGACGGCGGCCTGGACTACGCTTACGGCGGCGCGACCACGGGTCAGGGCACCACGACGCTCACCGAAGGTCCGCTAAGCATCAGCGTGGAGAACATGGGCGAGCAGGTCACCCAGTTCCTCACCACCACCGGCGGCACGGCCAACAGCAACGCCCTCTACATCGTCTGGGGCGGCGCGAACGACCTCTTCGCCAACTACACGGAGGCCAACGTCCAGGCCGCCGCGCACAACATCGCCACGTACGTCAACCAACTGGCCATGGCCGGCGCGCGCACCTTCATCGTGCCCAACATCCCGCCGCTCGGCTACACGCCCGCGTACAACACCAACGCGACGCAGGCAGCCAACATCAACCAGGCGTCGCTGGACTTCAAAAACGACCTGAACACGGAGTTGGACGCCGTCGTCACCGCGCTGAGCCAGCAGGGCATCACCGTGGACATCAACCGGCTCGACGTTTACTCGCTGTTCCTGCAGATCGTGGGCAACGCGAGTTCGTTTGGCTTCACCGACGTGACCACCGAGTCGCAGAACACGTCCCGCAACCCCGACCAGTCGTTGTTCTGGGATGACGTACACCCGACGACCGCTGGCCACAACCAGGTCGCGCAGTTCGCCGCCGACATCCTGCCGGGCGGCCACCCCGCGTTCTTCGACGGCGAGGCCATCCTCGACAGCGGCGATTTCGCGTACCTCGCGTTCCCGAGCGGCCAGGTGTTCGGCTACTACACGTACCAGTTTTACCCGTACCTGTACCAGACGGACCTCGGCTTCGAGTACGTGATCCCCTCGACCGGCACGGACAACGGCGTGTACCTGTACGACTTCAAGCTGTCGCAGTTCCTCTACACCTCGCCGACGGATTATCCGTACTTCTTCAACTTCACCGCGAACTCGTTCTACTACTACTTCCCGGGCACGACGAACCCGCGGGTGTTCTTCAACTTCGCGACCCAGCAGTACGTTTACTCCAACTGAGCCGGCCCCGGCGGCGGTTGCGGCAGGCTAGCGTGCTCCCGCAACTGCTCGTAAGCCGCGCGCAGTTTCTGGTACTCGCCCATCAGCGCTTCGCTGTGGGCGAGTATTTTTTTGTACTCGTCGTTCAGCGCGCGGTCGTGGACGAGGAGCCCGTCGTACGCCTGCAGCGTGGCGTGATGGCCGATGCGCTCGGTGGCCGCGGCGTGCCGGTGGAACTCCCCGTAGAGATACAGGCGCAAAAAGTTTTGCTCGCACGCCGCTAGGAACGCGCCGCCCGCGGCCGCCATGCTCCGCAGGTCTGCCAGGGCCGGGTCAGCCGGCGGGGCGAGGACGGCGAGCCCGTACGCCACGGGCAGCAGCGCCGCCATCTCCCATCCCCGGCCGGCATCGCTGCGGAGGAAATCCTCGACCGCGGTCAGCACGCCGTTGCGCGGTCCGCCCGCGTGCCGCGCGACGGCGTAGCGACCCGGCTCGCGCAAGCCGCCTTCGATCAATTCGTCGCCGTCCAGCGCGACGCCGAGCGTCTCCGACCAGGGATGTCGCGCGTCCGTCGGCACCGTTGTGGGCAGGTAGTACATGTCGCGGCGGCCCCACGGCCAGCCGACATCGTGCAGGAAAACAAGCGGCGGGTGTCCGGGTGGCGAGGCGGCGGCGATCAGGTCCAGCTCGCCGCGAACGGTGAAGTAGTTGTGGTCGCCGTCGAGAAAGTAAGCGCCGCACGGCTCGACGTGCGGCAGCGCGGCGTGCGAGGTTTGCAGCTGTAGGCGACCGTCGCCGGCGAAACGTTCCCGCACCGCCGGCTCCGGCGCGGGGTCGATACCAATGTACGCGCCGCCGTGTTTTTCCGCCCAAGCGAGCAGGCGCTCGGTCAATGCGCCCGCCGCTACGCCAACCTCGCAGACGCGGCGCGCCCCGTGCGCGTCGAGAACGGGCTCGATCAACGGCCAGAAGATTTCGAGGCTGCCGATCTGCGCGTCCGGAGTTTGCGTCTGCACGGGGGAAACGTCGGCGCGCCCCCGGCCGCACGCAACCGGACGCGTCAGCAACGCTCCAGCACAAACTGCACGCGCGGTTTGTCGGCGGAAGGCAGCACCGTTGCGTCAAAATCCGTGCAGGCCGTGACCAGCGTCAGACCCGCTGACTGCGCGAAGCTTGCCATCTCGGCCGTCGTGAAGGTCTGGAACTCGAATTCGTCGCCACCGCCACCCGGATAATCCAGCCGCGTGAACAGGCGGCCGCCCTCCATCCTTTTCGTCTCCTGCACGCGGCCCGCCGGCAGTTCAAACGCGAGTTGCCCCTGGCGTGGCGCGAAGAAGTCCGGGTTCCACAGATCAAGCACGACCCGGCCGCCGGGACGCAAGCCCGCGCCGAGACGCGCGAGCACGGCGCGGTTGGTATCGGGATCGAAGTAGCCGAAACTCTGCGACAGGACGATCACCGCATCGCAAGATCCGGGTGTGGGTTGGTAAACACGCAGGTCAGCCTGGAGATAATCCGGGCCGCCGCCCTGCGCACGGGCGGCACGGATCGCCTGCTCGTCGCGTTCGATGCCGGTGACCGTGTAGCCGTCCGCCGCTAACCGCCGCGCGTGGCGGCCCATCCCGCAGCAAATGTCGAGCACCCGCGCGAAATCCGGCAGCGGGCAACACCGGCGCACGAACGCCGCTTCGTGTTCCGTGCGCGCGGCGGCGATGCCGACATGGAAGAACTGGAACCACGCGGCAGAATAACGGTTCGGCCCGGCGTCGTTCATCGGAATGGCTCATCCGCCGACGCCGCGGGCATACGGCGGCCGGCAAGGAAGTTTTCGAAGTAAACCGCTCTGGGCTGCGGCAACGCGTCCGCCGCAAACCAGCCAAGCTCCGCGATCTCGGCGGGATCGGAGAGGACAGCCTCGGTCCCATCGGCATCGCCGCGCATCCAGATCGTGATGTAGTGCTTGCCGCGATCTTCCATGAGGTCGTTGGTAATCGCCACGAACTCCACGTAGCGCACGCGCACACCGGTTTCTTCAAAGGTCTCGCGCGTCGCGCCGGCCGCCGGAGTTTCGCCAAAGTCGAGGTGCCCGCCGGGCGGCGACCAGCCGCCGCCGTGGTTGCGCCCGAGCAAGAGGAGGCCGTCCGCGCGCGTGACGATGCAGCCGCCGCCGACTAACGGAATCTTCGCGTCGTAGAGTTCCGGCGGGATCATGGTCGTGGTTCCAGTTCTCGGCGCACGCTCGCGGCGTAAAGTTCGAGCGTGCGCTGGTCGGATGTCGGTGGGTTGAGAGGATACACTTGCAGAAAACCGTCGTTCTCCAAACGCGGATGCACGTGGAAGTGCAGGTGCGGCACTTCCTGGAAAGCCGCCGGACCGATCGAGTGCCACACGCTCAACCCTGCGTTCGGAAACGCACGACCGACCGCCGCGGCGATCTTCGACACGGTCTGCATGAGGGCAGCACCGGTCTCCGCGTCGAGTTCGCGCACGTCGTGCAGATGCCGACGCGGGATGACCAACACGTGACCGGGATGGAACTGGCGCAGATCGACGAAGGCCAGCGTGTGCTCGTCGGCATGCACGATGCTTGCGTCCATGGTGCCGGCCACGATCCCGCAGAAGACGCACGGTTCGTCCATCATCGGCCGCAACATGACACCACCCCGCAAGAAAGTCTTTCCTCGGAACCCACCTTCGGGCACACTCGATTTGGAAAGGAGGTGCGGCCGAGCGTCGTCATGAAAATCCTCGTCACCGCCGGCCCGACGCGCGAACCGCTCGACCCGGTGCGCTACCTGAGCAACCGCTCCTCGGGCAAGATGGGCTACGCCGTCGCGCAAGCGGCGCTCGACGCCGGGCACGAGGTCGTGCTCATCACGGGCCCCGTCGCGCTCACGCCACCGAAGGGTGCGCAGACCCTGCGCGTGACCACGAGCGAGGAAATGTACGAGGCGGTACATTCACGGGTTACCCGCGCGGACGTGTGCGTATTATGCGCAGCGGTGGCGGATTTTCGCCCCGCGAAAGTGGAGGAACACAAAATCAAAAAGGGCACGCGCTCCTCGCTCACGCTCGAACTCGTGCCCACGCGCGATATCCTACGTTCACTCCGCGACGTGCCGCGCGCGTCAGGTGACCCAAGACCGGTCGTGGTCGGCTTCGCGGCGGAGACGAACGACGTACTTGCACATGCCCGCGAGAAGCTGCGCGCAAAGGGCTGCACGCTCATCGTCGCCAACGATGTGAGCCAAGCGAGGGTCGGGTTCGAGAGCGATGAGAATGAACTGACGTTGTTGTTCGCTTCGGGAGAAATCCGCGTGCTTCCGCGGGCGCAAAAAAGTGCGCTCGCGGCGGCCCTCGTAAAAATATTTGACGAATTTTTCAAATTGTAGTTGACGATCTAACCACTGATCGCTAACTGCTACAACATGTGGAGCAAGCACGCTTCACATACAACATATAGCGCCGCAACCTGCGGCAGAAAGGGGGTTGAGACTGATGCCTACGAAGAAAGCTCCTGCCAAGAAAGCCCCGGCCGCCAAGGCCGCCCCGGCAAAGAAAGCGCCCGCCAAGAAGTTGGCGGCGAAGAAAGCTCCGGCCGCGAAAGCCGCTCCGGCGAAAGCCGCCGCTGCGAAAGCCGCCCCGGCCAAGAAGACTGCCGCGAAGAAGACGAAGTAATCCTCTTCTCTGCGGTTCTTCCCAAACCGATTCCTTAACCATCAACCGCTCAGGGGGAGAAAACTCTGTTTTCTCCCCCTGATCTTTTTCCCCGCGCGACGCTCCGCGCTTTTTGCCTACTGTTAGCTGATCATGTCTCTCTATCTGGATGTTGCCGTCACCGCCGCGCGTGCCGCGGGTGCGTTGTTGAAAGGCCATTTTCTCGGCGAACGCCGCGTGAACGAATTCGCTGCGCACGACATCAAGCTCGAACTTGACGTGCGCACGCAGGACCTCATCACCGAGATCCTGCTCGCCCGCTTCCCCGACCACGCGATCTACGGGGAGGAAGGCATCGGCGGCAACCAGGCGAGCGAGTTTCAGTGGATCGTCGATCCGCTCGACGGCACCGTGAACTATTTCTACGGCATCCCGCATTTCTGCACTTCCATCGCGGTGCGCCGGGAGGAACAAATCCTCGCCGGAGTCATCTACGACCCGATGCGTGACGAACTCTTCGCGGCCGACCGCGAGGATAACCGCGCAACGCTCAACGGTGCGCCGATCTCCGTCAGCGCGCGGACGCAGCTTTCCGAGGCGATCCTCTCTGTCGGTTTGGCGAAGGTCACCGAGACCATCGACCGCAATCTGCCCGTGCTTGAACAGATGATCCACCGCGTGCGCAAGTGCCGCATGATGGGCAGCGCGGCGCTCGATCTGGCGTACGTCGCGTGCGGCCGGCTGGACGGTTACATCGAAGCAGGCATCAGCCTGTGGGACGTGGCGGCCGGCATTCTCCTCTGCGAGAACGCCGGCGGAAGAATCGAGATGCAGCCGCGTCGCGACAAACCGGACAAGTTTTCCATCATCGCGTCGAGCGGACACATCGCGGAGATCTCCGAGCGTGGACAGGATGTGGTGGGGTGATCGGACCGCGTGCGGCCACGAACCATTGCGTTTCAACCGTGCGCACCGCCCGCTTCTGTCATCCTGAGGCGAGTGCAACGAGGTGAAGGACCTCGCCGCGGGGTGCTCGCCCGTCCTTCGCGGTTGACCCGACAGACATCTGCTCGGGCGTTTAGTGGAGGCACACGTGTACCTTCCGGCGAGGTCCTTCGCCTCGTTGCACTCGCCTCAGGATGACAGAAAGGTGGGAAGCACCCTTCTTCACCAGTCATCTGTTACTGATCCTCTTTATGGCGCGACAAACCTTCTCCGGCATCGGCTACGACGTGCATGCTTTGGTCGAGGGCCGGCCACTCGTCCTCGGCGGCGTAGAAATCCCCCATTCCAAGGGACTGGAGGGACACTCCGACGCCGACGTGTTGATCCATGCCATCGCCGATGCATTGCTCGGTACGGTGGCCGCAGGCGACATCGGCCATCACTTTCCCAACACCGACGAATCCATCCGCGGCATCCGCAGCACGGAAATTCTCGCGCGCGTCGTGGACCTCCTCGCCGGGCGGGACGCGAGGATCGTCAACGTGGACGCCACGCTCATCGCCGAAGCGCCCAAGATCGCGCCGCACCTGGAGAAAATGCGGCACAAACTCGCGGAGAGCATGCGCTTGCACCCGGGACGGGTCAGCATCAAGGCGACGACGAACGAAAAGATGGGCTTCCTCGGGCGCGGCGAGGGCATCGCGGCCATGGCGATTGCCAGCGTCGAACGCGACGCGGGGGATGCCGCCCCCGAAACCGCCCCGCCCGCGCCGCCGCCCGGGTTGTGAGTTGCGGGTTGTGAGTTTTGGGAAGCCGGTGAATTTTGCGCGATGGCCCTGCGCCTCTTCAACACTTATTCCCGCGCGCTCGAAGAATTTGCCCCGCTCGACACGGCGGGCCGCACCGTCAAGCTCTACACCTGCGGGCCGACCGTTTACAGCTTCGCGCACATCGGGAACTTCCGTGCGTACATCTTCGAGGACCTGCTTCAGCGCCACCTCGAAGCGCGCGGCTACCACGTGCGTCGCGTGATGAACCTCACCGATGTGGACGACAAGACGATCCGGGGCTGCCGCCAAGCCGGCGTGGCGCTCGCGGAGTTCACCGCCCCGTTCAAGAAGGCGTTCTTCGAGGACCTGCAAACGTTGCGGATTGAGCCGGCGGAGTCGTTCCCCGAGGCGACCGCGCCCGAGTACATCGCGCGGATGGTCGAGATGATCTCGACCCTCACCGAGCGCGACTACGCCTACCAGGCCGACGACAAGAGCGTTTACTACCGCATCAACCGCTTCCCGAAATACGGTTGCCTCGCGCACCTCGACCTCGAAGAACTCCGTCCGACCGGCCGCATCCAAAACGACGAGTACGAGAAGGAAAGCATCGGCGACTTCGCGCTCTGGAAGGCATGGGACGAGGCCGACGGCGACGTGGGTTGGGACAGTCCGTGGGGCCGCGGCCGGCCGGGCTGGCACATCGAGTGCAGCGCGATGGCCGGCGCGCTGCTCGGCGACGAACTCGACATCCACTGCGGCGGCGAGGACAACATCTTCCCCCACCACGAGGCCGAGATCGCTCAGACCGAGGCCGTGACGGGCAAAAAGTTCGTGCGCTATTGGATGCACTGCAAGCATCTCATGGTGGACGGCCAGAAGATGAGCAAGAAGCTCGGGAACTTCTATACGATGCGCGACGTGCTGGAGAAAGGCTTCAGCGGACGCGAGGTGCGCCTGGCCCTTTTGCGGGTCAACTACGGCCTGCCGCTGAACTTCACCTTCGAGGGCATGGCCGACGCGCGCGCGCAGTTGCAGCGCATCGACACCTGGGTGGCGCGGCTGACCGACCACGCCGCAGGTGCGGCCACGGGCGAGCCCCACCCGCTCGCGGACCACGAGCGGTTCGAGGAGGCGCTCGACAAGGACCTGAACATCTCCGGGGCGCTGGGCGTGCTGTTCACCATCATCACCGAGAGCAACTCCGCGCTCGACAAGGGCCAGCTCGCCCCGGCACACGCCCGGCGTTTACTGGAATGGTGGGGGCGCATCAACCGCACGCTCGCCATCGAACCCGACGCCAACGCGAACGCCTACCCCGCGGAGGTGCAAACACTCCTCGACCAGCGCGCGCAAGCCCGCGCCGCCAAGGAATGGAAGCGCAGCGACGAACTCCGCGACGCCGTCGCCGCGCTCGGTTGGGCGGTCAAGGACACCAAGGACGGGCAGAAGGTGACGCGCGCCTGAGCGGCGTGTATAAAGCGGACATGCCCACCTCCTTTGCGCCGGCCGATTTCCTCGACCTCGAACGCACCGCGCACCGTGTTCTGTTTGAGCACGCCGTCAACGTCTGGGATGCGCTCGACAAGATCGCTGCCTACCTGCAATTCAGCCTGAAACCCGGCGTGCAGGGTGAACTCGTCGGCAAGCCGTACATCGGCCCGGACGTGTTCATCGGGGAGGGCACCGTGATCGAAAACGGTGCGACGATCAAAGGTCCGGCCTGGATCGGAGCGAACTGCCAAGTGCGCAGCGGCTGCTACGTGCGCGAAAACGTCCTCGTCGGCGACGGCGCGGTGCTGGGCAACTCGTGCGAGTTCAAAAACTGCCTGCTGTTCGACGGCGCGCAGGTGCCGCACTTCAACTACGTCGGCGACTCGATCCTGGGTTACAAGAGCCACCTCGGCGCGGGAGCCATCCTGTCCAACGTCAAGCTCGACCACGGCGAGATTTTCGTGGAAGCCGAGGGCTCGCCGCGGATCGGCACCGGGCTGAAGAAGTTCGGCGCGGTGCTCGGCGACGGCGCGGAAATCGGCTGCAACGCCGTGCTCAACCCCGGCTCGATCATCGGGCGGCGCTCGGTCGTCTACCCCGGCGCGCAGTGGCGCGGCGTGCTGCCGGCGGACAGCATCGCCAAGTTCCGCCAGAGCTTCAGCGTGCTGCCGCGGCGTGGCTGACGGGCCGGGCGGCGACGGCTTTCTTCTCGGGCGCGGAGAAGTTGACCGCTCGCGCCGGCACGATGTTCTTGCGGTGGATCCACACGCTCTGCACGAGGCCGAGCGAGAACATGATGATCATCACGAACGTGCCGCCGTAGCTGACGATGGGCAGCGGCAGGCCAGCGATGGGCATGAGCGAGATCGTCATGCTGGCGTTCATGAAGACGTGCGTGAAGAAAAGCGTCATCACGCCCGCGGCGATCAGCAGCCCTAGCTGGTCCTTGGCCTGGTAGGAGACGTACATGCCCGTGACCAGGGTGAACGCAAAGATGCACAGCAGCGTGGAGCAGCCGACGAAGCCAAACGCCTCGCCGATCACCGAAAAGATGAAGTCCGTGTGCGCCACGGTGGGCGGCAGGAGGTTTTGCTCGACGAGCGTGTCGCGCGCACGGAAACCCTTGCGCGGCCAACCGCCGGACCCGATGGCAGTGAGCGATTGGTTGACGTTCCAGCCCGCGCCGAGTGGGTCCGCGTCGGGGTCGAGGAACGTCGTCAGGCGCTGGTACTGGAACGGCTTGAGAAAATGCGCGGCCACCGGCATGATCGCGATGCCTAGAAGCATGATCGCGAGCAGGTAGCGCAGCGGGATGCCGCCGACAAAGAGCATCACCATGATGACGGGGATCCACACGATGACGCCGCCGAGCTGCGGCTGCATCGCCACCAGCAGGCACGGCGGCCCGGCGATGACCCCGCACAGGAGGATCTTCAGCATCGGGTGCATGCGGCGGTATTCGCTCAGGAGCAAACCGATGATCATGATGCCGCCGAGGATGGCGAGCTGCGAAGGCTGGAGGCTGAAGGAGCCAAACTCGATCCAACTCTTCGCGCCGAAGTGCGTTTTGCCGACGAACTTGCAGAGCACCAGCAGGAACACGCCGCCGATGTAGACGGGCAGCGCGCCCCACCTGATCCACTTGTAGTCCAGCAGGCTTACCCCGATGAACACCACCATGCTCACCGCGATCCAGACCGCCTGTTTGCTCGGCGACTGGTGCAGGTAGGAGTGCGGGTCGCGCATGAACGTCGCGCAGTAGATCGCCACGACGCTGCACACGCACAGCGCGATCATGAGGGCCAAGAGCACCCAGTTAAAGCGGAAGAGTTTTCGCAGGTAGGGGTTCACGTTGGCGGAGCACACTGTAGCGGAAGGCGCCGGCTGACGCAACGGCCGCCCTCCGGTTGCAGGGCAGGCGCTCCGCCTGCCGCGTTTCGGGACGTGGCTGGGAAACAGACAGGC